>NZ_JAUOEV010000010.1:0-164063 GCF_031932135.1 Shewanella vaxholmensis
CCTAGTAACACTGAAAAATTGTGCTTATCAGAATCGAGCGTCATCACCTCATTTTTCATAAATCCGAGTGACTCTGGAATCGTTTTACCATTGATTGCTAAAGCAACATTCACAACAGCGCTAGGGAACACATCGGGCTGTACAAAGGAATCTACTAATATTTCCCTTCAATAATCACAGCTGCGCCGTGCTTAGATATCGGTTCCCAGTTTGATGCCACTATCGCAGGCACCTCAGGCATAAAAGGCGTGCCGCCAATAATAAACTGGTTAGGTATTTCAAGATTTTCAGTGGTACTGACTATACCTAAAGGAACGTCGATATCACCTGTTTTAGATGAGCAATAAACACGGTGCGAATCATATAGTAAAGCCGAGCGAAAGTAGGGTTGGAACAACATATAGTTGTGTAACTCTTGGCACTCAGTGTCCTTCAGCGCCAATGCATAATGGCTGATTTCATCGGCATGAGAGATCAACGTATCTATGTGGCCTACATAAATAGCTCCCACACCTTTTACTTTATCTTCAAAAAAATACTGTGCAGAGAGATAACTTGCGACAACAGCAATTCCAATTGGAAACAATATGACTGCCAGCCATTGCCATAATGGTAGATTTAATTTTGCTAACTTTTTTCGCATAGTTCTCTGTTTAGTTCCTTAACTCGCACAGCACTCGGTTAAAAATGGTATCAAAATCTAAGCGGCAAGGTATGTATATGTTTGTATCTCAGTTCATATCAGCTTGATATAAACTGGCTAAATCGAGTTTTATTCTAGTATAAAAAACCAGTATGACATCAATGAGTTTTAATCTACTCCCACATCACCAAAATAGCGGCGATAGCGATAAGCACTAATCCAAGCATATCTTTTATCTTCACTTTTTCCTTCAGCCAAAAGGTGGCAATCAAGATCATAAAGAAGACTTCAACTTGGCCTAAGGTTTTAACATAAGGCACAGCCTGCAGCGACATAGCACTAAACCAGCCGATAGAACCTAAACAACTGGCGGTACTGGTAAGTAAAGTTAGCTTGGGACGCTGCCATAACGCTGTCAGTGTGGATTTATCCTTGAGTAACAGATAACTGACTAACAACAGCGTCTGTAAGCTGATCACGAATAACAGCACCCAAGCGGCGCTATGGGGAAAGCCGATATTCAAACACAAACTCGCCTCCCGCACCCAGAGCGATGTCAGCGCAAACGAAGTTCCACAGGCTAAACCAATCAATACCGTATTGAGCGACAGACTTCGAAGACCTTGTTTGGCACTCATCAAAAAAATCGCCACACCACCCAGCAACACACCCGACCAACCTAATGGCGATAAATGAGTGCCGAAAAATACTGTCCCTAATATCGCCGCAACGACAGCTTCGCTCTTTGCTAGCCCTGCCCCAATGGCAAAGTTCTGTTGCTTGAACAGTTTTACCATCAAGCCTGTTGCTAGGATTTGCATCGCCGATGCACCTAAAATAAAACCGATAAAACGGCCGCTAAAATCGGGGATACCGACATCCTGCCAAAGATATAAACCTGCTAGATACACGGCAGCAATAGGCCCTGCCCAAATAAAACGCGCCAAGGTCACGCCCGCAACACTCACCTCTTTACTCAGTTGGCTTTGAAACGCATTACGCCAAGCCTGCATAAATGCCGCCAGCAAAGTTAATAAGATCCACATGTAGGTATTCCCTAAAGAATGAGGTCGGCAATAGAGACGAGAGTAAGGCAAGCCTCATCATAAAAACATTCATGTTTCAGATAGCCATGGGGTGATGGCAGTCTAATTGTTTCTGCTGAAAAACAAAGCCCCGAACGAGTCGGGGCTTTGAGATTTAATCACTAAGTCACTAATTCATTAAGTCTTAGCTTGCGATTACTTGCTGGTATCGATGGGATCGAAAGACTTAACCAAATCATCGATTGCTTTCATCTGCTTCAGATAATTTTCTAACTGATGCAAAGGCAGCGCACATGGGCCGTCGCACTTAGCGTTATCAGGATCGGGATGCGCTTCAATGAATAGACCCGCTAAACCTAGCGCCATACCGCTGCGCGCTAACTCGGTCGCTTGAGCACGACGCCCGCCCGCAGAATCGGCACGGCCACCTGGACGTTGCAGCGCATGGGTCGCATCGAAAATGACAGGGTAACCAGATTGTTTCATCTCATCCATGCCCAACATATCAACGACTAAGTTGTTATAGCCGAAGCTTGAACCACGTTCACACAGGATGATCTCGTCATTACCCGCTTCGTTAAACTTAGTGATGATGTGGCGCATTTCGTGCGGCGCTAAAAACTGTGGCTTTTTCACGTTAATGATAGCGCCGGTTTTTGCCATAGCGACAACCAGATCTGTCTGACGGGCCAAGAATGCTGGCAACTGAATGATATCAACCACTTCAGCAACAGGTGCACACTGGTGCACTTCATGCACGTCAGTGATCAAAGGTAAGTTAAAGGTCTTTTTGATTTCTTCAAAAATCTTCAAACCTTCTTCCATACCTGGGCCGCGGTAAGAGTTGATTGAAGAGCGATTCGCCTTATCAAAGGACGCCTTAAACACATAAGGAATACCCAGTTTTTGGGTCACTTCGGCGTAGGTTTCAGCAATCGACATAGCGAGATCGCGAGACTCAAGCACGTTCATGCCACCAAACAACACGAAAGGTTTATCGTTAGCAATCTCGATTGAACCTAGGTTTATGATTTTATTACTCATCGCAACTTCTCTCTAAAATGCTGGAACCTTTCCCAGCGATGAACTGAATATAGGGCTAAGGCCGCTATGCTGCAACTAGCTGTAAAAGTTGACCACAGAGCCACGCCATGTAAGTCCCTAACGCATAACCAAATACGGCTAACAACACACCAACAGGCGCTAAAGCGGGGTGAAATGCCGCAGCAACAACAGGGGCAGATGCCGCACCGCCGACATTTGCTTGGCTACCCACGGCCATGTAAAACAGCGGGGCTTTAATCAACTTAGCCACCAATAACATAAAGCCGGCGTGCACTAACATCCAAATAATGCCCACTAAAAAGTACAGAGGCGTGTCGAGCACTTTACTCACATCCATGTGCAGACCAATCGTCGCCACTAAGATGTAAAGGAAGGCCGACGCCACTTTTGATGCCCCCGCCGCCTCTAAATGGCGCACAGGGCTGAAGGACATAGCCAAACCAATGGTTGTGACTATCACCACTAACCAGAAGAACTTAGAGGTTAAGCTGTAATCTTCGGTCCAAGGGTAGTTCGCTTCAAAAAATGGTCCAAGGAAATCGGCGGCCATATGGGCAATACCTGTGATACCAAAGCCAACGGCGACAATCAGCATAAGATCGCGCAGATTAGGAATGCGGGCATTTTCAGCGTGATACTTTTCTACTTTATCTTTTAACGCTTCAATTGCTGAGGTATCGGCACCCGTTCTGGCATCAATCTCTTTCGCCTTTGAGGCCATAAACAACAATACGGCCATCCAGATATTGGCGACAATCACATCGACTGTCACCATCACAGAGAAAATATTGCCACCTACCGCATAGATTTCTTTCATCGCTGCTTGGTTTGCGCCGCCACCAATCCAGCTTCCGGCTAAAGTCGTCATGCCGCGCCAAACCGCATCGGGACCATCGACCCCAATCAAAGAGGGCTCGATGATCGACACTAACAGCAAAGCAATTGGGCCACCGATGACGATACCGACAGTGCCGGTTAAAAACATGATTAAGGCTTTCGGCCCTAAACTTAAAATAGCTTTTAAATCAACGCTTAAAATTAATAAGACTAAACACGCTGGCAGTAAATAACGTGACGCCACAAAGTACAGCTGTGAGGTATTACCGTCGATCACCCCAAAGGTATTCAATAAAGAGGGCAAGAAATAACACAATAAAAGGGCGGGAATGAAACGATAAAACTTCTGCCAAAAAGGATGACTACTGCTACTGGTATAAAATACAAAACCTAGAATTGTCGCGAGTATCCCTAACGCCGTGGCATCGTTCGTCACTAAAGCCGTGCTTGTCATGCTAATTTCTCCCTGTTAATACAGTTATTATTTTATTTTTATTAGAGACTTAACCTTTAAGTCCCTGGGTCAAACTTTCATCTGCCCAGTGTTATTATTTTTGCTGATTGGATTGAACAGTTGATAAATAAGAAGAGCCCCGAAAGGCTCTGCTTTAATGGTAAATCTCGGCATGCTCGTTTAATTCTTTGAGCTGCATCTTCACGATTTCGATCACGGGGTCGTGGGGGCTGTTATCGACAAAATGCTGCAAATCAGCAGCGGCCACATTGATACAACCCAGCTGCTGCGCGATAAAGGCTCGCTCACGATTGAGGTGCACATCATCGCTATGCCATTGCAACAGCAGACTGCAACATTCCATCGCCGCCTCAAATTGATGCGACACTATGCAACCGGCTTTTAGCTCATGCAGCATACGCGTCAGCAGTTTTTTCACCGTTGCAGGTTTTAAGTAACTCGCCTTAAGCTCGGCCGCATTACCTAACTCGCCGCGCACTAACACATGCAACTGGTGACGGCTGAGCTCCTTGCCCGTCAAAGGGTCCAGATAACTCACTTCACCGGCAATCTTGCAACGCAGCACCGTATTGCCGGGTAGCAATATCGGTTCAAGCTCAAGATCTAACTGTTTTGCCAGTAACATCAAGACAGTTGCCAGCGTAGTGCTATTGCCTTGGCGGCTAATCAAGCAAGTGCCTAAATCCGCTGCCTCAGTACTAAAGTAATTATCGCGGACACAAAAGCCTAAATCCTCGTAAAACCAATGTAACAGCGCATTAAAACGCTGTTGTTGGTCAACCAAGTAATGACTTAATACGGCTCCCGCCATTTCAAACCAAGCCCATTTAGCGGCTTCTAGTTTAGAAAATCCAAGGTGCGCACCTACATCCAATGCCGACTCGGGCAATGAAATGCCATCTTGCAGAGTGTAGTTACCCATTAACCCAATAATACCGCTTGTTTAAAATGAGCCAATTTAGCAGCATAAACCAACCAGCCTATCGCGCCTAAGTAAGCAAACACTTTGAACAACTTGTTTCTGTTCGCCTTTATAGCAATCGCGCCTAGTACAATATAGGCAACCACAGCACCGATTTTTTCGGTCATCCAAGGATCGACAAAAGGAAATTGCTGGATCATAAAACACAGAGTTAAGCCCGACAGCAGTAAGAAAGTGTCGATAACATGGGGCGCTATCTTGAGCAGTTTCTTCTCCATCAAAGCCGATTGGCGCAGATGCAGGACAAAGCGCACGGTAAGCAGCAACACGCTCAACGCGATAAAGGTAAAATGCAGATGTTTAACCGCAGGATATAGACTGTAAAAAGTTTCCATTACGATACTTATGGCCAGTGACAAAGGCGCTAGTTTACCCTAATCCGTGACGGCATACCAATGCCTATCAGCCTAGATAGTCAGAGCTAACATCATAAAAAATCAAACGAGAAGAGACGATGAATTTAAGCTTAATTAACGATGAATCAACCGAGTTCGCCGATGCCGTAAAACAAAAAATTGTCGAATTTAACCAAGCCCAATGGCAAGGGCTTAGCCGTAAGAATCTCGGCATCAAATTACAAGACGCCGAAGGTAAACTGTTAGCAGGAATAAGCGGCAAAACCTTCGGCTATTGGTTGTTAATCGAGTATCTGTGGGTCGATGACGCCCTAAGACACCAAAAAATCGGCACGCGCTTGCTATTAGAAGCCGAAAGCCAAGCAAAAGCGCGCGGCTGCCAATTTGCCCTACTCGATACTTTAGATTTCCAAGCTAAGCCCTTTTATGAGCGCCACGGCTATCGCGTGCAATGGATACAACAAGCCTACCCAGAAACCGGCAGTAAATTCTTTATGGTGAAAGCGTTGTGATGTTTAAGGTTTGCGATCGTCACCTTAACATCTGCTTAAGGTGATTATTTAGAAAACAAAAACGCCATTGGCGATAACCAATGGCGTTCGTTAAATCGGTATAACTGGATAAATATCTTCACTTAAAGCAGCGCGTTATTCCGCCCATTTACCCATAGTACATCTGTCATTGCTGCCAAAGTCTCGCACTGTAGCGACATTCTCATAGCCCAGTTCGATAAGCTTAGCTCTGAGTCTTACCGCCTGTTCGAAGCCATGCTCGAGCAGGATATAGCCGTTAGGCTTTAAGTAATCTCGGGCAGTGTTGGCAATATAATACAGATCGGCAAAGCCTTCCTCGGCGGCGGTTAACGCGCTTTGGGGCTCGAAACGCACGTCACCTTGGTGTAAGTGTTCGTCAGTCTCATCAATATAGGGCGGATTTGAGACGATTAAGTCAAAGTCACGCGACTTTACCGCGCTAAACCAATCACTTTGAAGAATATCGACCTGCGGCAGCTTTAAGTTCTCACGGTTCGCGATAGCCAAAGCCACGGCATCATCGACTTTATCAACCGCCGTGATTTGCCAAGACTCACGCTCAGACGCTAACGCCAGCGCAATGGCCCCAGTGCCTGTACCTAAATCGAGCACTTTAGCGTAGGTAGAAAGCGGCATATTCAAGGCGGTTTCGACCAGAATTTCCGTGTCGGGACGCGGGATCAAAGTCGTGTCGTTGACGATAAAAGGCAGTGACCAAAATTCGCGCTCACCGACAATATGTGCCACAGGCACGCCCTTTTGGCGTTTCTGTACCATTTGCTGGAAGCGTTTCCACTGCTCAACCGTCAGGGATTTTTCAGGCCAAGTATATAAATAGCTGCGACTTTTATTGAGGCAATATAACAACAAAACCTCTGCATCCAGATGAGCGGATTCAGAGGTTGATGCTAACTGCACATAAGCCCATTGCAGGGCTTCGGCTATGCTAGATTGATCTGACAAAACTATCCCTGCTCGTCAGCCAGTGCGGCTAACTGATCGGCTTGATGCTCTTGCATCAGAGGCAATAAAATAGCATCGAGATCGCCTTCCATTACTTCGTTCAAGCGATATAAGGTCAAGTTGATGCGGTGTTCGCTCACGCGGCCTTGCGGGAAGT
Organism: Shewanella vaxholmensis; assembly: GCF_031932135.1. Classification (NCBI taxonomy): domain Bacteria; kingdom Pseudomonadati; phylum Pseudomonadota; class Gammaproteobacteria; order Alteromonadales; family Shewanellaceae; genus Shewanella; species Shewanella vaxholmensis. Next base: position 7,058 of record NZ_JAUOEV010000010.1, read on the forward strand.
TGTAAGTACGTACACGTTCGGAGCGATCACCACTGGCAACCAGACTACGACGGGTCGATTCTTCGGCGCTACGGCGTTTTTCGTCTTCAACAGCTTGAATACGTGCGGCCAGAACACTCATGGCTTGGGCACGGTTCTTATGTTGCGAGCGTTGATCTTGGCATTCCACCACTATCCCTGTTGGAATGTGGGTAATACGAATGGCAGAATCAGTTTTGTTAACGTGCTGACCACCCGCACCCGATGAACGGAAAGTATCGACTTTCAGATCGGCAGGATTGATTGAAATCGCTTCCGCTTCAGGTACTTCATGCAGTACAACCACAGTCACCGCAGAAGTATGCACACGACCTTGGGATTCGGTTTCTGGCACACGTTGTACGCGGTGACCGCCGGATTCAAACTTAAGTTTGCCGTATACGCCTTCACCGCTCACCTTCATGATCACTTCTTTAAAGCCACCATGTTCGCCTTCGTTACAGCTCATAATTTCAATCTGCCAGCGATTTGCTTCGGCATAACGGCTGTACATGCGGAACAAATCGCCCGCGAAAATCGCGGCTTCATCACCGCCTGCACCTGCGCGGATCTCAACGAAGGCGTTTTTATCGTCGTCGGGATCTTTTGGCAGTAAAAGAATTTGCAGTTCATCTTCAAGATGCTCGAGTTTGGCCTTAGCGGCTTTCATCTCTTCCTGCGCCATTTCGCGCATTTCTGCATCGTCTTCTTCCAGCATTTCTTTGGCAGAATCAAGATCAGCCTGCGCTTGCTGATAGGCTTTAAAGCCAGCAACAACGTCTTCTAACTGGGCATATTCTTTCGATAACGCACGAAACCTGTCTTGATCAGAAATGACGCTAGCATCACCCAGCAAAGCCATGACTTCTTCATTGCGCTCGAGCAAGCCTTCCAGCTTGCGGATAACGGATTCCTTCATTTAACTCGCTAACCTTAGTGTTTATCTAATCCAAGCGCTGATCTTAACTGACCGAGAGTATTCAAATCGCCCTGACGACTCGCTGCCGTGAGGGCCTGTGTCGGTGCGTGGATAAGTTTATTGGTCAGGCGATTGGCTAGTTCAATCAATACCTGCTCAGTGTCTGAGCCCTGGGCTAGTTTATTCAGGGCACGTTCTACTAACTCATCTTTTACCGCCATGCTCTGGCTGCGATACTCGCGAATACTGTCGACCGACTCTAAAGAACGGATCCAATCCATAAATAGGAAAGATTGTTCTTCAGTAATTACTTCAGCTTGCTCGGCGGCTTCTTTTCGAGAAGCCATATTCTGTTCAATAATGCTATGCAGGTCGTCCACTGTATACAGAAACGCGTCATCCAAATCGGCGACTTCCGGCTCAATATCCCGGGGAACTGCTATATCAACCAATAACATAGGTTGATGGCGACGCTGCTTTAGCGCTTTTTCGACCATGCCTTTACCTAAGATAGGCAGAGGGCTGGCGGTAGAGGATATCACGATATCGGCTTTTGGGAGATAATCTGGTATCTGTGCCAGTGTAATTGCTGTTGCGCCAAACTCCTCACACATGCCTTGGGCGCGCTCTAACGTCCGGTTTGCTACGACCATAGACGCCACGCCGTTGTCTTTAAGATGTTTAGCAACCAGCTCTATAGTTTCACCAGCACCAATCAACAGCACTTTTGTGGTCGATATCGACGAGAAAATATGTTTCGCCATGCTCACCGCGGCAAATGCCACAGACACTGCGGCGGCGCCGATTTCAGTGTCGGTACGGACTTTTTTGGCGACAGAAAAGGTATTTTGAAAGAGTCTGTCTATTGTTAGTGCAACAGTTCCAGCCTCTTTGGCCTTAACGAATGCTTGTTTTACTTGGCCGAGAATTTGCGGTTCACCCAAGATCAACGAATCGAGCCCAGAGGCCACACGCATCAAATGCCTGACGGCATCCTGACCGTGATAATTATAGAGACAAGGCGCGACGTCCTTATGATCAAGGCCGTGATATTCTTCAAGCCACGCAATAATATCGGCCTCATCGCCGTTGTTGCAATACAACTCAGTGCGGTTACAGGTCGAGACAATAACGGCTTCACCTGAGCGTGTACGACTGGCCAGACTCTTCATAGCGTCATGAATTTTGTCCGGAGAGAAGGCAACTTTCTCACGCAGGTCTACCGTGGCTGTTTTATGGTTAATACCGATTGCTACAAGGCTCATCTGACTCTTTCTAGATTCTTGGCGACTCTCTTAATAAGGGCATTCTACTGAATCGGCCCAACTAAAAACAGAATACGCTTAACAAAACCGAATAAAGGTCTAACTTCTTACCTAAATTTTCTATCAATGATAGGTAAGGCAGGATTTGCCCCGAAGGAGCAAATCTAAGTGACCGCCGATGGAAATTTTACGTTTGGCATTGGTATTCTTTCCAAGCCCTCGTATCATAAGGACTTTGGTATATCAGTCATAGATGAATAATTTGAAGCGCCTCACAAAAACCATTTTCTCTTGTTTTACCTTAAGCGCCCTACTCTTGCTGGCGGGGTGTGAAACCTTGCCGCCGATGACTGACCTAAGCCCAATCACAGTCACGGATGCGCGCCAAGCAACCGCTTGGGAATTACAGGGTAAACTGGCGATAAAAACCCCTGACGATAAGCTCAGCGCTAATATCTACTGGCGCCACAGTGAAGATCGCGACGAACTGACACTCACCACTATGCTAGGTACGACGGTGTTGACGCTTAACTCAACCCCGAACTCGGCCCATTTGCATATCGATGGCAAAGACTTTCGCGACGATAATGCCCAACGTTTACTTGAGCGTGTCAGCGGTTGGTCGATCCCCTTGGCCGATTTACCTTTGTGGATCACAGGCCAAGTTGGCCCCAATGATCAGGTCATCGTACGCGATAGCCAAGGCAAACCTAAACAGCTAACCAATACTCAAACCCCGCCACCTTGGCAGGTCGCATTTTTAAGTTGGCAATCCCAGAGCGGCGCCAGTGTGCCCCATCAATTAAAGCTTGAACGTGGCGATTTACAACTCAAACTACAACTGAATCAATGGCAAGCTCTTGGCAAGCCCGCGATCTTAGTCGGAGAACAACCTTAAGATGCCCGCTGCAATTTCCCGCAATTGGCCTGCGCCAGCCAAGCTCAACTTGTTTTTACACATTAATGGCCGCCGTGCCGACGGTTACCACGAACTGCAAACCTTGTTTCAGTTTATCGATTGCTGCGACATGCTCGATTTTAAGGTCACTGAAACCCCTGAACTGATTTTGCACTCCAATATGTCGGGCGTTGTCGCTGACAGCGATAACTTAATTCTGCGAGCCGCAAAATCATTACAGCAAACCACAGGCTTTAAAGGCGGCGCTGAGATCTGGCTAGATAAACGACTGCCCATGGGCGGCGGTTTAGGTGGCGGCTCGTCCGATGCAGCAACCACATTAGTGGCATTGAACACGTTATGGCATACCCAATTATTAACCGAAGAATTGGCAAGAATCGGCCTTAAATTGGGTGCCGATATTCCTGTTTTTATTCATGGTTTCGCCGCTTTTGCCGAAGGTGTAGGTGAACGCTTACAAGCGGTAAATCCGAGTGAGCCTTGGTACTTAGTCATAGCTCCCGATGCGCATGTTTCCACCGCTGAAGTATTCCAAGATCCACTTTTACCGCGTGATACCCCGAAACTGGCCATAGATACCTTAATGAGCCAACCTTGGGCAAATGATTGCCAAAAACTCGTCGTTTCTAAATACCCTCAAGTTGCCAAGGCATTAGGCTGGCTGCTAGAATATGCGCCGTCGAGAATGACAGGAACAGGCGCATGCGTGTTCGGGGAATTCACACAACAGCAACAAGCTCTCGCAGCCTTGGCGAAATTACCGTCTGAAATGCAAGGATTTGTTGCACAAGGGATGAATATTTCGCCGCTCATCACGCGACTCAATCACCCTTAAACTACTTTCTTCTAGAGTAACCACTTAACGATAACGCCTCGGGTTCCTCCCGTCCCTACATCGTCGTTACTCTAGCCACTAAAATATAAAGCAAACGCCTGAGGTTCATACAGTGCCCGACATCAAGCTCTTTGCTGGGAACGCCACCCCCAGTCTCGCTAAAAAGATAGCCGATCGTCTATTTTGCAAACTCGGAGACGCAGTGGTTGGTCGTTTCAGCGATGGTGAAATCAGTGTCCAAATTAACGAAAATGTACGTGGGGCCGATGTGTTCATCATCCAATCCACTTGCGCGCCGACAAACGACAACCTGATGGAACTCATCGTGATGGTTGACGCGCTGCGCCGTGCATCTGCTGGCCGTATCACAGCCGTTATTCCTTACTTTGGTTATGCTCGTCAAGACCGTCGCGTTCGTAGCGCCCGTGTACCGATTACTGCAAAAGTCGTTGCCGATTTCCTGTCTAGCGTGGGTGTTGACCGCGTTCTGACCTGTGACCTGCACGCTGAGCAAATTCAAGGTTTCTTCGACGTTCCTGTTGATAACGTATTTGGTAGCCCAGTGCTACTAGAGGATATGTTAGCGAAGAACTTAGATAATCCAGTCGTTGTTTCTCCAGACATCGGTGGTGTTGTTCGCGCTCGCGCAGTAGCAAAACTGTTGGATGATTCTGATTTAGCGATCATTGATAAACGTCGCCCACAAGCGAACGTTGCGCAAGTTATGCACATCATTGGTGATGTTCAAGGTCGTGACTGCATTATCGTTGACGATATGATCGACACAGGCGGCACTCTGTGTAAAGCGGCTGAAGCCTTAAAAGAACATGGTGCGAACCGCGTATTTGCTTACGCAACTCACCCAGTGTTCTCTGGCAAAGCGGCTGAAAATATCGCTAACTCAGTGATTGATGAAGTGATTGTGACTGACACTGTTCCTTTAAGCCCAGAAATGTTGAAAGTGGCTAAAGTAACTCAGTTAACTATGTCTGCGGTACTGGCTGAGGCAATTCGTCGCGTAAGCAACGAAGAGTCTATTTCTGCCATGTTCCGTCACTAACTGTTCCGTCACTCATAGTAGTCACTGAACGTTCTGACTAATCTGAGTGGTTCCGATGCACAGTGTGCTGTTTTAACGAATAACTAAGCTTGCAGAGCTAATCACTCAGACATAAAAACGCACTCCTCGGAGTGCGTTTTTGTTAGTGTATTTTCTAAGCTAGCTTTTGCTCATCAGATTAGCATTGGCTTTTAAATATTAGATTTTAAAATTACTGACTGCACGGAATAAGAATTCAGCCTGCGCTTTCAGCTCATCCGATGCCGACGCATTGGCATCGGCCGCATGGGAGGATTCTTCGGCGATATCGCGGATCACCACCACGTTCTTATTCACTTCTGCCGCCACCATGCTTTGCTCTTCAATCGCCGCGGCAATTTGAGTACTCATGTCCATGATGTTACGCACATCTGTATTTATAAGCTTGAGTAAGGCACCGGCACTCGCCGCTTGCTCCGCACTCTCAACACCTTGTTTTTGACTCGATTCCATCAATTGCACAATCGAGCGAGTACGCGTCTGTAAGGTCTGAATAATGTTCGCAATCTCTTGGGTTGACGATTGAGTCCGCATCGCTAAGTTACGCACTTCATCGGCAACCACGGCAAAACCACGACCCTGCTCACCCGCACGCGCCGCTTCAATCGCCGCATTCAAGGCCAAGAGGTTGGTCTGCTCAGCAATACCGCGGATCACATCTAACACGCTACCGATTGTCTCGCTGTCACGTTCCAGCTCATTAACGACCGCAGCCGAGCTATTGAGCTGCTCAGCAAGTGACTGGATTTTATGAATCGTTTGCTCAACTTCTAATTGGCCGCTTTGCGCATTATCGTGGGTCTGACCCGCTTTTGATGCCGCTAACTCAGTTGTTTTAGCAATTTCGTCAATGGTTGCGCCCATTTCTGTTATCGCCGTTGCAACCATATCAGTCTCATTGAGCTGTTGACCTACGCCTTCAGAGGCAAGCATGGCATTTTCGGATACGCGCTTACAGGAGGTGTTAATTGTCGCGACTGACTCAATCACTTGCTCAATCAATTGCTGGAAGCTACTCACCATACTATTGAAATGCTGCGCAATTTCGCCAAGTTCATCTTGCGTTGATGCATCGCATCTCAAGGTCAGATCTTTACTCACTTCGATACGAGCAATGATCTGCGTGATGCGCTCAACCGGGGCGATAATACTGCGGATAATCAAATAGGTAATGATAGATAGCAGCAACGTGATAAAGATAAACACAGCAATACCTACATTAACGCTGCTGCTCTCAGCATCATCAATCGCCTTAAGCGCTAGGTTATGTAAGTCATTCGCGCTACTTTCAATTTGTAGGTTGGCAGCGACAAGACGCGCCATAGTGCCATCTTTCTCGGTTAAACCGAGTTGCTGCTCTTTATTGGTTAAGCTTTTAAAATCTTTCTGATACTGAGTAATAAGCTCTGCAATTTTATTTTGGGTATCGGCATCTAAGCTCGATGAACGTAGCTTGTCATTAAACTTGCCAATGTTGGCATCGAAGGTTTCAACATAACTTAGCTCTCGACGCAGCATAAAATCTTTTTCGTTACGTCTCAGTTGCAGCATAGCCACTTCGAGTTCGAGCTGATTGTATTGCTTCAGCAGCGTTTCAACATTATGCACCGCCGTACGCAATGTGCCGTACAAACCTGTTTTAGGCGTTAAGCCAATTTCCTGCTGTAGCTGCACCACTTCAGAAAAAGCAGCTTGATACTGATTTAAATTACTGTCAAAACTTTCAAGCGATGCCGTCGACACACCGTAATCTTTAAACACTTTCTCTAAATCGGGGACAATACCGTCGATGGCCATGTGGCTTTGTTTATGTAATTCAACATATTTTAAATCCTTGCGAGCGAAGAAATCCTTTTCGTTTTTACGCAACATCAATACATCGCGCTCTAACTCAAGCACACTTTGAGCGGCATGCGAGAGCTCCGACTTAACCGAATTTGAATGGAGTTGTAATCCAAACATGGCAACTAATGCCGAAATAGACACAGCTGCGCTGAGTAACAACTTTGAGCGGATTAGCATAGAAAGTCCCCGAATAAATAACCTATCTTAAAAAGATAGCTGCAAATTAAGCCTTTAACAGCGCCAGTGTAGCAATACATGAAAAGTTCATATCAAATACTCTGATAGCTTGTTGATTAAAAGCTCACATATCGAAAGCACCTCATTATTTCTAGCTTAGTTCATCAAGATACTGTCGGCATATTTTACAAAGTAATGCGTGTTAACCTTGGTAACGATACCGTTTAAACGCCGATAAAAATATTACAATACCAATTGGTATAAAATTAATAACTTCATAAGCTTAACTGTATATTTTCGCGCGGATTCTACTACAGATTACAAAAATGTTACGCTGAATAATGAATCTTAATAAAATATATTTTTTACGACTCCAAACCTTTTGCTGCATTCAGTGCGTCAAAACTACAACACTTAATAATTGGCAGGGAATGACAGTGACAGCAGGGATACTCCCACTCAATAGCGCAATGTCTGACTTTGAACTGGCCACCTTAGCCAGCCAAGGAAACAAAACCGCCTTTAAACTGCTGTATCAAAACTATCACCAACGTATCTATGCCCTATCACTGCGCCTTTGTGGTCATAAAACCATGGCGGAAGACATTACCCAAGAATGCTTTATTTTAGTGTGGCAGAAGTTGCCGCAATTTCGAGGTGAGAGTCAGTTTTCCACTTGGTTACACAGTATTTGTGTCAATCAAGCCTTGAGCAGTATCCGTAAACAACAATCATTTTGGGCGCGATTTATCCCGCTGGAAAATGAAACTGAACCTATGAGTTCAGATGAAAGTTATAGCGGATTAGACAAGTTGATTTTCAAACTGCCGCAGCGGGCTCGCATAGTCTTCGTACTCTGCGCCATCGAAGGTTATCAACACGATGAAATCGCTGACTTACTTGGCATTGCGGTCGGTACTAGCAAGACCCAATACCATAGAGCTAAGCAACTACTACAGGAGATGCTGTAATGACGTTAACGCCGCTTTCCCGTGAACAACAGCTTGAGCAACTGATCAATAGCGCCCCCAAAGAAATGTCGCCCAGCCATGATCTGTGGCAGGACATTGAAAAGCGCATGGACAAACCGCTTATGTCGCAAACGCGCCAATCCCAGCACGGCAGACTGTGGGCAATAGCCGCCTCCTTTATCCTTCTGGTGGCATTGGGGTATACCCAGTTACCCTATTTCAATCCATTAACCACGCAGCAGACAGAGCTTGCTCAGAACTCAGCTATGCCAGCGCAACCAGGGGATGCGGCCTTACAGTTATTACTCACTCAAATTGCAGCATCGCACCAAGTGCAAGTGGATAACCTAGAGCAAACAACGAATGCACTAGCTTGGCAGACCAGCAGCTTTAGCGCGCCCGTTGAGCAAGGTTTGGCTGAACTAAGACGGGCGGCAACTCAGATTTACCAAGCTTTACAAGCAAATCCAACCGATAAACAACTTTGGCAACTCTGGCTTTGGGTGCAGCAGCGTGAGCTCGACCTATTACAACAGGGCCAAAAATTACCCATTAAAAACTCGACACAAGGAAATACCCTATGAGTAACCTCAATCTCACTAAAACCAGTCTATTAGTTTCGACACTCTATTTAGGTTTAATGGGCAATGTGTTCGCAGCGCAAAGCGTTGATAAACAGCTCAGTATTGGCAGCGACACCCAATTGCAGATCAAAGTCCAGCGCGGCGATGTGACGATTCAAACCTGGGATAAGAGTGAAGTCAGTGTCACAGGCACACTCGATGAATTGAGTGAAGGTTTTGTGTTCGAGCAACAGGGAAACAGTCTGAATATCGAAGACAAGATGCCTCGCCACTATAATGGCAATAATGACAAGGGCTCGCAGCTCACCATTAAAGTACCAAAAACAGTAAAACTCAATGCAGACACTATTTCAGCGAATCTGCAAGTTGCCGAAGCCCAAGGTGAACTCGATTTAAATACCGTCAGTGGCGATATCAAAGCTAACAACCTCAGTGGTAAACCTGAGTTAAATACCGTCTCTGGCGATATCACAACCAAAGCACTTGATGGGAAAATCAAATTAGAAACCGTATCCGGCACGATTCAAGACACTGACAGCAAAGGGGAAATGAACTATCGCCTCGTTAGCGGCGACTTAAATAGCCAAACTCAGGCAGAAAAAGTCACGGTGGAACAAGTTTCTGGCGAAGTGAATGCTAACTTTAGCCTCGCAAAGGAAATCGTACTCAGAACCGTCAGCGGTGACTCAAAAGTATCACTGGCGAAAAACTTCAACAGAGCCAATTTAGAAAGTGTGAGCGGCGATATCATAGTGACGTTTGCCGATATGCCAGATGCCAGCTTTGACTTAGACGGTGGTCCAGGTGGCAAGCTCAAAAACACCTTAACCCAAGATGAGCCTAAAAAGCAGAAATACGTGCCACGCGCCGAGTTGTCATTTCAAACAGGCTCTGGCACAGCAAACGTGAAGATGAATACCATCAGCGGTAATCTGATTTTAAAGAAACAGTAATAATAAAAGCTAGTTAGCACAAATAAAAAATGCCGCCACAAATCAAACTCGGGCGGCATTTTTTTATATTAAACTCGTTAGACTGAAGCTATCTCTTCAGGCGTCAAATATCGCCATTCCCCCAGCGCTAAGGCGGGATCTAATTCAATTTGGCCTACACTTTCACGGTGCAATCCTTGCACGTGGTTGCCCACCGCAGCAAACATACGTTTCACTTGATGGTACTTACCTTCAGTGATGGTGAGTCGCACTAATTGCGGCTCAATAATCTCCAGCAATGCAGGCTTAGTTAAGCCATCTTCACCGCGTAATTCAACGCCAGCGGCAAATATTGCAATCAAGCTGGCATCCACAGGATCGGCGAGTTGCACTAAATAGCGTTTACCGCATTCTTTCTTCGGTGAAGTGATTTTATGCGACCACTGGCCGTCGGTCGTGATCAGCACTAGCCCTGTGGTATCGGCATCTAAACGGCCGGCAATGTGCAAGGTTTCAGGCTTTGGCACATCCACTAAGCTCAATACCGATGGATAGGTTTCATCAATCGTTGAACAAATGGTGTCGACCGGTTTGTTGAGCATTAAATAACGTACGCCCACTAAGGCGATAGGCTCGCCCTCGAGACAAACACGCATACCTTCAGTCACTTTAAAGCCCGAGTCTTTGACGACTATGCCATCGCAAGTGATATCACCGCGATGCAGGGCTTTTTTCGCTAATGAGCGAGTCAGTGGGGTACTCTCACAGATAAATTTGTCTAAACGCACGTCAATACTCAACTTCAATAAAGAAAACTGCCATATTATGAGGCCGACCACTTCAAAGGGCAAAGAATTGCTGCTCAGCACACTATGTGTTTCTGTTTAGCCCTTACGCATTAACGACAGTCACCCTAGGGAAAGATGACATGACTGAATTCCAAAAGATGATCACAGGCCAAGAATATGATTGCCTTGCCAACGAACTATTAAGTTTACGAGCTCAGCAGCAACGGCTGAATCGACAATTAAATCAAATGATTGACCAAGATACCCCAGAGTACAGCCAACTCTGTCAGCAGCTCATTCCCCATAAATCACCAGCCGCAACGATATCCACGCCGATTTTTATCAGTTATGGCGCCAACCTATCCCTTGCTGACAAAGTGTTTATCAATGTGAATGTCACCTTGCAGGATAATGCACCTATTTTTATTGGCGAGCAGACTATGGTCGGCCCCAATGCACAATTTTATACCTCGAGTCACCCACTCGATGCCGAGCTGCGTTGCTCAGGTTTAGAAACCGCTAAAGCAATTAAGGTCGGTAAACGGGTATGGATTGGTGGCGGCGCTATCATAATGCCAGGCGTCACTATTGGTGATGACGCCATCATAGGCGCAGGTGCTGTGGTCACAAAAAATGTGGCCGCCAAAACCGTGGTCGCAGGTAACCCCGCGAAGCCGATCAGGCTGCTAATTTGATTGCGTGTAAAAAATGCGAAAGCTAAGTACTCGCTTACCTGAAAAGGCTTGCATACGGTAACTTTGCCGCTAATGAGCTTAAGACTGTAACTGGTAACCTTTAGTTACATATGACTCAAGATAAATCCGCGATAAAAACTGTAATGACCTTGTTTAGATTCCTAGTAAGGCATTAACATAGTTCATTGCGCCTGAAGCAATCCCATTTTGCAAAAAATAACAGCCCCAATAATGGGCACAATAATAAACTCGAAGGAAACGACATGAGAAAAGTACTCATTGGGGGACTGTGTGCCTCACTTATCGCAGGCCTTACTGCCTGTAATGACAAGCCAGCCGACGTTAAAGCACCTGAAACCGCTAAAACAGCCACCGCAGTTGCTGTGACTCAGGTACTGGGTTCTGGTATTGAATTCGCTAATTTTGATAAAGCGGTTCGCCCACAAGACGATTTCTACAAATATGTTAACGGCACTTGGCTGAAAAACACTGAGATCCCAGCCGATCGTACTAGCATTGGCGCTTTCTACGATTTACGTGAAAAATCACGTGACGACGTAAAAGCTATTATCGAAGAAGTAGCAGCAACGCCCAATCTGGCCGTTGGTACAGATGAGCAAAAAGTGGCCGATTTATATCGATCATTTATGGATACTGACACGCTCAACAAACTGGGCGTGACACCAATCCAAGGTGAGTTCGATGCCATTAATGCCTTAAAAGATAAAAATGAATTAGTGAAGTACTTCGCCCACAGCCAAATCGCTGGTGCGGGTACGCCTATAGCATTTTATATCGATATCGATGCGAAAAACTCTAGCCGTTACGCGACTCATCTCTATCAATATGGCCTAAGCCTGCCAGAAAAAGACTACTATTTTAACGAGTCAGAACGTTTCGTTAATATCCGTAAAGCGTATGTCGCTCACATCGAAAAGATGTTTACTCTTGCTGGTCTTGCTAATCCTAAAGCCAGCGCTGAGTCTATCCTTGCCCTAGAAACAGCGATTGCCTCTAAGCATTGGGATGTGGTTGAAAACCGCGACAGCACTAAAACCTACAATCTATATCAAGTGAAAGATTTGCCAACACTGGCACCGGATATCGATTGGACTGTCTACTTAACAGCGCTTGGCGCAGACAAGCAAACCGACATCATCATTAACCAGCCTAGCTATATCCAAGGTCTGAACGAGGTTTTAAAAACGACCGATTTAGCCACTTGGAAAACCTACATGCAATGGCAAGTGCTGACGCATGCGGCGAACTATTTGAGTGAAGCGCTGGACAACGAAAACTTCGATTTCTTCTCTAAAACCTTAAACGGCCAAGAAGAGCAAGAACCGCGTTGGAAGCGTGGCGTAGCCTCTGTTAACGGCATGCTGGGTGAAGTTGTCGGCAAAGTGTACGTTAAACGTCACTTCACGCCTGAAGCCAAAGACCGTATGCAGGCACTGGTGGAAAACCTTCGTGGCGCTTACGGCGACAGCATCAAAGATTTAACCTGGATGAGCGACAGCACTAAAGTGGCTGCTGCGGATAAGTTAGCCAAATTCAACCCGAAAATCGGTTACCCGAACAAGTGGGAAGATTACAGCAAGCTGAGCATCAAGGCTGACGACTTAATCGGTAACGCTATTCGTGCCAGCGAAGTTGAACATGCTAAGTCATTAGCCAAACTGGGCGCGCCAATCGACAAAGACGAATGGCACATGACCCCACAAACGGTTAATGCTTACTACAACCCAACCATGAACGAAATCGTCTTCCCTGCGGCCATTCTGCAACCACCATTCTTTAATTTGGCGGCTGATGATGCAGTCAACTACGGTGGTATTGGTGCCGTTATCGGTCACGAAATGGGCCATGGTTTCGACGACCAAGGTGCTAAGTTCGATGGCGAAGGCAACATGCGTGACTGGTGGACTGAGCAAGACTTGAAAGAGTTCTCTGCCCGTGGCCAAGCGCTGATTGCACAATACGACGGTTACTTTGTGTTTGACGATTTGCACGTCAACGGTGGTTTAACGCTAGGTGAGAACATTGGTGACTTATCAGGTGTGACTATCGCATACCGCGCCTATAAGAAATCACTCAATGGTCAAGAAGCACCGGTCATCGATGGCTTAACAGGCGATCAACGTTTCTTCATCGGTTTCACTCAAATTTGGCGCGCGAAAGCCAAAGAAGAAGCGATGCGTAACCGCGTAGCGACCGATCCACACTCACCTGCGGAATTCCGCGCTCTGGGTGCTCTGTCTAACATGCCTGAGTTCTACACCACATATGATGTGAAACCCGGTGATGCTATGTATATCGCACCAGAAAAACGCGTAAAAATTTGGTAAGCCAGATTTAAATCGCCGCTCGGCTGCATAAGCTGAGCAACAACAATGGCGCTCACTGTCACAGGTGGCGCCATTTTTATTTGGCTAAACTCCTCAATCCTGAGTGATGAATGTGAACCCATGCGCAAGATGAACAAGTCTTAATGATTGATTCAGCTTTAATTAAGCAAAAGAAGCCTATGGTGAATGGGTGACCTGTACAACTCACCCATAAGGAAGTAGGCCGCATGACTAAGTTATTTCGTACCTTTTTTATTTTTCTACTCTTATTATCGAGCCGCGCTGGTGTAGCAAATTCTCTCGACGTCAGTGACACAAAAACAGAACGTGGTAATTACAGTGCAAGACAGGCACAAAACCACGATCTACAAGGTCTATACGCACTCAGCAGTCAGACCTTTGATGCGCCTCGTCAAGCCTCGAATGACTTATCCGTTCTCCATCACCAAGCCTATGATGCTCAAGCTGAGCTGGCTCAGTTGCTTACCCGAATTGCCCATCATTCACAGACGCAAGTGATTATTCCTCCGGTGAAGAGTTATCAAAGAGCCGCCGATAAAGTGGCGACAAAATTTAACGGTGACGCCAGCCAAATTACCGACCTGGCAAGGGCAAGTATCGTGACCGACAGCATTCAAGATCTGATGCAGGCTTACCAAGCCTTGAACGAGCAGACCCAAGTGGTGAAACAAAAGAACCGCTTTGCCGAACCCAAAGCATCTGGCTATCGCGATCTCAACTTGCTGGTGCGTTTACCCCAATCGGGCATGATTGCCGAGGTGCAATTGCATTTGCAGGATATCGCCGATATCAAAAACGGCCCAGAGCACAAGGTATATGAAAAAGTGCAAAGGATTGAGGCCAATGCCCGTAAACAGCAAAGATCACTCAGTGAGTTTGAGCTGGCACAGATTGCCCAATTACGCCAAGAATCACACAAGCTGTACCACAAAGCATGGCTTAACTATAAGCGAGTCGATGAAGCCAGTTTATTAAGAGTCTCAGTCGCTTAACCCACAACCGCTTCCACTGTTGCGCTGGTCTCCTGCAAAGGTGCCAGCGCTTTTTTTATATTTTACAGCGCCTGAAAAACCATATTAAAAATCAGCTGAAAAAAAGCACTCTCTCGCATCGAACGTCTTTTTAAGTCGATACCCAAGCAACCTGAAGATACGAGTTTCAGAGTGCCTAGGGTGCTTCAATTCAAGGCGCATCAATGACAGAATGTCGGCCACCTTTTGAATTGATGCAACACGGAAGTGAAGTGCCCTAGGCACTCCTTCCTGGCGAGCTTTAACGCACTTTATGCAGTGTTGACTATTTTTAACTTAGCCCGCTAGGTCTGCAAATAGCCGCCTTGCCTAAAGTGCGTTAAATTCTCGCTGAATCCTGCATCTTCAGGTTGTTTGGGTATATAATCCCGCGCCATAGCCCTATCAGCAGGAAACGCCATGCACGACATCATTGAGCAACTCCAAGAACGCAGCGAAACTGTTCCTGTACCACTCGAATTACCCACATTTGAGCAGCTCGTCGAAGTCGAAGAGCAAATCCTGATTTCATTACCACGGGAGCTAAAAGAATACCTGCTGTATGCCAGTGATGTGATTTACGGCACGATAGAGCCAGTAACTGCATCGGATCCCTACTCACACACCTATCTGCCTGAAGTCACTTGTTATGCTTGGTCTATCGGCATGCCAAGGGACATGATTGCCATTTGTCAGCAAGGCGATGCCTTTTACTGTATCGACCAAGATGGCCAAGTGCATTTCTGGAAAAACGGCGGCTTTACCGATATCTATTGGGAGTCGTTCTGGGAATGGGTTGAAGAAATCTGGCTAAAGATTAAATACTAATTTTACTTTCATTGCATTGAGAACACGATTATGTCTAAAAACATTGGCTTGAATGCCATCGAAATGAGCTACTTACGCCAATCACTGAGCTTAAGTGCGGCTCAAGTTGGCACGCTAACTAACCATAGCGAAGCCGATGTATTAGCCTGGGAAAGTGGTGAACAAGCGGCACCTGAGCTGGCGCAAAAGAAACTGCTCGATATTGATGACATCATTGAGATGCAAGTACTTAACACCTGCGATGGCATTGAAGAATTATTTAAAAAAGAACCTAAGCGTCATTTAGCTTTCGTGGTGTACCCCACTCAAGCCACTTACACTCAATACAACCCCGAATTTTTAAGTTCATTGCCTTTTACTGAGCTGTACAACACGGCAGCTTGGCGCATCAAGAAAGAGTGCAAACTGGTCCTAGAAGTCGACGTCAGCTTAATCGCACTGGACGTGGAAGCCTATAAAGCCTTCCGTGAACCGACCAAAATGAGCGAAAGCCGTGAAAGCCGTGCTAAATGGGCCGCGACTCAGCTATAAGCGTGTAAATCCAGAAGCTTAGTACTCGCATTAACAGCAAGGGCAGATATCACTATCTGCCCTTTTTATATTCTCATAATGATTTTCAGATAATGGTGGGAATGCACCTGAATCATTCAAGGCTAAAATAATCAGCTACTCTGCCTGATTAACCCTTAGCAGCCACCACAGCATCCATCTTCTGCAAAGCCGATTGACGCGACGGCAGCGCAGACAACCTATCGCGATAAGCGGCGAGTTTGGGCGGAATGGCTTGTTCAAACAATGTACCCCACATTAAGGTATGGGCCAATAAAATATCCGCCACCGAAACGTCATCACCGAGCAAAAAATCACTTTCAGGCAACATGGCTTCGGCCAATGCAGCCGCCTTATCAAACTCCCATACCGCACAAGGCATGATCTGCGGATGACGCTGCTCCTCCGGTAAAGCAAACTTATGCTTACCCAAAGTCCAAAGCGGCTGCTCAAGCTCAGTAATGATGAAGCTCACCCATTGATGGTGCAAACCCGATGCGTTACTCCCTGCGGGTGGCAACAACTTACCCTCGCCATACTTTTCTGCTAGATAAAGGCAAATCGCCGCTGATTCAGATAACACTAACTCATCATCAGTTAGCACAGGCACTTTACCGCAGGGATTTATCGCTAAAAATGCCGCGCTGCGATGCGCACCTTTGGTCATATCCACAAAGGAAAAATCCCAATCAACGCCCAACTCTTCCAACACCCAAGCAACTCGTAATGCGCGACTGCGCGGTGTGCCATATAAAGTGATCATTGCAACGTCCTTTTAGTCCGTTTAATTCGTGTCCTAACGAAGATACACTGAGTTTGCGTTAGTGCAAATCTGCCCATAAAAAACGGCGCTTAATGCGCCGTTTCGATTTCACTACACTTTGATATAAAGCACGTAGGCTTAATATTAGAAGTTCATAGTGAGTTTAGTGTAGATGTAGCGACCCATAGGGTTATGTACTGAAATAACATAGCCGTAAAGGTCGGTATCACCGTCACCGATCGCAAATGGTGGCTCTTCGTCAAATACGTTGTTTACACCCAATGTCAGTTTGAACATTTCATTGAAGCGATAAGTACCTGACATGTCGACTAAGATTTGAGCATCAACCATACGAGACTTGTTGCTTTCGAAGTCGAGGACGCCATCAAAATTGATATCTGGTGTATCTTCAAACTCGCCGATATAACTCAGATTAATGTTGGCGGCAAAGTTATCCATAGTCCAGTTAGTAGTAAGTAACCAGCGATGTTGAGGGAACTTGTACTCACCGGTGTAATCTAGGCCATCTTTTTCGAAACTATGTAAATAACTGTACTCAAGTCCAAATTTCAGATCACCATAGCTATCCAACTCAACGCCATAATGACTCGAAACATCCATCCCTTGCACATCTTGTGAGCTTAGGTTGATAAAGCTTGAATGGATGATACTGATTGGACCTAAAGTCTGACCCACCTGTGGAGCTAAACGCTCACATACAGTGCTGTTTTGATCATTACAATTTGCGGTATAGATATCGCCTAACGGCTGTTTATCGATTTTGTTATCTTGTGTAATGCTATAGATATCAAAACCAACATCGAATTTCTGGCTTGGCGCCCAAATCATACCGACGTTCCAAGTTTCGGATTCCTCAGCATCCAGCTCCGAGTTGCCTTCAAATTCAGTGTTGTAATCTAAAGCTTCACAATCAACACTATCAGCAGCGCAGCGGTAAGTATCAATGAAGAAACTACTTTCACGCGATGGACCAAGACCTATTTGTGCTAAAGAAGGTGCACGGAAACCCGTAGACCAAGAAGCACGCGCCGTTATCTCGTCAGTCACTCCCCATTGGAAGGCAACTTTAGGGTTAGTCGTTGAACCAAAATCACTATAGTGATCATAACGACCAGCAAGTTGTAGCTCGAAGTTATCCGTTACCGGAATAGATAATTCAACATAAGCTGCATATTGCTCACGTGATGCCGCCGCAGAGACTGCTTCAGTACCAAAAATCAATCCACGTTGGAACTGTTCATCGGGCACATCGCTGACATCTTCTTCACGATATTCAGCTCCAGCCGCCATCATAATATCGCGACCAGCAAGGGTAAATGCTTGACCTGAAATGTTAGCTGCATAGGAAGTCATGTTTGACAAACCTTGGCGCACTAAACTAGTGGTAATGTCATCAATGACATCTTGGGAGTTCATGGTGCCACCGAAAGGATTATAGCGACCCGCATCGATTTCACGTTGTAAATAATCGGTTCTGACCCAACCTTGGCTGCGATCCCCCGTTTGAGTGGACTCACTGCGACCTTTTTGCACCGAAGCTTCCCAGTCCCAATCTTTAACTACGCCACGCAAACCTGCGACTAAACGAAGAGTATCAGACTCGATATCCCAACGACGCGCACCCGCATCAACGGTGCGGAAGCGACCAATTTCAATATCTTTCCCCCAAGGGCTATTTGGGTGAGTTCCTGGTACGGTTAAGCCTGCATCCTCATCAAGAGGTGTTGGTGCACCGCCCGCTTCCGACGTGTTGTGCTGGGCAGCTAATTCAAGGAAAGCAGTTAAATCATCATTGAAATGATATTCGAATTGCCCAATAGCTCCCACTCGTTCTGCAGAAGGAATAACAAGGTTATATGGCCCATAATCAAATACACAGCTGCCGCTTGGCGTCGCCCGATCAGGTGGACAGGCTGGATCTATGGTTTTCACCCCATCAACATAAAAATAACCAGGAAAACCACGGGAAGAACGGAAATCCTCACCGCCATAAGGAGTCTGATCTGCACTGCCGAAACGGCCTAAATCAGTCGCAGCTAAGGTACCATTTTTAAAATAATCGAGAATAACGGAGGCACTGCCCTTATCAGACTTCATCCCCCAAACCATGTTCGCCGTAGTTTCATCGTAACCCGTACCTGAAGCATCACCGTAGCCGAGATTGACTTCAATACCCTCAATGTCTTTCTTCAGGATAATGTTGACCACACCGGCAATCGCATCAGAACCATAAATAGCCGATGCACCGTCCTTGAGTATGTCGATACGTTCGATCGCTGAAACAGGGATATTATTGATATCAACGAAAGAATTAGTAATACCTTCAGCAAAAGCACTCGCAGCAACCCGACGACCGTTAATCAACACTAAGGTCGCATCAGGACCTAAACCACGCAAACTGATAGACGCGCCACCGTTGGCAGTTGAATCTTGGCTATTACCACGGGTAGAAAACGCACCAGCACCGTTCGCAGGCATACGTTCGAGCAATTGCTGTAGGTTATCGAATCCCATATTAGCAATATCGTCTTTGCTGATCGATTGGATCGGGGAAGGGCCTTCGATATCTGTACGTTTAATACGAGAACCCGTCACTTCAATACGTTCAACTTTTTCTGCGCCTTTATCGGCAGCATGGGCTATTGTTGGCGCAAATGCTAAAGCAATCGCGATGGCACAAGCACTGGGTAGAATCTGAGGTCTGTTCATACATATCCCTTGTTTTATCTATTTTATTAAAATTATATTAACCATTAGAAAACCATAAATTAACAATACACAAGGTAATGAGTTACAAACCAAAGTCAATGGGATCATAATGAAAGTTAAACTTTTGTTACATGTTGAGACAATATGCTTTCCTTCTGCGAGAATCAAAAAGGTCTAGGCACTAGAAAATTCAACTAACGAGACAAATCGTGGTACTTGAATATCAGAATTTAAGGAAGAAACATGGAAGACAAGATCATTCATCAAGCAGAGTTTGAGTCCAATCTAGGTTTGTATTGGTTGCTTTCAGGGGCCGCCTATTTCAGCCTCAGCATAGTCGGCATTCCCTTGTTATTGCTTTGGTTTCCAATCGGGCTGTGGGGAACTCGCCGCTATATTCGCAATATGAGTGCCGAGCTCACCAGTAATAAGTTGATTGTGCGCCGCGGAATATTAACTCGTACCGAAAACTCTGTACCTTTGGACAAAATTACCGATATGGCATTGATCCAAGGCCCAATTATGCGCCTATTTGGCCTGCATAAACTCACGGTAGAAACCGCAGGGCAATCGGGCGCAGGCGCCTTGATAAGCTTAGTCGGCATAGTTGATGCGCCTCAATTTAGAACCAGCGTATTAGAACAAAAAGAGCGTCTTACTCAGCGCCCACATTCAGCGAGTCCATCTGTACAACCTGATGATGCGTTATTACAAAACGTAGTCGAGATGGCAGCAAGCCTAAAACGAATTGAAGCCTTGCTCAGCCAAAAATTAAATAGATAAATTGAATAAAACGACTTTCAGTTCAATCACTTTCCCTTTAATGTTGAGCCACTCACTTAGCGTTAGCACAGCTTTAGCATGAGCGCAGCCTTAACATAAGGGCTTGTTCGATTCCCCAGATTAATTTTCAACAGGTACTTTTAATAACGACATGACTGAATCCTCGACAACCTCCCCTTCATCCTCTTGGATAACACACCTGACGCTTGGCATTAAAGCTATGGGGCCCGGTGTGCTTATGGCCGCAGCGGCGATTGGCGCATCGCATTTAGTCGCCTCGACTCGGGCGGGCGCCGAATTTGGCTGGCAATTGGCTTGGGTCATTTTAGGGGTGAATTTACTTAAGTATCCCTTCTTTGCCGCTGGCGCACGCTACACCGCCGCCACAGGGGAGAGTTTACTGCACGGTTACTTCAAACAGGGCCGAGGTTATTTGCTGCTATTTACTGGACTGAATGTGATCGCCGCCGTCGCCAGCACTGCGGGTGTTTGCATGCTCACCGCCGCTATGTTGACCCAATTTATTCCGCTTCCCATCGATTGGTTAGCCCTGCTGGTATTGCTGAGTTCTTTGGCTTTGCTGATTTTAGGCCATTATCAACTACTCGATAGACTCACTAAGATCATCATGTTCGCCCTAACCCTAACCACCTTAATTGCCGTGACCTTAGCTTGGGATCATGCTCAGCCATTAGCGAGCAATTTTGTCTCTCCCTCACCTTGGCAATGGGCCCATGTGGGATTTTTGGTCGCCATGATGGGCTGGATGCCGGCACCAATTGAAGTGAGCGCTTGGAACTCCCTCTGGTTGCTCGAAAAACAAAAAAGCCAGACGGTCACAAAAGCGCAGGCGCTGCTCGACTTTAACTTAGGCTATATCATCACCGCGATCCTCGCGATCGTGTTTCTGTCCTTGGGCGCCTTAGTGATGCACGGCAGTGGTAAGCACTTTTCTGATTCAGGCGCACAATTTGCTAATCAATTGATCAACCTTTACAGCCAAGTGATGGGTGGTGAAAGTCGTTATCTTATTGGGATTGTGGCTTTTCTCTGTATTTTTAGCACCACAGTAACCGTTATCGATGGCTACAGCCGCACCTTAGATATGGGCTGGCAATTACTCACCTCAAAGGCCAGTTCAGACAAACGCCTCACAGGGATCATGCTCGCCATCAGTGCCTTTGGCTTATTGCTGATCCTCTTCTTTAAAGGCGCACTGTTGCCGCTACTTGAGTTTGTGATGATTTTGGCCTTTATGACCACTGTCATTTTTGCTTGGTTAAACTACCGCTTAATGACCAGCAAACAGCTCCCCGAAGCCGATAGTTATGGCACTAAGATGAAGCTACTCTCTTGGTTGGGCATAAGTTATCTGCTGATTTTCGCGGCACTGTTTATCTATTGGTACAACGTCATTAAAAGCTAATTGCCAGAATGGTATCAATGCTATTTATGTCAGAGTCATAAATAGCATTCGCTACGCAGCGTTAAATTCCTGCTAAATTCTGCTTTTGAGGCGGTTTGGGTATATAATACCGCCTCTTAAACCAGACAGCGCAGCCGCGCCAAGAGATGACCATGATTAATAATGATATTTTGCGCCGTTTGCGCTTCGTGTTTGATTTCAACAATGCCAAAATGATTAAAATTTTTGCCAAAGCTGGAAGAGAAGTGCCAACAGAAGAGATCATTGCTCTGCTGCACAAAGAAGAGGAAGAAGGTTACAAAGCCTGTAATGACACCACTTTATGTCAGTTCCTAGACGGCCTTATCATCGAAAAGCGTGGCCTACGTGAAGGTGCAGAAATCCCAGCGCCAGTATCGCGTTTAAACAATAACTTAATCTTCAAAAAACTCAGAGTTGCCCTCGAAATGCGTGAAGAAGACATAGTTGCAGCCTTGGCTCTAGCCGAAGTGCAAATGTCAAAATCAGAACTGAGCGCGCTGTTCCGCAATCCGGATCATAAGAATTTTAAAGAGTGTGGCGATCAAATCCTGCGTAACTTTATTCGCGGCTTATCACTTAAGTATCGCGGTGAATAACGCAAAACATAAGTTTGTCACATCAAACGCAGCTTAGGCTGCGTTTTTTTTATATCCAATTTAAGCTATGCCTAAAGTTGCTTAGGCATAAACAACAGCATAACAATTCCATCTGAAGTACCTCATAAATCCTGTTTAAAACAGCTGACTTTTTTACTGCTGCAAAAAAAACCACAAATACCTCGTTCCACGGACAACAAAGATCACATTTCATGATAACCTTACGTGACTTACAGCACGTATTGACCACTTAAACAATAACTCAAAAGGTTACCCATGGACGATAATAAACGCCCCCTCTATCTTCCGTTTGCAGGACCTGCCATTCTTGAAGCCCCGCTGATTAACAAGGGCAGTGCATTTTCTGAAGAAGAGCGTATTTTCTTTAACCTCGAAGGCTTAGTTCCCTATGCCATTGAAACGATTGAGGAGCAGGCTTCCCGCGCCTACGATCAATTTAGAAGTTTCAACAACGACTTAGACAAGCATATTTACCTACGTAATATCCAAGACACTAACGAGACCTTATTTTATCGTTTAGTGCAAAATAACATCAGCGAGATGATGCCCATCATCTATACGCCGACGGTAGGTTTGGCTTGTGAACGTTTCTCGAAAAACTATCGCCGCAACCGTGGTTTGTTTATCTCTTATCCGAACAAAGATAGGATCGATGACATTCTCAATAACTCGACTCGCCAAAAAGTTAAAATCATCGTTGTTACCGACGGTGAACGTATTTTAGGCCTTGGCGATCAAGGTATTGGCGGCATGGGGATCCCTATTGGTAAGCTGTCACTCTACACTAGCTGTGGTGGCATCAGTCCGGCTTATACTCTGCCTATCACTTTAGACGTAGGCACAGATAATCCGCAGTTGTTAGAAGATCCTATGTATATGGGCTGGCGCCATCCGCGCATCGGTGGCGAAGAATACGCCGAGTTTATCGAAGCCTTTATGCAAGCTGTACATGTGCGTTGGCCAGACACTTTGATCCAATTCGAAGACTTTGCCCAAAAGAACGCCATGCCGATCTTAGAGCGTTATAAAGATCGCTATTGCTGCTTTAACGATGATATTCAAGGTACCGCTGCCGTTGCCGTCGGTTCATTGCTGGCCGCTTGTAAAGCTGCGGGTACTGAATTAAATCAACAACGCATTGCCTTCCTTGGTGCGGGTAGCGCAGGTTGCGGTATCGCCGAAGCTATCGTGGCGCAAATGGTGTCCGAAGGGATCAGCGACGAGCAAGCTCGCACTCAAGTGTGCATGGTTGACCGCTGGGGCTTATTGTTAGACAACATGCCTAACCTGTTGCCATTCCAGCAAAAATTGGCGCAGAAATGCACCAATATCCAAAACTGGAGTAATTTCAGCGACAATATTTCGCTATTGGATGTGGTTAACAACACTAAGCCGACCGTGCTGATTGGCGTGTCTGGCGTACCGGGTCTATTCACCGAAGAAATTATTCGCGCTATGCACAGCCATTGTGCCCGCCCGATTATTTTCCCACTGTCTAACCCAACCAGCCGTGTTGAAGCGACACCAAAAGACATTTTGCATTGGACTTCAGGTCAAGCATTAGTCGCCACGGGTAGCCCGTTCGAGCCAGTAGTGGTTGATGGTGAAACCTTTGAGATTGCCCAATGTAACAACAGCTTTATCTTCCCAGGTATTGGCTTAGGTGTTTTAGCCTCAGGTGCCCGCCACGTTTCCGATGCCATGTTAATGGCTTCTAGCCGCGCACTCGCGGAATGCTCACCACTGGCGATCGACGGTAGCGGCCCATTGTTACCTAAACTGGAAGATATCCACGCGGTCAGTAAACACATCGCTTTCGCTGTGGGTAAAGTTGCAGTTGAACAAGGGTTAACGCTACCAATGAGCGATGAAATCTTACAACAGTCAATTGAAGGCAATTTCTGGAGTCCAGAATATCGCCGCTACAAACGCACTTCGTTCTAAGCATAGCGTTGCCGCGACTTGAGTCGTGGCAAAGCAGCTTTAGCTAAGCGTTTGAGCCAACAAAAAGCCCGTCACTGCAAAGTGACGGGCTTTTGGATTTTCAGACTCAGCGCTTATTTCAATAAAAACTAAGGCGCCATCACCTGTTTAAAGCTATTGAGCATAGAGCGATCGGTACGTGCTTTTTTCAATTTACGTAGACTTTCTTTGAGCGACTCATCGGCTAAACGGGTAAAGATACCGTTATATTCTTGCTCTTGGATTTCACCATCAGTATCGGCCTGCTCAGAAATCTCTTGGGCAACACGGCTCAACTGCAACCAAGCATTCGCGATATAAAAACCATGGAATGCGGCTTGCTCCATGAGATTACGCGCGCTGGCAGGCAAGGATGCCCAAGCTTGGCTAAATTTGCCCTCTCTGTCTTCCAACAGTTCGGCGCACAGGCTTTGATATGCGGCTAATAATCCGTCAGGTAGTTTTGCCATTGGCAGCACTTTATTTGCGACATTGTAAGAAATCTGCTCGGCAGTTTCACGGTAAACAGCTGATAATTCACTCATAAAAAATCTCGATTAACATTCATTCAAAAAATAGACTTAAAACTGGCCACTCACATATAAACCATAAACGCCGTTACCCGCTATTGGTGTGACAGTAATACCTTCATAGGGCTGAGTAAAATACCAACCCGCTAGCGCACCAATTGCAGCACCCGCTAACACATCTTCTAGGTAATGTTGGTCGCTCGCCACTCGGGTATAGCCAACATACGATGCAGCGACATAGGCGGGTAAACCATATTGCCAGCCATAACGCTGCTGAATAAACGTCGCCGCCATAAAGCTATCTGAAGTATGACCCGATGGGAACGAATCGTCGCCACTACCGTCGGGTCTGTCTTTGCTCACACCATATTTTAGGCCTTCAACAATTAATCGACTCGATACTGCCGCCTGAATTAACTGCCAACTGCCGTCGTAACCGTCTTCATAGAATAATGTCGCGCCCATTGCCGTTGCGGGGAGCAATAGATGCAATACATCGCCCGAGGTTTCTAAATCTGAGCCCGCCCAGCTCGCGCCGCTCATCATGAGTAGGGCAGCACAAAGTAATTTTTTCAAGGGTGATTCCTTTTTAGGATGATTTCCAAGGCGAAGTTTATACCTTGATAGCTAGCTGAATGCAAAATTGCTATGCATCTATATTCAAAATGAACAAACAAGTTATGCTAAGCTCATTATTAGCTATTGATTTCAATGCGAACAGGAAACCTTTTTTGCTACGTCCACTTATATCTTTATCACTTACCTTTTGGCTGCTTCTACTGCCGCTCAGTCAGGCTATGGCAGAAGAAAAAACTCAGGTTGATAAGATATTTGAAAGATTTGAGAGCGGTGAACCCATGACCCGCGAAGCGCTCACGAGTAATCTAACGCTATTGAGCAAGCTGATTGCAACCGATGATATCCCCCGCAATGAAAAGCTGCAGCTACTTAAATGCTGGAATCAAAGTGCCGAAACGGATACTGACATAGCACTAGCTGTTAAAAATACGAGTCAAACACTGACCAATATTCCGCCGACCGCCTATCCGCATTTCATCACCGACCTCATGCTTTGTCATTCTTGGTTTTTGCAGTTAAATGGTGATGTAGATAGCGCGATGGAAGGTTATAACCTCAGCGTTAAGCGTGCCTATGAGCATGAAGATCTTAAACTAATTGCCGACTCACGTAGCCTTCGCGGCGCCCTGTATTCCTATATTGGCGATTTTTCTGCCGCATTAGACGACCTCATAACAGCGCAAGATCTCTACGAGTCACTGAATTTAACCGGCTGGGCTAACATCAATCTTGCCGATATGGCCACCAGCTTTAGACGTTATGGCGATCCCCAAAGTGCGATCCGTTATTACACTAAACTCAAAGCAGTTTATTTAAAGAACAATAACCAAGAACAGGCAATGAATGTCACCTCAGAGATAGGCCTTGCCTTAGATGAACTGGGTGAACATCAACAGGCCATAGATAACTTCTTGCTAAGCTACCAATACTTTAAGGAACATCAGCTGGAAAAAGTGGCCGCCACTATGGCGACGGATATTGCCTTTAGCTTAATCAAACTCCATCGTCTTAATGAAGCGGAAAAATATTTAACTGAAGCCGCTGCTGTGATTAACGAAAAAGATCATGCCGCTTATAGCTTTATGAAGCTCTTTATGGGCAATATCAAGTTTCAGCAAGCACGTTATAAAGAAGCGCTTACCGAACTCGAACAAGGGGAAAAAGCCTTTCGAACCCTGCAAAATGATCGGGGACTCACTCAACTATTACAGCTAAAAAGTGACGTCTATGCGGCCATGAATAATTTACCTGCGGCCTATGGCGCATTGCAGGAATTTGTAGCCCTCACCAAAAAGATCGACGACAACTCCTTCTCCCATCAAACCACAGAATTAAAAGTGAAGTTTGATACCACTAGGATTGAATCTGAAAATCAGCGCTTGATTGAAAACCAAAACCTTAAAGAACAAGAACTCGCGCTACTCGAGAAGAATAAATCATTACAACACATTATTTTATTATTGACGGGCTTTATCCTGACAATAGTGTCGATATTTGCGTATAAACAAGTACAGAGAAATCGCCAGCTGCAGGTCATTGCCCTTACGGATTACCTCACCAAACTCCCTAATCGTCGGCATATTTATGCCCAAGCCGCGCAGTATTTTCAGCAAGCCTTAAAACAACAAAGCCCTTTTTCGGTGATTATCTTTGATGCGGACCACTTCAAGAAAATTAACGATAACTTCGGCCATGAACTGGGCGATCGCGCCTTACTGACGATCGCAAGCGCAGGTAAAGCCCTAACGGGTAATAAAGATCTTATTGGCCGTATCGGTGGTGAAGAGTTTTTAATTCTCTTACCCAACACGGATGCTGAACGTGCTTGTGAACTTGCCCATCAGTTGCAAGCTCATATTAGCCGCCTAGGCGCAGAGGATTTACCCACTGAACTCAAATTGACCGTTAGCGCAGGAGTCGCAACCTTAGCGCCGCAACCAAATACTGAAAATACTTATCAAGACAGAGACTTTGCCAGCCTACTGAAACGTGCCGACGATGCCCTTTATGAGGCTAAAAATGCGGGAAGGAATTGTGTTAAAGCTGCCAAAAATGAGGCTACGTGCGAGAATTAAACGCTTTTATGCCAAAACACTTGATGCTGTAAGGGCGGTGGCAAAGCGCCAAACCATGTCTGATATAAACGACTAAACTCCCCTGAGTCTTTCATTTTCTCAAGCTCTGTTTGCCAACTCGTGACCGTAGCCGCCGACGTCCCTTTAGAAAAGGCTAAATAGAGATTAATCTCAGATACGACATACACTTGGCGTATATCTGCCTCACTTGCGCCCACTTCTTCAAGTATCTGCTTAACCGCAAGATCCGCTTGGCACCAGAAACGAATTCGAGAGAACAGTAATTGCTTAGCCGATTGCTGCGGAAAACTCGCCACCAGCAAGTTATCCACACCGGCTTGTTGTAACAGCTGCGCCCCAGCAGATTCTCGATAAACCCCCACAATATCTTTAGATTGAAGTTCGGCAAGTTGATCGAGTGCAATGGGATCTGCCGCCCTCGCATACAAAGCAATTTTGCTGGTTGCAATCGGGCCGATAAAATCGAAATGATCTTCACGCTCGTCATTAATAGACGTCGCAAAAAGTAAGACATTCGCCGAAGTATTGGCAATCGAATACGCCCGTGCCCAAGGTAACACATCAATTTTTTCACTCTGGCCCAGTCTCGATTGCAAGATATTGACTAAGTCCACCGCAAAACCTTGGGGAACGCCATCTTGCTCGTAACTCATTGGAGGCCAAGCTTCGGTCACCAATTTCAACTTATCAGGTACCGCAAAAACAAGATTAGGCATCAGGCCTAATAAGCTCATCGCAAGAAAACACGCCCTAAGGGGAAACGCACTCAGCATACGGATACCAAACGGGAAACATTAAACCTAATCATAGACTCAATCCCTGCTGCAAATAAACATATGCCCAAAGAAAATAGCCTCTCATTCATGCTCACTGAGTAAACTCGTCCGTAACAAGTGAAAACTTGCTATCATATTGCCACCTAGCCAAGAGCCTCACTGCAATGAATCCATGTCGACTTTAGCCAATCAAATCCCCAACCAATCCTATGCCAGCACGCTGTCGCGGCTCGCGTTGCAAATAAAAACGTGGGGAAAAGCACTCGGATTTGCACAAGTTGGCATTTGCGATACAGATTTAACGGCCGAAGAAGCCAAACTCCAAGCATGGCTAGACAAAGGGTTTCATGGCGAAATGGCGTATATGGCCACCCACGGGATGATGCGCGCTCGCCCGCAAGAATTGCATCCGGGCACAGTGCGAGTGATATCCGTACGGATGGACTATTTACCACCCGAAGCAGGCTTTGCCACAAATCTCACCGATCCCAACTTAGGTTATATCTCCCGTTATGCGGGTGGCCGCGACTATCACAAGTTGATCCGCGCTCGGCTTAAAAAACTGGGAGATCAAATCAGTGCAGAGTTAGTTGCGCTCGGTTTCGATGCCGCCGATTTCCGTCCCTTCGTCGACTCAGCGCCAGTACTCGAGCGCCCATTAGCCGAAAAAGCCGGTATAGGTTGGACAGGTAAACACTCACTCATACTCAACCATGAGGCGGGTAGTTGGTTCTTTTTAGGTGAGCTACTGATCAATTTGCCTCTGCCTGTGGATATTCCAATCCAAGAAGGCTGTAACAGTTGCGTCGCCTGCATCACCTCCTGCCCAACAGGTGCAATCGTAGAACCTTATGTGGTCGATGGCAGACGCTGTATTTCCTATCTCACCATCGAGCTGCAAGGCGCTATTCCTGAAGAATTTAGGCTACTTATGGGCAATCGCATCTATGGCTGCGATGATTGTCAGCTCGTGTGCCCCATCAATCGCCAAGCGCCACTCACAGCCGAAACCGACTTCCATATTCGTCCCCAGTTAAAACAGCCCGACCTTCTCAGCCTTTTTGCTTGGAGCGAGGCCGAATTTCTAAAGCAAACCGAAGGCAGCGCCATTCGCCGAATTGGTCATAAACGCTGGCTACGTAATATCGCAGTCGCGCTGGGTAACGCCCCCGCAAGCCCAAGCATTATTGCCGCACTTAACGCCCGCAATGACAGTGACGATATCGATGAGATAGTGCGTGAACATATCGAATGGGCGCTCAATGCTCAGCAATCGCGCCTTGCCGACACCGCCGCAACTGAACAACAAAAAGCGCGACGCAAAACCCAACGCATGGTGCGTATTATCGAAAAGGGTTTACCGCGAGATGCTTAATTTTTCCCCAATAATTATCTATGTTATTGAATAGCTGAGAATCGCTATTAGCCCATCACTGCGATTAAACATTAATATTGAACATTACCAATCGACCTTCGCGTTTGCCTAATTTGCAAATGAAACAAGACAACGGATGCATCAGCATCCGTTGTCTTTTTACTCACTAAGCTCAGTTTAAAACTCTCACTCAAGCATAAATATTAGCCAAGGCGGCGACGCAGTTCGCGGGTAGCATCGACCATGTTTTTCAATGCAGGTTCGACTTCATCCCAAGTGCGGGTTTTTAGGCCACAATCTGGGTTGACCCACAGTTGACGCACGGGTACTTTCTGCGCGGCTTTCTCAATTAAGTGCACCATTGCCTCCACACTTGGGGTGTTTGGTGAATGAATGTCATATACACCGGGGCCAATTTCATTTGGATATTCAAAATCTTCAAAGGCGTTGAGTAACTCCATCCGCGAACGCGACGTCTCGATTGTGATCACATCAGCATCCATGGCAGCAATCGCGGCAATCGTGTCGTTAAACTCGCTGTAACACATGTGGGTGTGGATTTGAGTCTCATCAGTCACGCCAGCAGCGCTGAGTTTAAAGGCATTCACCGCCCAATCTAAATAGGTTTGCCACTCACTTTGTTTCAATGGCAAACCTTCACGGAAGGCAGGTTCATCAATTTGAATAATGCCAATCCCCGCATTTTGTAAATCGACCACTTCATCACGAATCGCCAGCGCCAGTTGTGTCGCAATCGCATCGCGGCTGATATCTTCACGGGCGAATGACCAATGCAGAATTGTCACAGGCCCCGTCAACATGCCTTTTACGGGCTTGTCGGTAAGACTCTGGGCAAACTCAGCCCACTCGACTGTCATGGCTTTTGGACGACTCACATCGCCGTAAATCAAGGGTGGCTTAACACATCGTGAGCCATAGCTTTGCACCCAGCCATTTTTACTAAAACCAACGCCGGCTAACTGCTCGCCGAAGTACTCCACCATGTCGTTACGTTCGGCTTCACCGTGCACGAGTACGTCGATACCCAGTTTTAGTTGGCGTTCGATAGTATCGCGGGTCACTTGCTGTAACTGCTCTGTATATTGCGCATCGTTGAGCTCCCCCTTACGCCAGCGGCTGCGTAGTCCGCGGATTGCCGGTGTTTGTGGGAACGAACCTATGGTAGTGGTGGGTAACAGAGGTAAATGGTATTTTTGCTGCTGCACGCTTTGGCGCACACTGAAATCACTGACACGCTCGTAATCCGCAGTGGTTAATGCCGCAACACGCTCAATCACTTGCTTATCTGCAGCCTGCGCTTTGGCTTGACGACGAGCGATACAAAAAGTACTGATTTTTTGTGCTTCATCCGAATTAGGCGCCAACAATAATTGGCGAATTTTGCTCAATTCCAACAGTTTCTGCTTAGCAAAGGCTAACTGCTTACGCAGCACAGGTAATAGTTTGACTTCAACATCTAAATCGACTGGGCTGTGCAGCAATGAACATGATGTGCCAATCCACAGACGATCGCCTAAATCACGCGCCACTGCGCCAATACGCTCAGCAATCAAATCGATTTCTGCCGCCCACACGTTACGGCCATTAACCACGCCCACCGACAAAATTTGCTCACTGCGCAACGCATTTGCAAACACAGCCAGTTGTTCTGGCGCAGTAACTAAATCTAAGTGCAAACCAGCAACAGGCAAGGCAGATACTAGGGCTTGATGATGCACAATACCGCCATAATAACTCGCCAAAAGAACCTTGACGTTTATAGTGCTTAGCGCTTGATAAGTCTCTGCTATCGCCGCTTGCCACTGCGCGTCTAACTCTAATGCCAACACAGGCTCATCTAACTGCACCCATTCCACACCTTGGGCGGCGAAACGCGCCAAGATGTCAGCATAAGCTGTTAATAAATGAGGCAATAAACTTAACTTATCGAACTCTTGACCCACAGTTTTAGCAAGGTGCAAGTAACTAACAGGGCCGAGTAGCACAGGTTTTGCTTTATAGCCTAGCGCTTGCGCTTCGCTGACTTCATCAAAAAACTGCTCGTAAGCAATCGAAAACTCTTGGTTTTGCGTCAGCTCTGGCACCAAATAATGATAATTAGTATTGAAATATTTGGTCATTTCAGAGGCTGGCGCATCTTGGCCTGTCGGCGCTCTGCCGCGGGCAACGCGGAATAAAGTATCGAGATCGATAGCGCCTTCACCACGATGACGCTCAGGGATGGCATTCAAGGTCGCACTCAGGGTTAATACTTGATCGTAAAAGGCAAAATCCCCCACGGGCACTTGCTCGACGCCCGCTGCGGTTTGCCACTGCCAATGGGTACGGCGCAGTTCACTCGCTACTTCACATAATTCGGCTTGAGTACTCTCACCACGCCAGTATTTTTCTAAGGCAAATTTCAATTCACGTCGACGCCCGATACGGGGAAACCCAAGACTATTTAATTGCATACCCTATCTTCCTTTATTTGAGATAAGCCAAATTCGGCACTTGCACCCACCAGATTGTGTTCTCTTGGCACTTTTCAGTATTTCCGCCTTGATAAATAACAATGGGCGTCTGGACGTCTAGAAGTTTATTGTGTTAGTCTCTATTCCAGCAACCGAATTGATTTCAAGCACAACATGAGCGAAATTCACCTGGAGTGAACATGATCGAACTAAGACATCTGCGAACCTTAATGGCCCTGAAGGAAAGTGGCAGTTTGGCGGGCGCAGCCAAAAAACGTTTTGTCACTCAATCCGCCCTCTCCCACCAAATAAAGGAGTTGGAGCAAAGGATTAACTCGCCTATTTTTGTGCGTAAAAGTAAGCCGCTGTCATTCACCCAAGAAGGTGCGCGTCTGCTTCATCTCGCGGAAGAGATTTTGCCTAAGGTGCTAGAAACCGAGACAGATCTTAAGAATGGCCTTGAAACCGAAACCAATCAGTTACGTGTCGGCATTGAGTGTCACAGCTGTTTTCGCTGGTTAATGCCTGTGATGGAGCAATTTAGACAAGAACATCCCCAAGCCGAGTTAGACTTGTCGAGCCGTCACTTGTTTGACTCGCTCAATGCCCTAGAAATGGGCGAACTGGATATAGTGCTGACCTCAGATCCTGTGCCTGGGCATTCACTTGCTTATCAGCATTTGTTTGATTTTGAAGTAAAGTTAGTGGTTGCTAAAGATCATCCGCTAGCGAAAGAGCCCTATGTCACCCCTAAGCAATTAGCGCGTTTACCGATAATTAGCTATCCCGTACCGCTGACGCGTTTAGACATTTATCGCCACTTTTTAGAACCTGCGGGCATAGAAGCGGGTGAGCAAAAAACCTGTGATTTGACCATGATGTTATTGCAACGTATCGCCTGCAAAGATGGTATCGCTGCCCTGCCGAACTGGTCGATAAATGAAGGTCACGGCTTAAGCCTTACTACGGTAAAGCTAGGACAAGAAGGCTTAAAACGGCCTCTATTTGGCGCCTATCGCCGCCATAGTGCTAACTCAACATTGATCCAAAATTGGTTACAACTGGTGGCGAGTGAAGGTTTATCTCGCCAGCAGAAGACAAATTAATACCGGTAAAATCTAATAAAGAAGCCTGCGAATGCAGGCTTTTTTATTGAATTAAATGGTTATTTTATTCGTTCAAACCGTTATTTGTCGCATCTAAATATTACAGCGGATTCATCAATAGACCACGCATAGACAATACGCGGCGCAGGATTAAACCAGGGGAATTCGAATTACGGGTCTGACGCAAATTATGGGCAATCATAAACTCTTGGCGTAAATCCTGATCTAAATCTAACGCTTCGAACGCTTCAATGGTTAATGTCTGCTGTTGATTATCAATCAATGACTTGATTACACTTAAAGGGAATGATTGTTCGGCATTAGCATTTAAATAGGCAAATGCGGTCAGTGCAATAATTTGGCCGAACACACTGAACAGGGCCAAGGTTTGCACTTCATCAGCATCAACCTCGACGCCTTCCATATCCGCTAAACTGTCCACCGCATCCGTTGCAATATCTTCAGTCAACTTCCAATAACCTTGGACCAACTTTTTATAGGGCTGCGGCAGCTCATCGAGACGCTCTTTCAGATAAAACGTAAAGGCATAGCGATAGATATTCACTTGACCTAAGCGGATCAAAGCTTCTTTCAAGGAGCGAGTTTTATGATTTTCCACTACAGCTGCCTGTGCGGAATTGCTGCGCATTAACATGTGCGCCGCCAATGCGGGGTCACTCGAGATAATGTCGATCACGTTACGAATGTCGCCTTCAGCAAGGATCGCTTTTTTGAGTGGTATTAAAATCCCTCGGCGGCCAATCACTTGCTCTTCGTTCGCAATGATAGCTCTAACTTGAGTAAAAACCTGTTGCTCAAGATCAGTCATAAGACACTTTGCACCTGTTTATTAACAATAAGATGATTCGGTTACAGCTCACATCATACCTAAAATACTAAGAATTTCAGCCATAAACAGCAGAGTAAAACATAA
Organism: Shewanella vaxholmensis; assembly: GCF_031932135.1. Taxonomy (NCBI): domain Bacteria; kingdom Pseudomonadati; phylum Pseudomonadota; class Gammaproteobacteria; order Alteromonadales; family Shewanellaceae; genus Shewanella; species Shewanella vaxholmensis. The sequence continues at coordinate 41,033 of NZ_JAUOEV010000010.1, forward strand.
ATTACTACTGTTTAGTTATTGCTGCCCGCTAATCACTATAGATAACGACAATTAAACCACTCTACTGAAACGATATTCAAGACTATACCTATTTTAAGATTTATTCCTTGAACCAAGCCTAAAAAATATAAAGCCAGACTGAGTCTGGCTTTATCGATAGCTGGCGAATCAATGCCTAGAAGCGATAACCAAGGGTAAAACGAATATCGCGGCCTCGACCAGAGTAATAACTATCACCCCAAAGGCCACCGTAATAGCCTGCGCTGACATAGTCTTTATCAAATAGGTTATCGATACGCAGGCTGGCAAGCCAAGCATCACGGTTGTAGTTCAAGGCTAAATTACCAAGCACGTAACTAGATAACTTATCGCCTTCGTTACCGTTATTGCCTTCAATAAAACGATCACCCGTGTAGATAGCTTCGGCAAACACCTGGAAATGCTCAGCAAAATCCATGCTGACATAACCGCGCCCTGTGTGTTTTGCCACCCAAGACAGCTCTTTGCCATCATTGATACCGTCAGTAAATTCAGCATCGATATAGTTATACTCTAGCCCTAGTTGTACTGCTTTAGTCACCTGCCAATCCCAATCGGCACTTGCGCCATAACGACGTGAAGCGTCAGCATTGACATTTGCGCCATCGAAATTACCACCAATAGGTTTAGTGGCGCTTGAGTCATACACAATTTCATCTTCTAAATCGAGACGGTATAAGCTCACTCGTAGGGTTTGGCTAGCAAGAGTCCAATCCCAACCCGCTTCATAGGAGCGACCCGTCTGCGGCTTTAAGCCAAGTACACCAGGCGATGTATAAGCTTGCTCATCCACTTTGGCAAAACGGAAGTTTTCATCGCCACGTAGATAGAATCTGTGATCTGTATTAGGACGGTAGTTTAGGCCGAACTCGAATGCAGTAGCATCTTCATCTAAATCGATACCACTAGGATAAACTTTGCGATCGACTAACTCGTCGGTCACCCGCGCATATCGCCCACCCACAACATAACTTAGGGTATGACTTAATGGCACAGTGGCTTGTAAGTAAGCACTTTGTGTTTGCTGCACATTACTGCGCGCCATAGTGTCAAAATCAGCCTTACCACGGCTAATGTCTAAACCTGTGACTAGGTTTAGCTCACCTTGACGCGTACTGTAGTTAGCTAACGCTTTAGGACTAAACATCAACAGTGATCGCGTATTACGGCTCTGTCCCCAGTTCAATGATGACACTAAGGTATCGCTGTAATCTAAATCCGCCGCCAGCGCCCAGTTTTGATTGAGCTGATGCTGGTAACCCGTACGCGCCGCAGTGGTCATTTCGTGAGAATATTGCTTATCGTTCCCAGAGTCACGTGGGTTGTCTTTAAATTGATCTTTTGTAAGCGAGCCAGGATTTTCACGGTCATCATCGTAATAGCTGGTTTCAACGAAGAACGAGTCTGTGGCCGTTTTATATTGAATGCGGCCAAGAATAGAGCCGGTTTCGTTAGCATTATGTTTGCGATAGTTGTCACCTTGGTTGTAACTACCGGTGAAAAAGTAACGCCAATCTTTGTTGATCGCGCCAGACACATCACCGCGACCTTCATAGGTATCAAAGCTGCCGCCGGATAACTGTACGCTACCGCCGGTATTTTCAGGGGATTTAGTGACAATATTGATCACGCCGCCCACGGCTTGGTCACCATAAAGCACACCCGCACTACCCGATAAAATTTCGATGCGCTCGACTTGGTTAAGCGGAATGGCATTAAGACTAGGGGCAGCAATATCGATATTATTGAGGCGACGACCATCAAGTAAAATCAGCGTGTTATTCACAGCAGTGCTGGCGCTAAAGCCACGCATCGCAAAACTAGTACCGATGTTATTATCTGAAATTTGAATACCACTTTGACCGCGTAAAACCTCAGTCACACTAGTGGCACCGCTCATTTCAATCGCCGCAGCGTCAATCACATTCACATTCGCGGCAATATTTAACGGGGTATTGTCAGAGCGGCCGATCACGACAAGATGCTCGTCGACTTTCGCTGTGCTGCTAGCGTCAGCCGCCATAGCGGGCGCGATAACGGAAAAACTGCAAAGGCTACCGATCAGCAGCGCGATTTTGGTTGGATTTGTTCCCATTTTACCTTTAACTCCTGCAAGGAAAACGGGGCATTAGCGCCACGATACTGTTCATTCAGTAAAAGATACTGACAGTGACTATCGCATTTTGAGGTCTGCCCACCGAAATCTCAAAAACACCTTTAGGGCCGGTCTCCGGACTTAGGCTATGTTAATCCGTAAAAATAGAATTAACGCGAGACTGACCTTTAACATTCTGACTATCGGGTTCTGTCTTGAACACACCAATCAAACGCGGTCTTCTCTCACCTTTTACCGTTGCGGGGGCAGTGCCAGAATTTCACTGGCTTCCCGATTATCTCGCGGCTTTCGCACGCAAGCACCTCAGAAGGTTGACTAAAAATTTGATTCATAGGGTACAGCCATCAATAAAACAGCGATACTCCCTTAAGGCTCAGCACATTATAGAGCCTGAGCGCGCGCATTATAGACGTCTATACGGATGAAAGTCCATCAAACTCAAGCGAGCGTCTACAGCCTACTTCAAGGAGAATGGGACTAAAGTGGAAATAAAATCTTGGCTATTATCCGCCTGCAGCGGCGGTTTATCGGCAGAAAAAACGGCACCTCGCATCGACTTATGCAACAGATACAAATCTTTATTGCCACTAACAACCGTATAGTAGCCAATTTCCCCTTGAGGAGTTGAAGCATAGGCTTTGGAATTCAGTGCCGTCACACCGTGCATATTGGGCATGGCTGTACAGCCTAGAATGGCATGAAATCCAGCGTGCCCATCGACTTCGTTGTCACCGAGCTTCTGGTACACCACTTCGCCGTCACAGGTCGATTTATAGGTCTCGGCCATCGCATCTAAGAAGCGCTCAGGGCTAATACTCTCGGCCATATCCTTAAAACCCTGCACGCAAAATAGTGCACTCCACTGGGTTAATGCTTCCTGCTCAGGCACATATTCTGCCATAAACATGCCTGCTTGCTCCTCATGATAAGCCTGCTTCCAGCCCGCAGGCAGATTGAACCCTAATTGCTGACCAAATACCGGCAATACATGGGTATGAGCAGCGCCGCTTTCGCTCCGAGCTATATCTAATGTGGCTTGAACTGGCTCTGAGCCAATTAAGCTGCAGAGTAACAACACACTGGCACCTTGAAACAATCCAATAGGTGAACACAATGCTAATTTCATACTTATCATCCTTGTATCGCACTTATAACTAATACTAATTAATACGACATCATGAAATTGAACAGAAAACACCCAGCATTCTAGCGAATAACCCAGATTGAAAACAGTCAAAAGCTTAGATTAACTGCCACTTTGAAAGAAATAATCACTGTCACGGCTTGAATAACAGAGAAATACTCCGTTTATCTGCGCCGTGATGGTAAAAAAGGTTAGTGCTATTCGCTAAACAACCACATTTTTACTTCAGGTTTAGGCCTTTCCTGACTCAGAATCGCCTGCCGTTGCTCTGGCGTTTCGCATTGGATAACAGGGGTAAAATCCAGCGGCTTAATCACCAACGAATCGGCAGGCGGTACCGAAGATTTAGCGAACATCTCGTTATTCATCGACCAAGAGACCCATTCCCCCTTTTCACTGATCCCGACATAACCCTCACCCGCCCTCGCTAACCAAGTTAATCGCGGGATGCGTTCTATGAGCTTCTCGACATTTTCTAGGTTAGCCCTATAGCCTACTGGCACGACTTTGCCGTCAGGACGGGTGAATACAAATGATGCTGAACCTATGGTGATTTTGCTTCCCTCCTGCCAATATCGATTGAGGATCTCTTGGGCATAGTGAAAACCATATAGATAGGCGTAGTCACTGTCATCGACGAGGATTTGAGGTACGGCATTGTCACGCAGCAACAGAAATCCCGTGCCGACACTGACAATACTGTTCACGCCTTTAATATCCGTTTGTTTGAGCCAATCGATACCGCAGTTCGTTTCATTGCCCCAAAAGTGCGCCTCTCCCGCCGGACTTAAGATTGCAAAAGCACAGCTATTTGACGTAATACTCACAACATCCTGTAGCGCACTGCGAATAGGGTAAATATCGCTACTCTGCCCCCAAGTCACGACACTGCCATCCTTTTTCAAAGCGGCATAGGTCCCTTGGGTATACTCAACACGCACAACATCCATTAACTGCGGCAGCAGCTTTTTCATATTGGTTGAACGTTCAACTTGCCCCCAAATCACAGTGCTGCCGTCTTTCTTAAGTGCCGTAAAACTTCGTCCTTCGGCAAAGATATCAACTATATCTACCAGTTTATCCTGCACATGCTGGCTATTGCCGCCTTCGGGCCCATAACCCCAAGTGTGCACTTTTCCACTGGCATCGAGTGCGGCTACCGCCTCACGGTTAGCATAGAGTTTAGTGATGTTTGTCATACGGCTTTGCAGGGCTTTGTCGAGACTCAGTTTCCCTGCACGTCCCCAGTACACCACAGTGCCATCTTCACGCAGGGCGGCAAAACCTTCCTTTACAGGCACGACTTGTTTAATGTGTTTAAGCTCCGCAGCAACTTCGCGGCTATCGCCGCCGCTAAAACTATTTCCCCAAGTGATCACATCGCCATTTTGGGTGATGGCAGCCACTGCCATATCATTTACTATCACGGAACTTACTGCCGGTAAATCACAGGGAATATGGCGATACTGCGGACTCGGTTTTTCCTTAAATTGGATGAGTTTACCGTTATCAAACTGCAGCAATGACTCGTTATTACTTTCCACTATGGCCATAGGTTGAGGCTCGCTACAGCCAGAGATTTGCATGGCAACCATGCCCGCGAGTAAAGCCTTAGGCCAAGTGATTCGATGGGTGAGCATTACTTATTTCCTTGTATTTGCTTGGAGATGTCATTCAATGTTGTGCAGCAGACAGAGCGAAGATGGAATAACCTAACATCGCCTAATGTCAAAAATGGGCAGAATTCTAGCAGCTTGTTGATAAAAAGACGAAAACGCTCACAGTTTGCTCTGCAAGTACCCTCCACAGGCTAGCGCCTAACTTATGGCATGCTATTCTAAGCATCCAGTACCGCTGTTTAAAGGAGTAACAGTATGACTCGTCACATCATTCTTGATTGCGATCCCGGCCATGACGATGCTATCGCGCTGATCTTAGCCTTAGCTCACCCAGACCTCGTTCCCCTTGCCGTCACGACTAGCGCTGGCAATCAAACCCCAGATAAAACCCTCAACAACGCCCTGCGTATCTTAACCCTGTTAAACCGTGGTGATATCCCAGTCGCGAGCGGTGCCACTAAGCCGCTAACACGTGAACTGATTATCGCCGACAATGTTCATGGCGAGACAGGCCTCGATGGCCCCGCATTGCCCGAACCGAGCTTCAACTCACAAGCCATAACGGCCGTTGAACTGATGGCGCAGCAAATCCGCCAAAGCACACAGCCAGTGACTTTAGTGCCCACAGGGCCGCTGACTAACATTGCTCTTTTACTGGCGAGTCATAGCGAGCTACACCCTAAAATCGAGCGTATTGTGCTAATGGGCGGCGCAGCCGGTGTCGGCAATTGGACGCCTGCCGCCGAGTTTAATATTTTTGTCGATCCCGAAGCCGCCGATATTGTCTTTAAGTCAGGCATTCCCATCACTATGTGCGGGCTCGATGTAACCCATCAAGCGCAAATCATGGATGCAGACATAGAACGGATTCGCGCCATCCCAAATCCAATTGCTCAGTGCGTCGCCGAGTTATTGGATTTCTTTATGATTTACCACAGAGATCCTAAATGGGGCTTTATTGGTGCGCCTCTGCACGACCCCTGCACTATCGCTTGGTTGCTCAAACCTGAACTGTTTGAAGCACAAGATTGTTGGGTCGGGATTGAAACCCAGAGCGAGCTGACCTTAGGCATGACAGTGGTTGATCGCTATCAACTCACTGGCAAACCCGCCAATGCGACTGTGCTGTTTGGGCTCGACAGACTCGGTTTTGTCGATTTACTGGTAGACAGTTTACGTGTCTATGATCCAACTTATCTCAATCGCAGATGAAAATAACAGTGAGTTTTCTATGAGCCAGATACTCGTTATCGGCAGTGCGAATGCCGACCATGTGATGAAATTTGAGTACCTGCCCGCAGCAGGGCAAACCTTGATGAGCCGAGACTATCGACTCGAACAAGGAGGTAAAGGAGCCAACCAAGCGGTCGCCTGCGCGCGTTTAGCTAAATCAGGCACCCGCACTGACTTTATCTGCCACCTCGGCCAAGACAGTATCGGCGATGATATGCGTCAAAGCTGGATCAAAGATGGCATCAGTACAGAAGGTATTAGCCAGATAGCGGAGCAGAGTACAGGCACAGCGATGATTTTTATCGGTGATAACGGTGAAAATACCATAGGTGTTGCTGCGGGTGCCAACGCCACTCTTTCACCCGATGATTTAGAAAATCACTATGCTCTGTTTGCGAATGCGCAGTACTTGTTAGCGCAACTAGAAACACCTGCTGCCACAGTGGCAAAAGCACTAAAAATGGCCAAAAACCTTGGCGTGACGACGGTATTAAATCCCGCCCCAGCGACCGCCCTTGGCCACGATGTACTCAAATGGGTTGATGTGATTACGCCTAATGAGACTGAAGCAGAGGCTTTAACTGGCGTTGAAATTAACCATCTCGATGATGCTCAAATGGCTGCGCAGCTTCTGCACCAGCAAGGTGTAGGAATTGTAGTGATCACTTTAGGCAGTCGCGGCGCATATATCAGCAGCCCAGGTTTTACAGGGCTAGTGCCCGCGCTTGAAGTGCAAGCCATAGACACAGTCGCTGCAGGGGATACCTTCAACGGCGCCTTAGTCGTTGGCTTGAGCGAAGGCATGTCGATTGCCGCCGCTGTGGGATTTGCTAATGCGGCCAGTGCTATTACAGTGACTCGCCAAGGCGCACAGCGTGCTATTCCCTATCGACAGGAGCTTTCGTACTAAAAAAGTAAGCGACTTTGAGTTAGACGTCCTGAGTCCGCTTATCTAAATTATCATTTATAAATCATAGCTATAAATCAGATCCATTAATGATAATCCGCGAGTATTTAGTTGGTTCCAGCTCAGTACTCGCTCGTCTATGTTTACCGCTAGCGATTTTGCCGTTACAGAATTTTGCAGTCACAGAGAATGCAGTACTCAAACGAAAGTTGCATATACATAATTTACACGCTGATTTCATTCCCATTTAATGAAGATTGCTTATTCTGGTTGGCGCATGTCCGAGTCAAAAGGACTCGGCTACCCTTGTTCAACTAAGGAAGTACCAGATGAAAGCAAAAAGCACAGCTTTACGTAACGTGACCAGCACTAGCCTAATCGGCCTAGGATTATTATTCGCTAGCCAAGCGAGTGCCAACGAATGTGAACTGAAAATTGCCGCCACTGATGCAATGCAATTTGACACTAAAGAGCTGTCAGTACCTGCAAGCTGTAAAGAAGTGACCTTAACCTTAACCCACACAGGCACTTTGCCAAAAGCAGCGATGGGCCATAACTGGGTATTAACTAAGGCAGCCGATATGTCAGCCGTCGCAACTGAAGGTATGAGTGCCGGTCCTGATGCAGCCTATGTTAAAGCGGGTGATACGCGCGTTATCGCTCACACGCCATTAGTGGGCGGCGGCGAATCAACATCTATTACTTTTAGCACTGCTGGCATGAGCGCTACCGAAGCTTACCAATTCTTCTGCAGCTTCCCAGGTCACTGGGCGATTATGCAAGGTAGTTTCAAGCTAAAAGCTTAAGGTGAATGGCTTAGCCTAACGTTAAGTGATAAAAACACAAAAGCGGATCTTAGGATCCGCTTTTACATTCCAGCCATTGCATTTAGCCGCAATAATTCATCAGGGCCTTGGTTGGATAACTAATGGCGCAAAGCTCGTCATCGCATTACCGTTAGCCCCGTTCAAGTTAGGATATTCAACCCCTTCCTGTAAAGTGTAATACACGTCGACAAAGTCATCGTCATTGGTGAACCAAGCATCCGGCATCACACTTAAAATACCATTGGTGATTTGCGGGATCAGCGCATAACCCTGAGCTTCAGGATCGGGGATCGACTTTAAGATCTGCTCCGCCGCTTCCAACAGCTTAGTGGCCAACACTTTATAGTTAGTGCCATCGTCATGCTCCATTAGGATCATGTCTGCAGCCGCCCAACGATAACGCTCCCAATGGATGATGATTTGATTCGGATAATAGGTCGTATCCGCATAATCTAAATAGGGCATTTCGACGATATCGAGCACAGGTTCTTCACGGCTCGGGTCAATCCCTGTCACTATGCCGTAAATCTCGGCACGACCAGAAATCCACGGCTCATGGTCATCCTTCAAGGATATTTGTTTGATCACTGTGGTTGAAATAGGCTTGTCTGCCACCGCCTGTGTTTGCGCACGGCTCAGTAGCACGCCATCTTTTTTCGCCGATTGTGCTTCGGCAAATGTCGCCCGCATCACCTCTAAGCCAGCCACAAAGGCTTTTTTACTATCGATACCGACCACAAACACCGGCTGCTGCGGTAGGTTATACACGTCTAATTGATGAACTTGTCCATGAATATCAAAGGCTTCAATATAATCCCACTGACTCTCGTCACCATCGGGCTCATAGGCAAATAAAGGAGACTCACCTTGCTGCCATGGGGTTAACATGGTTTCATCTGCTAGACGCACTTGCACCAGAGAATCTGCTTTGGCACTTAAGCCCTTCACTCGGCGAATCGACGCATCGGCTTTGGTGATCACATTATCATTGAGCCTATGCTGAGACAGAATGTCATCGGCATTTACTGCCAACTGATACTGGTTTATTTCAGTCTGTAAGATAGGCGCAAGCTGCGCATATTGATGGCTCAAATCTAACGCCAATGCCCGCTTAGTATTGGTTAACTGAGCTTGTGCATCCAAAGTCGAATCCTTTAGCGACGCTTGTAGCAAGCGTAACGCCTCTCCATCTAAGGCTTGGCCATAACTCATGGTTGCCGAAGCCGACAAACACAGCAATAAACTGGATTGAAGTAGTTTCATAGGAGTTCCCTTACCTTAATAAAATTAAACGTGTGTTCGAATTCTCTACATATGAGCACAGACCCGAATCCAAGTAAACCAAACGATAATAATTATCGTTATTTATTAATGGTATAGAATACGCAATAGCGCTGAAACTCTCTAAAAACAAGACTATAGCGATAACGGCTCTCAATTGACCAAAACGTGCGGAGTGAACAGGAAAAAATGCGTTGATAAGCTCAAAGAGGTTGAGCGACAAAAACACAAAAGGCGGATCCTAAGATCCGCCTTTTGTTATTCATAGCCAGAGTGACGTTTCAGAACGCGTCATGCGCGCCCTAACAGTCACACTAGCTTGATAAGACAATACTAAACGAGTGAGTGTTACTCTTCGTCGAAATCATCTTCATCAAGATCTTCGGCATCAGTTGCCGCTTCAGCTGCTAATGCTGCCGCTAATTTTGCTTTAGCTTGTTTCTCTGAACGACGCTTGTTGCGCTCAGTTAACGTGCCTAAAAACACTTGTAATTCAGTCAAGCCCCAAGCTTGCGCTTCGGCTTCGGTCGCAAAACCATCATGGCTCTTAGACACAACCGTTTTAGTTGATGTCATGCGACGAGTGATTTCAGTTTTCCAACCTTTGTCGCCCTGTGTCACGCGAAAATCGTATTTTTTGCCCTTGCTCATTCTGCTCTATTTCCTAAATGATGCTTGTCACGTTTGTCTTATCAAGCGAACCAAACGCTCATCATAAAACAAAAGGAGCGCAGTGTACTTGATTTCGGCCCAGAAAGATCGCCCAGATGAAAATATTCATGCCAGTTTCATCGACTCGCCCAGTGGAGTCAATTCTCAAGTCTAAAACAACACTGCGCATATATCCCGCTCATCCTCTGTCTATGGCTGTTTATCGCAAGCTAGCGTGCTTTAGATAATCGTCGTGCAAACGGTATATATTCTTGTTTATGTCATAAAAATTGGCTTTTTTAGTCACATTAACACTTTAGAGTTTCTGATTAATATTAATAAGTTACATCATTACTCATAGGTAAATCTGATGAAACTACGCCCTCTTTCGTCGCTCTCACTCGGCCTGTTAATTGCCACCAGCGCTTTATTAGCCGGTTGCAATAGTGACGATAACAACACAGAAGTCACGCCACCGACCAGCAAACCTGTTCCAGCTCAAGTGGGAGAAAGACCTTTATTCCTCGTGCGTCAAATGCAAGACAGCACACTTAAAACCCGCTTAGAACAATGCACCACTGACAATTTTTATCGCAGCGAGTTTTCCATCGGTCACCGTGGCGCACCAATGCAATTCCCTGAGCATACAAAGGAATCCTACCAAGCGGCTATCGATTCGGGCGCTGGCATAGTTGAATGTGATGTCACCTTCACCGCCGATAAAGCCTTAGTGTGCCGCCACTCACAGTGCGATCTTGCCAGCACGACCAACATTTTAGCCGTGCCTGAACTGGCCAATAAATGTTCTAGCCCATTCACTCCTGCTGATGCCGCCAATGGCGTCAGCGCATCGGCGACCTGTTGCACCAGCGATATCACCCTCGCCGAATTTAAAACCCTCAAGGGTAAGATGGAAGGCAGCAATCCTAAAGCGACCACTGCGGCCGAATTCATCAATGGCACTCCAAGCTGGCGCACCGATCTCTACGCTGGCAATGGTACCTTGATGACCCACGCCGAAAGTATTGAAATGTTTAAAAAAGCTGGCGTGAAGATGACGCCAGAGCTCAAAGCCGCCAGCGTATCTATGCCATTCGATGGTTTTACTCAGCAGGATTACGCGCAAAAAATGTTAGATGAATACACGGCGGCTGGCGTCGATGCTTCGCAAGTATTCCCTCAATCATTTATCTTAGATGACATCAAATATTGGGTCGCCAACGCACCTGAGTTTGCGAAACAAGCCGTATTTCTCGATGACAGATACGATTATAACAGCGCTTTCGATCCACAAAATTCAGCCACTTGGTCACCATCAATGGCAGATTTGAAAACCCAAGGTGTCGAAATTATTGCGCCGCCACTCTGGGTTTTAGTCGCCTTAGATGCGGACAAAAAGATCATCCCTTCGGAATACGCTAAGGCCGCCAAAGGCGCGGGGCTTAAGATCATCACTTGGTCGCTGGAACGTTCTGGTTTATTAAAAAATGGCGGCGGCTTTTATTATCAAAGCATTACCGAAGCCATAGATAACGAAGGCGATACCTTTGAATTACTCGATGTGTTAGCTAAAGATGTCGGTGTGATTGGAGTGTTCTCCGACTGGCCCGCCACTGTGACTTACTATGCGAACTGTATGGATTTATAAGTCATCGATATAGAAAACAAAAAATGCGTTAACGATTAATCGTTAACGCATTTTTTTATTGCGAAAATAGTCTATATCTCGCCGCGAGCAAGCTATTTAAACAGGTGCTGGATATTCTTTAAATCGCCCTTGCCTTCGGCAATTTCTTCCGGCGTTAAACCTGTGACTTCATGCGGGAACACTAACCAGTCTTCAGAGGCATGGATGTAATAGTCAGGTTTTAAAGGCACTGCGGTATTTTTTGGCTTGTAATAAGGGCAAGCGATACGGATATCGGTTGGCATATTCAGGCGCATCAACTGACCGAGTTTTTCTTTTAATGCATGGATACTACGGCCAGAGTCAAACACGTCATCCACAATCAATAAACCGTCGCTTGCGTTCGCATTTTCAACGATGTAATGCAGGCCGTGAACTTTGATTTCTTTGCTTTGCTTGTCGGTACCGATCCCATAATAGGAAGAAGTACGCACGGCAATGTGATCGGTTTCTACTTGTTTAAAGTCGAAAAATTCCTGTACCGCGATCCCGATTGGAGCGCCGCCACGCCAAATACCCACGATAAACTGCGGACGAAAGCCACTCTCATACACTTGCGAAGCTAATAAAAATGAATCTTCCAGCAATTGCTGCGCGGTAACAAAATACTTTTCTGACATGACACAGTCCCCATCACATTGATTTTATTCTTAGGTCGTTAAAGCAAAAGCTTATGACCCCTGTAAGGTCTGTTCGGCGGGTAAAGGTTCCCAAAACACTAAAACAGCTTTGCCTTAGCAAGTGTAGGCAGCCGCCGAATTTTGGGAGCGAATTTTATACCAAAAAAATGCGATGTGCTGCAGTAATAGTAAGAACTTGCGTGACAACAGACATTTATTTTGCCTTTTTAGGCAAAAAGCAACAAAAAGGCCACTCTAAGGTGGCCTAAAAACAGCGAATAAATACCTGCGTTAAACGATAGGCGTAATCACATGCTCGCCCACTTTTGCCTTGGCGCTATAACCACGTGCCGTTGCCGCTTGGAAATCCTTCGATAGAATGGTATCCACATAATGCCAGTCGCTGCGCACCTCATCAGCGGTGAAAGTGAGCGTCATAAAGCCGCGATCTCTTAAGTTAGCGTACTTAAGATCTGGCACTAACTCGACGATCGCCGCCTCAGTCGCAGGGATCTGCTCAGCGGGCAGATTCAAATAGTACTCAAGACCTGGTGAAGACACTGAGCTGGTCGCAAACTCCACCCCAACGGTATCGCCATTCACATCTTTAAGCTCGTTAGCCCAGGCATTATGGGTATCACCCGCGATCACGACTAGGTTGAGGTTTTTCGATTTAGCCGTACCTAAAATCACCTCACGCTCATAGGCATAACCGTCCCAAGCATCTAAGTTGTATGGAATGGCAGGTAATTGCAGCAGTGCGATAACTTCTGGGGTTAATAAGGCTTGATTAGCCTGAAGATATTGTAACTCTTGGGCGGTCAGCGTGGGATCATTTGCCGCCGCACGCGCCGCTAGCTTAGCTAACGCACCTAACATGGCATATTGGGGAATGCTCATCTGCTGAGTCGCAATCGCCGCCGGCAATGACATCTTGCCCATCAAAATCTGTTGCCCTAACACCTGCCACTTGCCCGTTGCTTGCAGCAGAGTGCCCTGTAGCCATAATAATTGCGTCAGACCCAGCATAGTGCGAGTGGTCGAAGTCACATCGGCAAGGAAACGCTCGCCCGCAAACGAACCCGTTGTCGGATCCATATAGTCGGCATAATCGAGCTGTTTATCACGGGCCAATACACGGGTATCGAGCATGTGCAGGTCGACAAGATTACCGTAACTGAAACTGCGGTAAATCTCTTCATGGTTCCCTTCGCGCCATGGACGAATAGGCAACCATTCGAAATAAGCTTGCAGTGCCGCCTCTTTGCGGACGGCAAAATCGCCTTCGCCTTCATTATGATTCTCGGCGCCATCACGCCAAGTATCGTTGGCTACTTCGTGATCATCCCAAACTGTGATAAAAGGCACTTTCGCGTGTAACTTTTGCAGGCTCGCATCGGTATGGTACTGACCATAACGGGTGCGATAATCGCCCAATGTCAGCAACTCAGTGGCCGGTAAGACTTCACGGCCAAGCTCTGCAGCATGCTCACTGGCATAACCGCCACGGGCATATTCATAGATGTAATCGCCTAAATGCACCACGGCATCTAAATCATCCTGCGCCGCCGCTAACTCATAGACGTTAAAGTATCCGGCAGGAAAGTTCGCACAGGACATCACGGCTAATTTGACTGAGCTTACGTCACCCTCAGGCAGAGTACAGGTTTTACCCACGACAGAGGTTTTATCACCTGTCATAAAGCGGTAAAAGTAGTTTTGACCTGCACGTAAACCGCGGGCATCAATCTTAACCGTGTAGTCACGGCTTGCATTAGTGACCATCTCACCCGTGGTCACTAATTGACTAAAGGCAGCATCGCTTGCCACTTGCCAGCTCACTTTTACATCGCCCTCAGACTCAGGCGTTACACGGGTCCAAAGGATCACAGCATCAATCGCAGGATCGCCACTGGCAATCCCATGTAAAAATTGTGCAGGTACAGAATTATCATCATTACTATCGCTACAGCCCATCAAGCCGTAAGAGATCACAGCAACGCCAACACCTTTGGCCGACATAGCCAAAAAGTCACGACGAGTTACGGTACGATTCATTATTATTATTCCTTGTTAGATAAGGCTTCACTGGTATGAGGTCTAATGAGACCCCGATTGTGAGACATCACTGTTACACATTTGTGACATCTTTGTCAGCCTTTTATGATTTCTATCAATTCAAATACTTATACTGAATGGCGTACTTTATTTATGCAGGACTGGCGCAGCGAACAAGGAAGCTGCTAACATCGGTGCAGGCTAACGCAGCGTGTTAAATGCACGCCTAAGAATGGCAAGAAAAGGAATTTAACAATGAAAGTCAGCGATATTATGAGTGATCAAGTCATCTGCATCAGCGATGGCGCCAGTTTGAAAGATGCCCACCATCTGATGCAAACCCGTGGCGTACGCCACTTACCTGTGATTTCTGAAATTGATGGCACCCTCGTTGGCGTACTCACCCATAAAAAGATGATCGCCAGCGTGATGACTATGTTGAACAAGTACGGCCAAGGCGCGCTCGAGCGCAAAGAACGATACACGCCGATCACAACCGTGATGGACCAAGACTTTCAGCATCTTACCGCCGACGAGCCTTTAACTGTGGTGGTGGAATATTTTATCGAAAACAAACTCGGCTGCTTACCCGTCGTCGATGCCGATAAAAAGGTGCTCGGTATCGTCACGTCATCGGACTTTATCAAGCTGTGCCGTACCCTGTTGAAGCAGCAAAGTTAAGCTTATCAAACAAAAAGCGCAGCCTATGTTTGCTGCGCTTCCAATTCACCTCACCAAAACTACACTGCAGTCGCAGCGGGTATGCGAGTAAAACGCTGCCAGCGACCCGAGCGCCAACGGTGTACCATAATCAATCCACGCACCCACTCATCTGCCGCAACGGCAAGCCAAGCGGCGAGTACGCCATAGCCTAAGTGAAGGCCAAAGAACCAAGCCAATAATACCCCTATGCCCCACATGCTAAAGAGGCCAACCCGCACAGGGAACGCCACATCACCCGCGCCTTTTAATGCCGAAATAATCACCAGATTAAACACCCGCCCCGTTTCGAGCGCGATTGAACCTGCAAGCAATAACGCCGTCAGTTGAATGACTTCCTCGTTCTCACTTAGCCAGCCAACAATAGTGAATCGCTGCCAGTAGAATACTAAGACGATACCAAGGGAAACCATAAAGCCCACTAGACAGTAACGCTGCACCCGAGTGGTGATTTCATCGAACCATTGTTTGCCGACATAGTATCCGGTCTGAATTTGCGTCGCCTGCCCGAGCGCCACCGCAAAACAATAAATAAACCGGCTGATGTTTAGGCCATAGGTATAAGCCGTGAGCGATAAAGTCCCCATTTGACTGATAAAATAGATGATGGTCATCTGCGCCACATTGTAAGACAACATCTCACCGGCATTGAGTAGGCCGATACGCATCACACTCCAATAGGTGCTGCGCGGTAATAATTTAAGACGTTGCAGTGGCAGCGGGATCTTTTTATAGCGGATCACCATCAGCATGATCACAGCGCCGATGATCTGGCTGGTGACGGTGGAAATTGCCACCCCTGTTACCCCATAAACAGGCAAATCAAAGGGAGAATACAGGGCAATATAGTTACCGATGACGTTCATCAAGCCTGTGCTTGAGGTGACTAACATGGCCGAGCGGGTAAAGCCGTAACTCCTTAAAATCGCGGCAAAAGCGATGTTCATGACCAAACCTATACTCAAGCTGCCACAAATCACTAAGTAGTCATATCCAAAGCCTGCCACATCGTGTTCAAGCGCAAACAGGCCGATAATCCCCTTAGCGCCGAAGAACATAGAGGCGCCCATGATCAAGGCGAGTCCTAAACTCAATGCGACACTTGCCACCCCGATATCGACAGCCTGTTGCGACTGGCCTGCGCCATTGTTCTGGCTAATCAAAATGCTCGCACCTGTGCTCACCATCATCGACATAACCATCATGAAGAACATCAGCTGAGTCGTGAGTCCCACCGCCGCTACCGCGTTATCGGAATAATGGCTGAGCATAAAAATGTCGCTGATCCCAAGCAGTGATTGCAGCAAGGTCTCGACAAAAATCGGCCAAGTGAGGGCGACTATGCTCATGCGTTGTTGCAATGTTTTGGGTGCTTTAGCCACGGAGAATTCCTGCAAATAGAGTACGGATAACGATGTGAGCGCTGGCTCAATGTGTCGCTCAAACGGCATCTTGGCAACCTATATTTCAGCCAAGATACTGAAAGCAACTTTCACAAATAGACATCAAAGTGCTATCGAACGCACAATCAGGCGGAAATCTAAGCGCATCCAGCCTAAGGGTCAATTGAATTGGTAATTTTCTTACAAGTCGCCATACAACTCAATCTGTATTAATGAAAATATGCCGACTGCAACCGTATTCATTACTACGTTAATGGCAGAGCTAAAAACAGGACTCATCACAGTGTGTGAATTTAGACTAACAAGCATCTAATTAATGAGTACAGAGCCAGAGTGCGCACAACAATCTGAGCAAAAACAAATTGAGCAAAAATAGTTACTGGCAGAAATCATGTCAATGCTACTAATCCGCTATTGCTTCTCATCACTGCGGCTACCATTTCAATTAAACTGCCGATAAACTCAGCCCATTGCAGAACTGCTAAGCACACTGAAAAATGAGGGAGTATTAAATGAGCCAACTCTATTTAGAAGAGGGAATTAAACAATTGGTTAGCGAGTTTATCGCGGCGGGTTGTCCATCGGTGCGAGAGCAGACCATTGAGCAACGTAGACAAGGTTATATCGCCAGCACGGTACTCGCAGGTGAAGCGGAAGAGGTGTTCGAGGTGCGCGCAGTTTCTATCGATGGCGCAGAATTGACCCTGTTCAAACCTTCGGCAGTAAACGATTTACCCGTTGTCATTTACTACCATGGCGGCTGTTTTGTCAGTGGCGGCGTTGAAACCCACAATCAACAACTGCGTAAACTCGCCAATGATGCTGGCGCACTGGTGATTGCCGTTCGCTATCGTCTCGCCCCAGAACATGTTTACCCAGCCGCCCACGACGATGCCTGCCATGCCGCCGAAGTTATTTATGAGCATTGCCAACAATGGGGTGGCGATAAGGACAAGATTACCCTGATGGGCGACAGTGCTGGCGGCCATTTAGCCCTCGTCACTTGCCTACGTTTAAAAGCCAAAGGGCAATGGTTGCCACAAAAGCAAGTACTTATCTATCCAATGCTCGATGCCACCGCTAAAAGCCAAAGCTATAGCGACAATGGCGAGAAATACATCATCACCCGCGACACCTTACTCACTGGATTTGATCTGTATTTAGATTGGCACCCCAGAACCGATGCCGAAGCCAGTCCGCTGCGAAGCACTGACTTAGCGGGACTGCCCGAAACCCATATCATCACAGCTGAATTTGATCCGCTCGTCGATGAAGGAGAACAGCTATTTAGGCATCTATTAGAGGCTGGCGTCAATGCCCACTGCCGCCGCTATCTTGGGGTGATCCATGGCTTCTTTCAACTCTCGGGAGTGAGCCGCTCCGCACGGGATGCCATGGTGCAAGTGAGCAATATAGTGAAGACAGCCTAACGTCATCCTTGATGATTAATTCCTTCATAAAAAAGGCTTTCTATCTAGATAGAAAGCCTTTTTAAACCGTTTGATATTCTGACTTAAACGGCTTTCTTTCGATACGCCAAAAACAACAAGACTATACCTACGGCTAAAAACGGTAAGCTGAGAAGTTGTCCCGCACTTAGCACTGATTCAGAGTAAGCCGCTTGGCTGACTTTAATCGATTCAATCGCAATTCGCGCACTAAATACCGACACCAAGAACAAGCCGAAAATCGCTCCATGCCGTTGTTTAATCTGCGTAAATTGATACAGAGCATAAAGCGCGACAAAGATAGCCAAATAGGCAAAAGCCTCATAAAGCTGCGCCGGATGCCTTGGCAACATATCAACACGGGCAAATATAATGCCCCAAGGTTGAGTCGTTGGATCGCCTAAAATCTCTGAGTTGGCAAAGTTCGCCATACGCACAAAAAAGCCAAAAATGGCGGTGGCGATAGCGAGTCTATCCAACAAAAACAGGAAGGGCAGCTTCACTTTGCGTTGGTAATAATACAGCGCCAGAATCGCCCCTAAACCCCCACCGTGGCTGGCGAGTCCACCTTCCCAAATCGCCAAAATCTTAAGCGGATGGGCAAAGTAATAAGCCGGATCGTAAAAAATACAATGGGCTAAACGCGCGCCCACTATGATGCCAACCACACAATAAATCAGTAGATTATCAAGGGACTCGACATCGAGGTTTTCCTTGATATAAATCCGCTTCATCACCTGAAAACCGGCAGTGATAGCAACAGCAAACAAGACTCCATACCAATGTATTTTTAGTCCCATAAACGAGATTAATACAGGATCGAGCTCCCACACTAAGTGTTCCAAATTCAATTACTCCTAACACTTGGTACATAGAGGTACGCCAAAAAGCCTGTTTTACGTGGTTAAACGCCAATAGACAAGCCTTGTCGCGGGGATATCTTACTATTGAGCCAAATTTAACGACACTGAGTAGCATTGATTTAGCCGAATGATGTTATTTCGACCGAATCGAACTCTCACTCATTAATGGGTTAATTCACGCACTAATGAACGCGCTTTTTTTACACCACTATCGGCTCAGACGCTTGATGATTTCACTGTGCTGCGGATAGTGGGCTAGTAAGGTTTTTTGGCTAAATAACTCGAAATCATCGAAGGTAAAACCGGGGGACACCATACAGCCCACGAGCGAAAAGCCGGGTTGATTCATCGCCGAACCAAAGATACAGCCCTTAGGCACCAAAAATTGTGGTCGCTCGCCCGCCGCTAAATCGAGTCCCAATTGCGCTGTGGTTAACACGCCATCAGGGTCAATCATATAAATAGTGAGTGATTGTCCTGCATGGAAGTACCACATTTCATCGGCGGTTAGGCGGTGAAAGTGGGAAACTTCACCCGTGCGCAGTAAAAAATAGATGCTGCTCCATAATGCCCGAGTCTGATCAAACGGCGTTTCAGAACGATAGGATGAGCGGTAATAGCCGCCTTCAACATGCTGTTCTAGTGCTAAATGTTCAATAAAATCATCGGCTGTATGCATTATAAATCCCTGGGTAAAATTAAAACCGCAATTCAGGTTCTAGAGTCTACTCGAAAAACATCTGCTCACTAAGCATTGCGGTTTAGCTTTTTGAACATAAGCACACACGCCAAAGTTCAACATATCACTTTTGACTCGTTACAATAGGAAAGGGAGAGTTATGGCTTGTGGCATCAATCGCGCTAGCGACTTGGCAAAATCGTGACGACAAATAAATTGTACGGCGTGTCGTTATGGTTTGTTGTTCGCACCAAAAGCGGCTAGATTATTATGAGTTAACGGGATTAATTGGCGGCTAAAGCTCCAAAGAGCGGCTCGTAATGATGACTTGGACACGCAGACATAAAGTTAAGTGATTTTCCACAGGGATCTTAATTGATGATCAATATTGAACAGATGGCGTTAATCCTCGATGCACTGCCAGATCCTGCCTTAATATTGTCAAAAAGTGGTCGGTACGTGGCTGTATTCGGCGGTAAAGATGGGCGTTATTACCACGATGGCAGTGGCTTAGTCGGTTTGTACATTGCTGATGTATTAAACCCCGATAAAACAAATTACTTCTTAGGCATTATCGAACAAGCCTTAGCTAGCCGAGCATTACTGATTGAAGAATATGAACTCAGTAATAAAGATGTCAAAGGCTTACCCGATGCGGGCCCAGATCAACCCATTTGGTTTGAGGGACGAATTCAAGCGCTAGACTTTCTCGTCAATGATGAGCCAGTGGTGCTCTGGGTCGCAAGTAATATTTCAAAGCGACATGAGCTTGAACTGCAACTGCGTCAGCTCAGCGATACCGATCAGCTCACAGGGTTATATAATCGCCGCCGATTAGAACGCGACTTAACCGTTCAATTCGACACTTTTCAGCGCCACCGTACGCCCACCTCAATCTTGATCCTCGATTTAGACCACTTAAAGTCTATCAATGACCAGTTAGGCCACCATGCTGGCGATAAAATTATCATCGCCGTTGCTGAAACCTGTCGCACTCAATTTAGAAAAACCGATAGCGCGTATCGTTTTGGTGGGGATGAATTTGTGATTGCCCTGCCCGGTGTCGAACAGTTTCAAGCGGTTAAATTTGCAGAATACCTCTGCGATTGTTTTTACTCGGCACTGCAACAACATGCGGTTAACGGCTTGTTTGCCACCGTAAGTATCGGGGTTGCCAGCATAGAAGCATTGGATACTTCCTATGAAGACACGCTTAAGCGGGCCGATGCGGCCCTGTATCAGGCTAAGCGTAACGGCAAAAATCGAGTTATATCAAATACAGCCTAAGCGGGTTAAACATTTCAAAGCACACATAGCAATAACAAGCGCCCTTAATAAGTGATAGTCACAAGTGCTCATAAGAAGCACGCATCAAAAGGCAGCCAACAAAAAAGCGAACCCTAAGGTTCGCTTTTTAATGCATAAAGCTATTGCCAAACACAGGCTTAATTCAGATCTTTCGCAGCTTTACGGGCTTGATGCAGCTTTTTATAGCTTTCAATCAATCTTAGATGTGGCTCAATGCCTTCGAGCTGCATGCTGGTCTTTGTTAGGCCATAAAAACGCACTTTACCTGTGACTGAGCCAACGACATTGTCCATCACTTCTTTACCGAACATGCGGTTGAAGTTGTGGATAAAATCATCAAGTTCTAGCTCGTCATCTAAAGTCACTTCCAATACAGCATTCATAGCTTGGTAGAACAGGCCGCGTTTAACGGTATTGTCGTTAAACTGCAGGAACTCGCCGACCAGCTCAATCGCGTCTTCGTGTGCACCGAGTGCCAAATAAATCAGGATCTTAAGCTCGATAATCGTGAGCTGACCCCAAACGGTATTTTCATCAAATACAATGCCGATTAAGGTGCGAATATCCGTATAGTTATCGAGTTGGCTTTCTTCTAAACGATTGACCAAATTAGCCAGTTGCTTAGTGCTTAACGAATGCAGATTTAGAATATCTTCACGGTACGCCAGCGCCTTGTTGGTATTATCCCAAATCAAATCATCGACTGGATAAATCTCCGAATAATCAGGAACTAAAATACGGCACGCCGATGCGCCTAAATCGGTAAACTCGGCGATATACACCTCTTTACCTAACGCTTCTAAGATGCCAAACAGGCCGTCGGCTTCTTCTTCGCTGGTGCCAGAAAAATCCCATTCGCAGAATTCATAATCAAATTTACTGCTAAAGAAGCGCCATGAAATCACTCCTGTTGAATCAATAAAATGCTCAACAAAGTTTTCTGGCTCGCTGACCGCCATGCTGTTAAAGGTCGGTTTTGGCACATCGTTTAAGCCTTCGAAACTGCGGCCTTGCAACAGCTCAGTTAAGCTACGTTCTAATGCCACTTCAAAGCTTGGGTGCGCGCCAAATGAGGCAAACACGCCGCCAGTTTTCGGGTTCATTAGGGTCACGCACATCACAGGGAATTGACCGCCGAGTGAAGCGTCTTTGACCACAACCGGGAAACCTTGCTCTTCTAAGCCGTTAATGCCCGCAAGAATACTGGGATATTTTTCAAGTATCTGCGTTGGCACATCTGGCAATACAATTTCTTGCTCAATGATTTGGCGTTTAACGGCACGCTCAAAAATCTCTGACAAACACTGCACATGCGCTTCTTGCAGGTTATTGCCCGCGCTCATGCCATTACTTAAGAACAGGTTTTCAATCAGGTTCGATGGGAAGTAAACCGTTTCACCGTCAGATTTACGCGAATAGGGGATAGCACAAATGCCGCGCTTAAGATTACCTGAGTTGGTATCAATCAAGTGCGAACCGCACAGCTCATCGTCTGGGTTATAAATCTCTAAACAATAGTCATCCAGAATTCCCGCTGGCAGCGCATCGTCTTCTTCTAACGCAAACCACTTTTCATTGGGATAATGCACAAATTCGCTATTAGCGATTTCGGTACCAAAGAATTGATCATTATAGAAAAAGTTGTTATTTAACCGCTCAATAAACTCGCCGAGTGCCGAGCACAGTGCGCTTTCTTTGGTCGCGCCTTTACCATTGGTAAAACACATGGGCGATGCGGCGTCACGAATGTGCAGCGACCACACGTTCGGCACTATGTTACGCCATGATGAGATCTCAATCTTCATCCCAAGCTCGGCGAGCATGCCCGTCATATTGGCAATGGTCTGCTCCAGCGGCAGATCTTTACCCAGAATAAAGGTGCTCGATGCGCCATTAGGCTGGCCCATCAGCATAGCATTGGCGTCTGAATCTAGGTTCTCAACGGTTTCAATCTTAAATTCTGGACCCGTTTGCACCACTTTTTTAACAGTACAACGGTCAATTGAACGCAAAATACCTTCGCGATCTTTATCGGAAATATCTTCTGGCAATTCAACCTGAATTTGGAAAATCTGGTTGTAGCGATCTTCTGGATCGACAATATTGTTCTGCGACAGTCTAATGTTATCCGTTGGAATATCGCGGGCTTTGCAATACACCTTCACGAAATAGGCCGCACACAGGGCTGACGACGCTAAGAAATAGTCAAACGGACTAGGAGCAGAACCATCACCTTTGTAGCGGATTGGCTGATCGGCGGTCACGGTAAAATCATCAAACTTGGCTTCAAGTCTAAGATTGTCGAGAAAATTAACTTTGATTTCCATTGAATATGATTTCCACTAAATATGCGAGTCTGTAGCAGCCCATCGACCAAGTCGCGTCATTGGTAATGAGTCATTAAGGGGGAATTATCGGTGTTTTTGGCCCATTAGTCTTGGGTTAATTATGTTAAAAACCATAATCGGGGCATTTGCGGCTTA
This sequence comes from Shewanella vaxholmensis, assembly GCF_031932135.1. Taxonomy (NCBI): domain Bacteria; kingdom Pseudomonadati; phylum Pseudomonadota; class Gammaproteobacteria; order Alteromonadales; family Shewanellaceae; genus Shewanella; species Shewanella vaxholmensis. Next base: position 64,119 of record NZ_JAUOEV010000010.1, read on the forward strand.
GCTTAATGGGTTGAATAGCAGGTTTGAGTTGGGGCTTAGATTAAATAACAGGAAGGCCAAGTAAGCCAATCGGCCGCAGAGTCACACTCTGTACAAGAAAAAATTATGGATGTTTTTCAGTCTCTCGCTTAACCGACAGAGAGACCATACTGCCTTAAAATTAAGTGTCTGATGGGATTAGACCAAACTAGGGCTGATTCTATTTATCGCATTTTTAATACCTAATTTTTTCACAAAATCAAGCCGAATAAGTTTCAATGCCACAACTGGAGTTGTTAAATATATTGTGTAGTAATGGTCAAAAAACGCCCTACTGGCTCCGCGCTAACCTTACCTTTATAAAAAATCCGCACTTCTTCCTCCTTCCTCCTGCGCAACAACTTAAACATTGTGCTTTAGTGCATCTTCATACTTATCACTCACCAATTGTTGACTTAAGGTTAATAAAGAATGTAGATTTTACATATTGATATGGATATCGTTAATCATAGGTTAACAGATTGCAATCTCAATGATGCACAAAATATATAATAACTATTATCCAACTACATGCGATTTGTAATCACGTGGGACGAGTTGGGACTAAGGGAGAAAGTATGTTTAAACGAAATTTATTGTCCACGGCAGTAAGGTATTCCTTACTACTTGGTGCCACAGCTTTTGCAGGTAATATTTACGCTGCAGAGGCAGCAGAGGAAGTGGCTCCACAAGAGACAAAGCTGCAAACTGAGCAAGAAGATCTATTAGGGGCTGAAGACATACAAGAGCGTGTCGTTGTTACAGGTTCTCGTATTCGTAAAGCTGAGTTCTCACAAGCTTCTCCAATTCAGGTGATTAGCGGTGACGTTTCTCGTGAAATGGGTATGTTTGACGCTAGTTCAATGCTGCAGTCGACTAACCAATCGGCAGGTATCCAGATTGACAACTCATTTGGTGGTTATGTTCTTGATAACGGTCCAGGCGCAAGTACGATTGGTTTCCGTGGTTTAGGTGCCGAACGTACTTTGGTTCTTATTAATGGTCGACGTATGGCACCTGCTGGTGTTGGCGGAGCGCCAACATCTCCAGATTTGAACTTAATACCTGGTATTATGGTTCAACGCATTGAAAACTTATTTGACGGCGCTTCAACTGTCTATGGTTCTGACGCCGTTGCTGGTGTTGCCAACGTTATTCTCAAACAAGATGTTGAAGGTTTCGAAGTTAACGCAGCATATAGTCAACCGAAAGGTGATGGCGGTGAAGAGGTCAATTTATCCGCACTTTGGGGTAAAACCATGGATAATGGTTTTATTACAGTTGGCGCAGAATATATGGATAGAAAAACACAAACACGTGGTGGCTATGACTTCACTACGGGTTGTGAAGAACGTATTTTTGAAGCTGAGGATGGACGCATCATTACTCGTGCTAGTGGTAATGGCCCTGTTGCTCGAGGCGATGTCGATACCTGTGATATTTTCCCGCTAACTAACCGTGTACAATTTGATAACTTTTGGGGGAGTTTATATTCCACTCCAGGTTATACAAACGTAGGCATTCCAGGATTTAGTGAAACGACTGTTCCAAATCAATACGCCGGTTTATTACCAACCTGGGTTGAAGCAGACTCTAATGGTGATGGCATTCCAGATCGTGTCATGGTCGATGGTAATATGGATGGCTTTATGGACGTGGATTTACAAGATCCACGCTATGCATATCAGCAATCTGAGTACTATCGCTCTGGCGACTATATCTCTAGTCAAAAACGCTTATCTGTCATGCTCAATGGTGAATATAATTTCCAAGATGATAGTGATACTACCTTTTATTACGAAGGTCTGTATGCCAAACGTAAGTCACCAATTTTTAATCCCGGAGCACAAATATTCCAGTGGGTAAATGCAACCAATCCGTATAACCCTTGTGGCACCAATGGCATCAATTGTATGGCCGAAGTGGGTGCAGACTGGGGGCCAGTTGATGCTCGACCAATTATAAATATTCGTGGTGATCGTGATCAGACTGATGTTGAAGTTGCACAGTATCGTACAGTTGCAGGTTTTACAGGTAATTTACCGGTATTTGAGAACATAGGTTTAAATAACTGGTATTACGATATCTATGCTTCGTACAGTGCTTCTAAAGGTACTGATGAGCGCCGCGGTATTAATGAAGCGGCGTTAGTCCATTCGTTAGAAACATCAGTATTAAATGCCGATGGTTCTATCACATGTGGTGATGGTACTGATGGTTGTGTGCCTGTTAACTTATTTGCCCCTGATTTATATCAAGCGGGTGGTGGTACATTAAGTCAAGCAGAAGCCGATTATTTGTTCATTGACCGTAATATGGAAACCAAAGTTAACCAGTTTGTCGTGAGCGGTTTCGTAGGTGGTGATCTGTTTAATTTACCTTGGAACGCTGAGCCAGTATCAAGCATTTTAGGTCTTGAATATCGTCGCGACGAGATTGAGTCTAATCCTAATGCAGCAGCAGCAGATGGTTTGCTATGGGGATATTTTGCTGACCAAGGTGCTGATGGTTCACGTATCTTACGTGAAGCGTTTGCTGAGTTTGAATTCCCATTAGTTAAAGGTAAGCCAGGCATTGAAGAGCTATCCCTAACAGCATCAGGTCGTCTTTCTTCTGAAAGTTACTATGATACTGCATCGACTTATAGTTTAAAGGCTGTTTATCGCCCTGTTGAATGGGTGACGCTACGTGGAACACAAGGTACTTCTTATAGAGCGCCTAACTTACGTGAGCGTTTCTTAAACGGTACAACGGGCTTTAATACCGTTAGCGATCCATGTGTAGTGCCAACAGATGCTCGGATTACTGATCCGTTGAATCCAAACGTACCACCAACATATAACCCAGCTGAAGATAATCGTGACGCCTCAGTGCTCGCCGCATGTCAAGCAGCAGGAGTTGATCCAACCTCACTTGGTATGGGTGTAAATGGTGGTGATGACTTTAGCGATAGCTACAGTGCTGAAATTGTGACAGGTGGCTCTACTGAACTTGAGCCAGAAACATCTGTGGCGAAAACTTATGGATTCGTAATTGAACAGCCTTTCTTTGAGGATGTTAATTTTACGGTATCTATGACCCGTTTCGACATCGAAGTCACTAACAGTATTGCTGAACCAAGTGCATCATACAGTATCGATCAATGTTACAGCGCAGATGGTAATGCAGCGTTCTGTAATCGTATCGATCGTGACGCTGGTGGTCAGATTAACTTAGTGGATTCTAGTTTCATTAACATTGGTCTATTGACGTCTAAAGGTTATGACTACAACGTTTACTACAGCCAAGAGTTTGTTTTATTTGACAAAGGACTGGATGTTTCTTTAGATCTACAAGCGACTCAAATGACAGAGTCTCTCTACGATGTATTGGGCACAGTAGACGATAACTTAGGTGAGCCAGATGTGCCAGAATGGCGTGCTTCTGCATTGCTTTCGTTTGATTATAACGATTTTAAACTTAGCTGGCAGACTCGTTATATTGGCGCAGGTTCTGAGGATGATCTTGGTGATTTTGTGAAGGATACAGCCGCTTGTACTGGTATGACTAACTCTTCAGGTGGTCCATTACTATGTCGTCCTCTTGGATTTACCGAAGATTATTATGTACATAGCGTGTCACTTTCTTATGACATGGATAACTACTCATTCTCTTTAGGTGTTCGTAACGTATTTAACGATGCGCCACCTAAAGTTGATGCAGAGGGCTCATTCTCTAACACAAACATTCCGTTAGGTGTGGGTTATGAGAGACCACGTACAATATTCATGAACGTTGGTGCTAAGTTCTAATAGGCTTTTCTATCAGATGTAAAAATGGCCTCGCTATGCGGGGCCATTTTATAGAAGGATTTAACATGAAATTTGCAACTCTTAGTTTTTTTGCACTAGCAGTAATAGGTTTATCTGCTTCGGGAGAGGCCAGAGAAACAACGACTATGCCTTCGTCTGAAAAGGTATCCTTAGACGCCTTTACCATGATGCCACTAATTCGCAGTGTATCTGTATCAGATGATGGAAAAAAACTCGCTATACTTCGTGCTACCAGCAAGGAAGGTGATTACATAATTGAGATTAGAAATCCGCATAATCTAAGTGAAAAGCCGATTGTACTAGGCGCAGATAAAATGATGGTGTCAGGAGTCGTATGGCTAAATAACAATAAATTAGGGGTAATGTTTCGCCAAATTTTGAAAGACGGCGCCAGTAAGTTTTGGACAAATAAATTTGCTATTATTTCGGCTGATGGTAAAGGATCATGGCTTATTCCATTTAAAGATGAGCCTCGTGCGGGATTTTCACTCATCGATCGCCTACCAGATAATGACAACGAAGTACTTGTAGAGACAGATTTAAATCGGAATTATATTCCTGATGTTGTTCGCTTCAATATTAATACTGGTCGCAGCGTAACGGTTATGCGTGGTAGTACTAAAATCTCCGGTGGTTTTATCTCTGATCATGATGGCGATATTCGTGCCGCTCAAGGATGGAATTTTGCAGACAACGCAATAGATCTTTTTGCTCGTGAAAAAAATAGCGAAGAATGGAAGCTCATTAAACAAATTTCACCTAAGAGCCGAGAAAGCTACAGTTTTGCAGGATTCTCTGTAGAAAATCCTAATGAAATTTATGTTAATGCTAATTTGGGTAATGATAAAACTGGTATTTATCTATACAACATCAAAACAGGTACCTATTCAGAGCGTCTATTTGGACTCGAAAATGTCGATGCCGATGGCGTGATTTTTGATAGAAATGGCAAAACATTAGGATTTAGTTATACCAATAAACACCCTGAAAGATACTTTGTTGATGATAAAGAGCAAGCACTTTACGATGCGTTAGCGCCGTTGTTTAAAGATAAATTTGTTTCTATTATCAGCCGTTCAAATGACGATAACGTACTTGTTGTTAGAACAACATCAGCGAAAGACTCGGGTAGTTTTTACGTGATAACAGATAAAAAGTCTTTAGAAAAAATTGGTGAGAGATTGCCATTCTTGCAAGAAGATATACTTTCGAGTGTTAAGTATGTTTCATATACCGCTCGAGATGGCAGAAAGATTAATGCATATGTCACTTTGCCAAAAGGAAAAGCGCCATTTCCAGCTGTCGTATTACCTCATGGCGGACCATGGGTTCGTGACACCATTTTGTTTGATGAATGGGCTCAACTTTTAGCGAGTAATGGTTACGTTGTTATCCAGCCTAACTATCGTGGTTCGACGGGTTATGGGATTGAGCATTGGACCGCAGGCGATGAGAACTGGGGACTGAAAATGCAGGATGATTTAGATGACGCTGCATTATTTTTAGTTGAAAAGGGACTAGCCACAAAAGATAAACTTGCGATGTTTGGTTGGAGCTACGGAGGCTATGCTGCATTTGCCGCCTCTATGCGCGACAACAATATATATCAATGCACAGTTGCAGGCGCTGGCGTTAGTGATTTAAGTCGAATTAATGCGACATTGAATGACAGTCGCTATCTATCAAGATTACAACGTCCAACAATCAAAGGCATATCGCCATTAGAGCAGGTAGAAAAAGTTAACGTCCCTATTCTCGTTATTCATGGCGATATCGATAGTCGTGTACCAGTCGAACATAGTCGAGCGTTCGTTAAAAAGTTAGAAGAATATAAAAAGGACTACAAATATGTAGAACTTAAAGATGCCGACCATTTCAGTGACACATTATTTTATAACCATAAAACAATACTATATACAGAATTGCTAAATTGGTTAGACAACAAATGTGGTTTAAAATAGTCACTTTTTAAAGTTGAAAGCCTAGATATAATCTAGGCTTTTTTATGTTGGCGCCCCATATTTTCCCATCTGGACAGGCTTGAGGACAAAGGCTGCTCCCCGATGAGTGACTAATCCACCATGTCATAGCTAAAATGCTTTCCGTATGTAGACTGAACATGAAACATGCTCAAGCGATTAACTTTCTCCCCATACTGATTTATTTAAATTAATGAATATGACGAGACACCTGGTTGCCATTTATGTAATGGTGTATCAAATCAAGATTTCAGAAGAAACGATTACCCTATTAGTGACTATCTACAGGCGGTACCAAGTAATCAACGAAACTTTTCAAAGCAATTTATAGTGTCATGATACTGATTAACGCAACAAATTCATCACTGCACATAAAGTCATCGACGATAACATAATTACCTCTATCATTTGGGATTTGGGGTAGCCGAAGTTTGTGTTACACCGCAACCGAGACAACAAACTATAACTAAAAATCATTAATGCAGAGTTTATGCTATTGCAAATATGGTTTGTTAAACCTATCTTAGGCCAGAATTTAACTCCGAAGTGAGCCATAAGAAAAACATAAAAAGGACAAGCCAATCGGTCACAGAGTGACACTCCGTGCAAGAAAAAATTATGGATGTTTTTCAGTCTCTCGCTTAACCAACAGAAAGGTTAAATACATCTTAGTCGGTAATGACAACGCCATGCCAAAGGCGACACACATAGCGCTGATAATAATCCCCTGCACGCCCATTGCTTCAACAGTGTCATTAAAGTTATGCAGATAAATACCCAGCGCAATAAGACAAATACCCACACTAATGCAAATTTTCAGCGTTAAAATCAGCTTTTCATTCGTCACTGTTCCACCCTTCCCCTTTGCCGCTATGTCGCTTTGCTACTGGTCCGCTGCAAGTTTAGATACCTGCTCAAGGTTTGCAAAATTCTAGCCGCCATTTGCATCAAGTTTAACTAATATAGTGAACGCATTTCCCCCAGAGAGCCTTGATTAAGATCAACGAAAGTAGCCCAATTTAAGGTGCACCCACCCCATGAGGCATAAGAAAAAAGCGTGCTTTTTGTCATTTACATTGTATTTTTGTTAACTTAAGCACTTAAGAATATGGGAAATTAGCTATACTGCCCTGCAATAAAAAGGATGTTCATCATGGAGTCGTCAAGCATGTCTAATTTCAGTTTACGTAATAAATTACTACTGTTATCGCTATTCCCGTTAATCCTGACCCTGTGCATTCTCATGACAGTTTCTTACTATGTCGAACAAAGCGCCCTTGCAGATGAAGTCACGACCTTTAGAACTAAGCTTATCGGTGAACGTAAAACCCAAATAAAAGAAGCCACCGAAATTGCGGCCGGCATAGTGCAATATCAGTTGTCTTTAAAAGAAAATGGCAATGTGAACCAAGCGCTCCGTGATATCCGTTTTGGCAGTTCTGGTTACTTCTTTATTTACGACTCCCAAGGCAAAAACCTGTTCCATGCCGTCATGCCCAACCTCGAAGGGCAAAATAAAATTGATATGACAGATCCCCGCGGCACAAAAATCATTGTTGGTTTACTCGATGCTGCTAAAAGGGGCGACGGTAACTTCTCCTTCTATTTCCAAAAACCCAATACCAATGAGCAAATTGAAAAAATCGGTTACTCAATGATGATCCCTGGCACTGACTGGATGCTAGGCACGGGCGCTTATATTGATGATATCGATGCTGTCGTTGAGGATTATCGTGCAACTGTCACTGAGCAGATGATCGAAAAATCCTATGCCATTCTGTTAATTGCGCTGTTACTCGCCGCGATTACTGCCGCTGTTATTCTGATCACCGCCCAACGTATGGTCGCGCCAATTAAAAATATGGCAGACAATTTAAACGACATAGCCAAAGGCGAAGGCGATTTAACCAAACGTCTTATTGTGAAAGGTGAAGATGAAATTGCACAACTAGGCCAATCCTTTAACCTGTTTGTCGATAAACTCCAAACCATCATAGGCGATGTGGCAAACGCGACGGCTAAAGTTAAAACCGCAGCCAACGCGATTCACGATCAAACCAAAGTGATGTCGAGCCAACTCATCAACCATAACAATGAAACCGATCAAGTAGTTACTGCTATTACTGAAATGTCAGCTACCGCCAGCGAAGTGGCGCAAAATACCACGCAAGTGGCAGAAGCGACTCACGCTGCCACTGGCGATGTAGCCAATGCTCAGCGCTGCGTCGATGCGTCTTTAGAAGAAATTTCGGCACTCATGGCGCAAATCAATAATGCGGCGGGCAGCATTCAATCCTTGAGCGAACAATCTAAAAAAATCAACAATGTGCTGTCAGTGATTGGCGGTATTGCTGAGCAAACTAACCTATTGGCATTAAATGCCGCCATCGAAGCTGCCCGCGCCGGAGAACAGGGCCGAGGCTTTGCCGTGGTGGCCGATGAAGTGCGTAACTTAGCGAGCCGAACGCAATCAAGCACGCTAGAAATCAATGAAATGCTGTCAGAACTGCACAAGCTTGTGGCGCTAGCGGTGAAAACGATGGAAGAAAGTCAGCAAAGCTGCGTGCGCTCGGTAGACTCTTCCCGTGCAATTTCTGAAAGCCTTGGTTCAGTGACATCGGCGGTCACGGCAATTAACGACATGAGCACCCAAATTGCGACAGCGGCCACGGAACAAAGCTCTGTGACCGAAGAAATTAACCGCAACGTGTTCGCCATCCAAGAGATTGTGAATGAGTTACTCCATTCCAGCGAAGATGCTGCCAGAGTCAGCCAAACCGTATCACAAGAAGGCATTAACTTAGGTAAACTCGTCGGCCAGTTTAAGATTTAAAATATTTTCAATGGGTTGCAAGCTAAATAAGACATAGTAACCCATTGGTTTGCTGAAAATGTAAGATAAAGTCTCTGCCTTGCTGAGGCCGGATGGCAGTGGAATTGAAGGATTGTGGATTAGAAGTTGAAGGCGCTGCTTTTAATTTAAAAAAGTAAAACTTAAATCCCGTTACCTACGTATATAACCCAAATACTAAACTCAGTAGAAGTGACCATGTTTTCAATATTTAAGAAAAATCCCTTAAAAAAGTTAACTCAGCAATACAATGCCAAGCTTGAACAAGCGATGCTTGCACAGAGAAAAGGCGATATTCGATCCTACTCAATGCTGACCGCTGAAGCCGAGCAAATCGAAAATCAAATAAAAGTGTTAGAAAAAGCAACCCAGCAATAGAGGCGCATAGTGAGAACGCGAAGCAAGCAAACTACCAAGAGTCGGCTTGAAAACGTGCCAATCTGGCCTCTGTGATAGTGCATTGCGTCAGTTGCATCAACTCACCTAAAGTGATCGCGGGATTGTCTGTGATAAGCCGAATCAACTTAGCGTCTAAGGGCTCTAGCTTGTCCGTATGTTGCAGCAAGGCTGACTCCAACTTTTTGATAAGATAGCCAAACTGGCCATCTTTAGCGATTAACTGCTGCGCCAGCAATGGCTCACTTTGTAAATGCGCACTGCAGGATTGGATCTTAATCGCCGCGCCAACTATGCACCAATTCCTTGAACGCCTCACACGCTTAAGCTCACAATCATATAGGGTTGCAATCGCTTGAGCTTGTTTAACCGCCTCCCGCCCAATTCGATGAATCAGCGAGGGCAGCGAGATACTAATGTCGTCGTTCATAACGCTTGGTTCATCGCCGCTCTATTATGCCTGCATGGATAAAGGGAAAAGCCTGCTCGACTTTAGATTCAAATACAAAATTCAATGCGCGGCAGTGTACTCTGCCTCACTTTATTCTAAAAGCTCCGCCCTCTGCCGGATAAGATTTGATGCGATGACGCTTTGACTCATTAACCCACATATTTTGAGTGAGTTTCGCACCAAGTTTGTAGCTTATTTTGTAAATCGCGCAGCTTCTTTGGGTAATGGCTCTGCTTGGCATAAACCATATACAACTCATGTGGATAGCATTGCCATTGGGGAACGAGCAAAGTGAGTTTATGCTGAGCGATATCCTCCTCTACCAAATAATAAGGCAGGCTAGCGATACCTGTACCACTCAAAGTAAGCAAATGTGTAGTGGCATAGTTTGAACTACACAGTGCCGGCTCAAAAGTGAGCGTGAGACTGTCCCCCGCGAGCGGTTCAAACACCCACTGAGTTTCGCCCGAAGACAATAGACGATAATGGCGTAAATCATCAGGGTGACGAACTTCTGCGGCTGCGGGATGCGCGGGCGCAACCACTAAAACATGGCGAATTCTGCCAAGATATCTGGCGACCAGATTATCGCTGTGCGCAATGCTTGTTCTTAAGGCGAGATCAAACTTGCCGAACTCAACATCTTGAATATTCTGCTCAAAACACAGTTCGAGTTTCACTTGAGGATACGCAGCAATAAACTGGAGCAGCATAGGACTCAGCAATTTTTTGCCCAGTTCCGTTGGAGCGGTGAATTTTAAAGTGCCGCAGGAGTCCTGCGTTAAATCCTGCACTAAACGTCCAGCTTCATTGGCCAGCCTCTCGATTTCGCAGGCTTTACCAAATAACGCTTGCCCTGCTTCGGTCATTGATACTCGCCGAGTGGTTCGGTGGAGTAATTGACAACCCATTTCATCTTCAAGGGATTTAACATGGCGCGACACTAAGCCTTTAGAAGCGCCGAGTTGTTCAGACGCAGCGCTAAAACTGTGCATTTTGGCAACCAGCATAAATGACTGCAGATGGGTGAGATTCATCAATTAAATCCATTAACGAAACAATGTGGTGATTATATGCGCTTTTTCTATGTAATTAACCAGACTATCCTCAATTCGTATTCAATTTAGGAGCATGTCATGAAAATAGTCGTTGTGGGTGCATCAGGCACAATCGGACAAGCCATAGTCCGCTTATTTCATTCAACTCAGCATGAAGTGATTCAGGTAGGGCGAACAACGGGGGATGTCCTGATAGACATTCGGGATGAACATTCACTTAAACAAGGGCTAGAAAAAATCGGTAAAGTCGATGCAATGATTTCGGCCATGGGTGACGTCGTGTTTAAACCCTTCAACGCTATGACTCAAGCAGACTGGTATACAGGGCTCCAAAGTAAGTTATTGGGGCAGATACAGTTAGTGCAAATAGGTAGCCAATACCTCAACGCTGGGGGGAGTTTTACACTGACCAGTGGCATTATTGCCGATGTCCCAGTAAAAGATGGCATCAGTGCAGCCACAATCAATGGCGCACTTGAGCATTTTGTTACCGCCGTCGCGGGAGAATTACCTGCGCAGCAGCGAATAAACATTGTCAGCCCAACGGTATTAAGCGAGTCGTTAGCGAGCTATCAGGACTATTTCCCCGGTTTTAGTGCAATCAATGCCGACACATTAGCCAAGGTTTATTTGCGCTCAGTCATGGGCAGAGAAAACGGCCGAGTGCTGAAAGCCTTTTCCTGCTGCGGTGCAGTCTTGCCCTAACAGCAGTGTCCTAACTGCAATGCCCTAACAGCTGTGCCCTAACAGGACAACCTAACCTTGTAACGCAAGGCGCGTAATCAGTCACAGTTAAAGTCTTGAGCGTTGCGCTGGGATTGCCTACAATAGCGCACGCTTTTTCACTATAGACAACGACAGATCACGACCATGACCGACACAACATCATTACCTGCTTTACCGGATCGCCTTTCCGTTAACCCACGCAGCCCACACCATGTGGCAGAAATTTTCGAGCACGATATCGGTATTAAGCTCAACGGCAAAGAGCGTTTTGATGTCGAAGAATATTGCATCAGTGAAGGTTGGGTAAAAGTACCAAGCAAATCCTTAGACCGTCGCGGCCAACCACTTTTACTCACAGTAAAAGGCACAGTAGAAGCGTTTTATCGTTAAGCTTTAGCGCAAAGAGCAGGATCATAAAATGAGTAAAGGCTAGCCGTGGGAACCCTAGCTAGCCTTAAATAGCAAACACCATTCCCCTTATATTATTGTTTTCGAACTAGTTTATCCGCAAGATAGTCAGCTAATTCAGCAAGAGGGATGTGAGTCATAACACCATCTTTGCGGCACTTAACTGACACACACTTCTCGGCTTCTTCCTTATCCCCAACCGTTAAGATGTAAGGCACTTTTTGCTTGTGAAAGCGTTTCATTTTGCGGGCAACTGAGTTTTGACTGATATCAACCAACACTCGCATGTCTCGTGCTAAACATAGTGCGGCTAACTGACGGACAAATTGGCTGTTTGACTCATTCACTGAAGCGATAGCAACAGGCACGGGATGCAACCAATCCGGCAGGTTACCCTGTGAGACTTCCAAGAGAATCCCCAGCCAACGCTCGATAGAGCCATACATAGCTTGGTGCATAATCACTGGCCGTTCGAATTCACCTTGCTCGTTTGTGTACTGAACATCGAATCTTTCAGGCAAATTAAAATCAAACTGGATAGTGCCACACTGCCAGCGTCTTCCCATAGAATCTGTCAGTGACAGTTCAATTTTGGGGCCATAGAAAGCCCCTTCACCAGCTTGATACTCAGCATCAAAGCCCTCACTATGGCAGGCTGAATCCAATAGCTTTTGTGCTCGGCACCATTGCTCATCGCTGCCTAATGCCTTCTCAGGTTTAGTCGATATTTTTACGTCTAAATTATGGTAGCCGTAATCACCATAAACCTGCTTTGCACGTTGGAGAAAACCACGTATCTCCTCCTCTGCCTGAGACCAACAGCAAAAAACATGGGCATCATCCTGAGTGAACTGGCGTGCGCGCAGGCAACCATTTAACGAGCCAGAGGATTCATTACGGTGCACCAAGCCAAACTCAAATAGTCGCAGAGGCAAATCTCTATGGCTATGTACTCCGCGCTTAAACAGCAAAATATGGGCAGGACAAGACATGGGTTTTAACACATATTCATCGATGTTTTCCTTTCCGCCACCGAAAAACATGTTGTCTACAAACATGTCCATATGCCCAGATGTTTGCCATAACTCCTTCTTCATAAAAACAGGCGTGTTCACTTCCTCAAAACCATTTCGGCGATACACGCGCCTCATGTGCTCTTGAATATCTCGGAATAACGCCCAGCCATTCGGGTGCCAAAAAATCATACCCGGCGCCTGTGGTTCAGAGTGAAATAGGTCAAGTTGTTCTGCAATTTCGCGATGTGTTTTCATCATTCTCTCCTGAGTAAAATCTGAGTAAAACCTGAGCGAAATACAAAACAAAGGTACAAAAAAACCCTCTGGCGATTTCGCTCAGAGGGTTTTTTTAAAGACGCAAAAAACTACCCCCCGAGAATTCTCGTGGTGGTAGTGGTGGTGTTAATTGCGCTTACGTATATTTTTTTCATGCGCCAGTAATAACAAATCATCCCTATCGCAGCAAGCATTTTGTTTATAAAAAAATAAATGACAGACAAAATAAAGACAAAATAAAGACAAAATAAATGGCCATCCATAATGAATTATTGGACCGTCGCGGCCAACCTCTTTTGCTCACAGTAAAAGGCACAGTTGAAGCCTTTTATCGTTAAGCTTTAGCGCAAAGAGCGGGATCATAACAACGGCCAATTAATATTGGCCGTTTTTGTTTGCCTATTCTACTTCTGCGGCTAAACCATAGGCCTGGTAAATCTGTTTTACACGGCCCGATGCAGCCATATCAAGCAGCGCCCGATTAAGTTCATCGAAAATAGCAGCATGGGTAGAGTTACGGGACATACCAAAATAATGTTCGATCCGATTCGACTGACGGTAATCGGCATAGCTAAAACGATCGTAACCGAGCTGCTTGAAGGCATTCTCAATGGCGGCACGATCGAGCACCACCATAGTGTCAAAACGCCCCATGATAAACATGCGAGCCATGTTTTCATCATCGGTAGACTCAATTTTACGTAGCGCGGGATCTGTATTAAAACGCTCAAAATAAACTGTGCCCCGTTTAACCCCTACAGTAACCTGATACAAATCCTCATAGGACTTAATCCGTCCTTCCTCGCCGGCTTTTACGAGAAACAAAATATCACGAGTTTGCGTGGCGATAGGACCAAGAAACCGTACAAATGCCTCTCGTTCATCGTCTCGTATGGTGCGCGGCACAATATCGACCGTTCCGACCCGCAACTCATGAATGCTGCGTGCAAAAGGACGCGCGCTCCATTCGACGCGATAACCGACCTTAGCCGCCGCTTCCTCAAGAATATCCTTTAATGGACTCGTCATAGTATTAGTCTGCTCATCAAGCACCATCTCAGGAGGACGATGCCGAAAATCGGCACGCAGCACTTTAGAAAAAGGAGCCGATTGCAGCTCAGCGGCGACAATGATGTCCGCGAAAAAACCACAACCAAGCACACACAAAATTGCGTAAACAGAAGGCAACGAAACAAGGATACTTTTAAAATACATAGAGATGCCCGCGAATTTATATGTTGCATTTAGCATAACTCAAAAAATCGAAAACTAAAGTGCATAAAACATAGGCCCAGCCTGTAATTGTGATAAAGCGCATTGATTAAACTGCACAGAGCGGGTTAAAGTGTGACCACAAAGTAAAAAGTGTGACCACTTAAGGAAAATGCAGGGCAAACTCGAACTCAATCATCGAGCACGCCATTTAGGGAAGAAGAAGCAAATCAGCAATGTGCGCCCAAACTCTAAGCAGACAAGTCTGCCACCACTTTCCAAAATAATAAGTACATTTTATTAGCGGGTTATGTCATCGGGTTAACTATTGACTCGCATTACTTCAGGGACGTAAATGACCGATTTCAGCAGCATTCTTTTATCCTACGGGATACTTCTGTCTGGCCTTCTTGTCACAGTGGGTGTGATGTATGTATTGCTCAAACATCGCGATGCAACCGTCAAGCTGCCCGTTGATCGTGAGCAACTGACCCGTATCCCCGCCTATGGCTTACAAGAGCAAATCCATGATCTGCAATTAGATTTAATCGGCTGCATGATGATGGGACTATTGATTGTTTGCCTTCCATTTGCCGCCAGCAGCATCCAAGCGGATATCACAGTCGGAAAATTCCCTTGGTTGTTCGCCTTAACAGGTTTAATAGGAGTAATTTACTTCGGTATTAAAACCTGGAAACTCTTTTCAAAGCTCACCAAATTACGCCTAGGTCATACAGCAGAAATTGCCACAGCCAATGAGCTTATCGGCTTACAAGCATTGGGTTATCAAGTGTTTCACGATGTCCAAGCCGACGGCTTTAACATCGACCACCTCGTAATCGGCAAAAATGGCGTATTCGCAATTGAAACCAAAGGCCGCCATAAGCGCAATAAAGACCTACGCCAAACCAATGGCAATGGCGGAGGCTCTAGCAAAAAAGGCTATGAAGTATTTTACAAAGACGGGCGCTTAAATTTCCCCTCGTGGACAGAAACCAAACCCATAGAACAAGCCGAGCGTCAGGCCAAGTGGGTCAGCCAATGGTTAACCAAGGCAACAGGGGCACCAGTATCATCAACCCCAGTCCTAGTATTCCCCGGCTGGTATGTCACCAGTCAGTCAAAACCGCCGCTGCCGATCCTCAACCACAAACAATTAGTCGGCACGATCCCAAAACTGAAAACCCAAGATCTTACCCAACAACAAGTCGACTCCATCATCTACCAAGTCGCCCAAAGATGCCTAAGTAAAAGCGAGGCGGGAAAATGAGAAAGCCAAAAGGTCATTTTTCATCAACCCTAAACTATGTGTTAAATATTTCCCGAAATCCTACAGGAGGCACTAATGCAAATCGATGGACACCACACTTTAACTTATATAGTTGCTCGCTACGCAGGTATTGCTCATGATCTAGCTGAGAAAGTCGCTTATTCTGCGCAATATGTTGATGAGGCAACAAATGATGAACCAATCCACTTTGATAATGGTGCAATGTATGATCGCATAGTATCCGCCCACAAAATGCTGGATTATAGAAACACTCAAGAACTTGCAAATCACCTAGTTTGGATACCATTCCATTTTCTACCTGGCAACCAAGGGAATCCTTCAGATGTGACACCTGAGGGCCGGTTTATATATCGATTAATCTGCAAACCCGATAGCCCTGTAGCAAGAGATATGCTGAGAATGGTAGCGACACATTGGAACAAGCCATATGCAGCACAACTGATGGGAGTAGCAATGCACGTTTATGCGGACACTTTTGCCCACCAAGGTTTTGCAGGAGTTATCCACGACTATAACAAAGTGAATAACCTAAAATCTCCTATTAGTTCGTTATTACAACGAATCAAAGATGATTTGTTAAGTGATGGAATTTCAGCCTCTTCTCCTCTTGGACATGGTGCAGCACTATCTTTTCCAGATCGACCTTATGCTTCTTGGACATACTCAAATGGCGATGGGGAAACGGTAGAAAGAGACAATACTAAAATATTCCTACAAGCTGCTAACGCGATGTGTAAAGCACTACAGTGTTGGAAAAGTAACGACCTAAATATGAATATCGAAAACCAACCAGGATTGTCACTTGAACAGCTTGAAAATATAGAAAAAGCCCTTTCAGCAATTGACAATGAAGATGGCGAGATTCGCCATCAAGAATGGATTAAATGTTTACGAGAAGGAAAGTTTGGATTTGCACCAGTTGACTTACCTTTTGATAAAAACGGGAAGAATAGCTGGAAAGAACTGGCAAGGGGACCAGGTTTCATGCAGGGTGATAAATTGGTATATCAATACTCTGAATCATTCCTTAATTCAGATTGGAAGCTCTTTCACGACGCCCTAAAAACATATCGCTTAGAAGTCATCAGAGATGTGCTACCAAAATATGGCATCTGTATCGCTTAGTGCAAAATCTCACAGAAAATCAGAAGGTTTAAAATATGGATACATGGTTTGATATTTTAAAAGTTTCAAAATTACGAATTGATATATTAGTTTCACTTGCTGTAATTTGCTTAGCTGGCTGTACCTCGAACGAATCAATTACCATGATCAGCGAATATGCCAAGCAATCAACTCAGGTTCAAGAAGCTCTGATGGGTGTATATGAATCTGCCGATGAAGCGCGAATAAATGCTGAGCTGGCAAAAGCTACAAGGGATGGAATAACAGAAACAGGGTTAAACATCTCTACAATTGAAAATACAGGTCAAGAAGCTCTACTTCAAAATTTACAGATTTTTTCTCAGAGTATTTACCTGCTAGCGACGGAAGATCGAAATGAGGAGTTGGACAAATACTCGGAAAAATTAAACTCATCGTTGATTTCTTTATCAAAAATACCTCAATCCAATAATATTGATTCCAAAGATATTGAATTACTATCAACAAGTGCGAATGCTCTCGCTCGAGCTTACACAGAGAAAATACGGTATGACTTACTCAAGAAAGTTATAATTGATTCAGAAACTATTATTCAAATTTCATTCAAATCATTAAGGGATGAGTTAGGGTCTTGGAAAGAAGCAACTAAAGTTTCATTGGAAAAAGAGTTAAGGATCCGCTTGTATCTACTAAATAATCCTAACCGTTGTGATGAAAGTGAAGATAAGCGATGTGTTACCTTCTATCATTCTTTAGAAGAAAGGATAAATGCCTACAAAAAAGCCTATGAAATCAAAGCTAAATTAAATGGCCTAAATGCAAAATTTTTAAAGCTCGAATCTGCATTGAATGCTATTCAAACTTTAAACCAATCCATAGTCATATCTTTAAAAAGCGATGACGATCTAACTAAAGATGCGTTCAAGAAAGCTCTCAAATCAACTAAGACCCAGATCGATGATATCAAAGAATTTCGCGATAGAATTAAGGATTAATAAATGGACAACAACCACGATACCGCATACTTAGAGTTGAAAAGCATGTACGAGGAGCTTCAAAGCTATCTCAGTTCAGTTATAGTCGATCCAGAGGAAGAAGTGCTATTATTGAAATGTGAACAACTGGGGGATAAAATCTATGCCTATCATGCTGCAATAATTAAACAAAACTCACACCTTCATGCTATTGGTCAAGAAAGTATCAAAAAACTTATTAATCAAGCAAAAGATGCAAGAGAATCTTTAAAAAATGCTGAAAATAAAGTCAAATGTTTTGCTCAAGTTGCTAATGCAATTGACAAAATATTTGAATTATTGGGTAAGTTTTTATAAGCTATTTTACTGTCACTCAATTATTTGAGTTTAAAGTAAAAGTCAATATAGAATAGCTTATCACGCAACAGTTGCACCAGACACAGCATTTTTGCAGCAGTGTCCTACTAAAACATGGATGTTTTAGTAGAGCCTACAAGGATAGGCTTCATAGCATGTCACAGGTGTAACATTGTAAAATATCTGCAAAATATACTGTAGTTATATGTGGTAAAAACCTGATTTTACCACATATATTTATACATAAATTTCATAAAACTTTTAAAGAAATTTATATTTAACTCAATACTTATACTCTCTTGCAAATATATACAACAATCACCTTAACAAAACCAATCTAAAAATCACTCCACATAAGTCTTGAAAATTATTTAACCTACAGAAGATCAAACAATAGAAAAAGCCATAAAATTTTGAAATTTTATGAAGGATTAGAACGATAATCAAAACTCCACAATATCTTTTCATCAGGATTAATAAGCATATCCAACTCTGTCAATCTTTCACTTACACGCTTTAAAATACGATATGTCCTGAAGTCTCTACCTACTATCGCTGCGACCATCACAAAAATTACCATGATAAATAGACCTGTAGTGGACTCTGCCCCTCCACCTATAACAAAGTAAGGAAAACCAATCAACATGCCTGCTATCATTAAAAAAATTGCTGCAATGAACGAATAAGTGAATAGCAATTTATCTATCCAGTTAACATCAACCAAAATCTTCGTATTTTCAGGTTTAAGGAAAGGCGATACTCTTTTAAGTTCAAAATTACTTGCAACTCCCAGAATATAAATATCCATTAAAACTTTGGCTTTCTCTGGAGCCACTCTAATACCTGATGCTAATCTAAAAACTTCATATTCTCTTAATGAGTTTAAATACTTACTAATCGTAGAATCAACTTCAACATGCTCCTTTAGAGAATTTAGTCTTTTAAAATATCTTTTAATGAGCACATCTTCATAAAAATCAATTAGACCTCTCACTATCTTGATTGCGACACCTATCAGTGCAGCAGTTAAGAAAATACCAAAAGTAATTGCATTTTCTTTCGCGATCTCAGGGATTACAATATCCATATATCCTCTAAACATTTAATATTGACACTTGATAAATACCATAAATCCAATCACAAAAACAGATACATTACATTTATCATTCAACTGATAAAAACTGGACAGGCATAACTCTTCACTCAATGGTTACACCAAATACAGCATTGTTGCACCAGTGACCTTCTAAAACATGGATGTTTCAGTATAGCCTTCAGAGCGATTTTATTTAAACATAAGCACGGCGTGTCACTGGTGTAACTTATATAAAAGAATGCAAAAGCCTGCGGCAGGCAATTGGGAAGTACAGTTGCCAGAAGCTACAAAATAGGCCATTCGCACGACTAAACTCGTCAGAGATAATACACATAAAACATAAATGCGGACTTTTACTTGCTTTAAAATTGAGCAAAAATAATCTTCGTCTAATAATAATATATTTAGAATATCCGACATATTTGTCGATCTATTGAGATCTGGCGAATTAAAACTCAAACCCACCCAATAAGCCATTTTCTTTGTTTTAAATCAAATAGCTACATTTAAACTGACGATAGAATCCCGTACCGTTTATTATGGAGTCTTTTGTTTTGTATCGAATTAGGATCTTAGTTGTTGGGATTGCTCTCGCACTTGCTGTTTCAGGATGTACTACCAGTCGCAACTTTTATACTGGCGAGGAGGACCTTGCTTACAACGAAGAATTCAGTATCTTCAATACGATTATGCTCCCGGTAGTTGTATTAGGAGTAGTTGCAATCGCTTATGATGCATCGCAAGGTGGTTCAAACTACTCTGTCGCTTCTCAAAGCAGGTCAAATTACTCGGACGTTTCATGCAAGGGGTATTATTGCGACTATGATACTGCGTGGGATTTTCTCCCTGGCAGTGGAGAGTATCGCTGCAGAGACACAAGGAATGGGCAATTCGTTCAAAGCAATTTTTGTTCTAACCAAGCACAACAAGACAATTGGTATTAATTCGCTTCTTCTAAATAGCTCAGTAAGCGAAAAACAGGGCAGATATAACTCTTCACTCAATGGTTACACCAAATACAGCATTGTTGCACCAGTGACCTTCTAAAACATGGATGTTTTAGTAGAGCTTACAGGGATGTATTTACAGCGAGTCACTGGTGTAACAGTGCGAGAGCCTGCGGCAAGCAATTAGCAGCACAGTGCTATCAGCAACTTAAAAGTTAATTAGCACCTTATGACAATTCGCAACAAGATTTTAGGTAATAAAAAAGCGACCGAAAGGTCGCTTTTTAACGTTCATAATTGCGTCGTAGCCGAAGCTAACTCTTAGCAAGGGCTTGCTGTCGCAAGCCCAAACCAGCAATTACTCGTAGTCTGATAATGGTGCACACGAACACATTAGGTTACGGTCGCCGTAAACGTCATCAATACGATTCACAGTTGGCCAGAACTTGTTAGTACGTACTGCTGCACTTGGGAACACGGCCACTTCGCGGCTGTATGGACGCGTATCAAACTCTGGGTCCATGATATCAGCCATAGTGTGCGGTGCGTTGTGCAGCGGGTTGTTGTCCACTGGCCATTCACCTGATTCCACTTTGGCGATTTCAGCGCGGATTGACACCATAGCGTCGATGAAACGATCGAGTTCCACCTTAGACTCAGATTCCGTCGGCTCAATCATCAGGGTTCCCGCAACAGGGAAGCTCATGGTTGGTGCGTGGAAACCGTAGTCATTCAAACGCTTAGCGATATCCATTTCGGTCACGCCAGAGGCTTCTTTCAGTGGGCGTAGGTCGATAATACATTCGTGCGCCACGCGATCGTTACGGCCACGGAACAATACTGGGTAGTGTTCAGACAGCTTCTTCATCACGTAGTTAGCGTTTAACAGTGCAGTTTGGGTCGACTTTTTCAGGCCTTGAGAACCTAACAGCTTAATGTACATCCAGCTGATGGGCAGAATACCAGCGCTACCGTAAGGTGCAGCAGATACTGCACCGTTGTGATCACTTTCACGGCCCGGTTTAACCACAACGTGACCAGCAACAAATGGAGCTAAGTGCGATTTCACGCCGATTGGGCCCATACCTGGGCCACCGCCGCCGTGTGGAATAGCGAAGGTTTTATGCAAGTTAAGGTGTGATACGTCGGCACCAATAAAGCCAGGAGACGTTAAGCCAACCTGCGCGTTCATGTTGGCGCCGTCTAAGTACACTTGACCGCCGTGCTGATGCACTATGTCGCAGATTTCGCGGATAGATTCTTCATACACACCGTGGGTCGATGGGTAAGTGATCATGATGCAAGACAGGTTTTCAGCCACTTCGGCGGCTTTGGTCTTTAGATCTTCTAAATCGACGTTACCTTGCTTGTCACACGCCGTCACCACCACTTGCATACCGGCTAATTGCGCCGATGCAGGGTTAGTACCGTGGGCAGATTGCGGGATCAAACAGATGTTTCTGTGCGCATCGCCACGTGACTCATGGTATTTCTTGATGGCTAACAAGCCTGCGTATTCACCTTGAGCGCCTGAGTTAGGTTGGATACACACGGCGTCGTAGCCTGTGATGTTCACTAACCAAGTCGACAACTCTTCAATCAACTGGGTGTAGCCTTTAGCTTGGTCCAGTGGGCTGAATGGGTGCATGTTGGCAAATTCTGGCCAGCTCACAGGGAGCATTTCAACCGCTGCGTTTAACTTCATGGTGCATGAGCCCAGTGAAATCATCGAGTAGTTAAGTGCTAAGTCTTTGCTTTCGAGACGTTTGATATAACGCATCATCTCGGTTTCGCTTTGATAGCGATTGAACGTCGGGTGGCTTAAAATCGCATCTTGGCGCACGAGTGCAGCAGGAATCGATTGGCTACCTTGGCTCACGATTTGCGCGTCTAACGCGGCAACATCTAAACCATGGCCAGCACCTAAGATCACATCAAACAAGGCGTCGATATCTGTGCGCAATGTGGTTTCATCTAAACTCACGCCCACAGTGCCGTCGGTATCGAAACGTAGGTTCATTTCAGCAGCCAGTGCGCGTGCATTAACGGCAGCAACATCTAAGCCTTTGATGCTGATGGTATCAAACCAAGTGCTGTTGACTAAGCTCACGCCCTTCGCTTGTAAACCTGCCGCTAAAATATCGGCAAAACGGTTAATGCGTGACGCGATGGTTTTCAGGCCATCTGGGCCGTGGAATACGGCGTAGAAAGACGCCATGTTCGCTAATAAAATTTGTGCAGTACAAATGTTTGAGTTGGCTTTTTCGCGGCGGATATGTTGTTCGCGAGTTTGCATCGCCATACGCAGT
The DNA here is from genome assembly GCF_031932135.1 of Shewanella vaxholmensis. Taxonomy (NCBI): domain Bacteria; kingdom Pseudomonadati; phylum Pseudomonadota; class Gammaproteobacteria; order Alteromonadales; family Shewanellaceae; genus Shewanella; species Shewanella vaxholmensis. The sequence continues at coordinate 86,400 of NZ_JAUOEV010000010.1, forward strand.
GCGCGGTTACCACGGGCGTCTTTTGACACGCCAATGATACGGCCAGGCATAGAACGTTTGTGTTCGTCACGGGCAACGAAGAAAGCCGCGTGTGGACCACCAAAGCCCATTGGCACGCCAAAACGCTGTGCACTACCAAATACCACATCGGCGCCCATAGAGCCCGGTGATTTCAGTAATACCAAAGACATAATGTCGGCGGCGACAGTCACAATCACATTCTTCGCACGCAGAGTTGCGAATAATTCGGTGAAGTCAGTGATTTGACCGAAACGGTTAGTATATTGGAACAAAGCACCAAACAGCTCGTAGTTAACGGCTTCGCTTGCAGGGCCAACCACCACTTCAAAACCAAAACACTCAGCGCGAGTTTTTACTACGTCTAAGGTTTGCGGGAACACATCATCGGCAACGAAGAAGATATTGGCTTTTTTCGCTTTAGAAACACGCTTTGCCAGCGCCATCGCTTCGGCAGCAGCGGTTGCTTCATCTAGTAAAGAAGCAGAAGCCAAATCTAAACCCGTTAAGTCCATCGACACTTGTTGGAAGTTTAGAATGGCTTCTAAACGGCCTTGGGCGATTTCTGGCTGATATGGCGTGTAAGCCGTGTACCAACCTGGGTTTTCAAATACGTTACGCAGGATCACGTTTGGCACTTGAGTGCCGTAGTAACCCATACCTATGTAGCTCTTAAATACTTGGTTTTGGTCCGCTAAACCACGAATGTAGGCAATGCCTTCGGCTTCGCCGCAGGAATCACCAATGCTCAGGTCTTGGCTTAAACGGATCGACTCAGGCACGATTTGCGCGGTCAGATCTTCCAGTGACTCAGCACCAACAAAATTCAGCATCGCTTGCTGTTGGTTACTATCTGGGCCGATATGACGACGTAAGAATAAATCGTGCTGTTCTAACTGAGTAAGGGTTTGCTTGGTCATGATAAACCTTGTTCCAGATTTGCCGAAATTCAGAACTGTAGGGTACTGATTAACGGGCTGTTGTTATGTCAATCTTGCGCTAAAACAAACGAAGCCCCTCAGGGCTTCGTTAGCGTCGACGATTAATCTTCGTCGATTACAGCTTGGTAGCCTTCGGCATCCAGCAGGGCGTCGACTTCTGATTCGTCAGAAGGCATTACGCGGAAGAACCAGCCTTCGCCGTAAGCGCTGCTGTTAACGAGTTCTGGAGAATCTTCCAGCGCTTCGTTCACGGCAATCACTTCGCCAGAAATTGGGGCATAAATGTCAGACGCCGCTTTTACTGATTCAGCTACAGCACAGTCTTCACCAGCTGTTACAGTGTCGCCAACTTCTGGAAGTTCAACGAAAACCATGTCACCTAACAGCTCTTGGGCGTGCTCAGTGATACCTACTGTGTAGCTGCCGTCTTCTTCCTTGCGGATCCATTCGTGTGAAGAGGCGTATTTCAGTTCTGTCGGAATATTGCTCATTGTTCTTGTTCCTTGTTCCGTTTTTTTAAAATGCTTGTTTACCGTTGCGCACAAAGTTTGGCGCCACTACTCTAACAGCCACACGTTTTTTACGCATTTCGACTTCCGCAGTATCCCCAATCGAGCTAGGAACACGTGCCATCGCAATAGAATAGCCCAATGTTGGCGAGAAAGTACCGCTGGTAATCACGCCTTGTTGCTCTACACCGACTGCGTCAGTGAAAAATACTGGCATATCATGGCGTAACACGCCCTTTTCTTCCATCACTAGACCAACAAGTTTGCTGGTTCCGGCATCGCGCAGGGCTTCTAGGGCTTTACGGCCGATGAAGTCACGATCGCTCGGTTCCCATGCTATGGTCCAGCCCATGTTGGCGGCCAATGGGTTGATGGTTTCGTCCATGTCTAAGCCGTAGAGATTCATACCGGCTTCGAGACGCAGAGTGTCACGGGCACCGAGACCACAAGGTTTAACCCCTTGCTCTAACAATGCTTGCCACATGGCTTGGGCTTCATCTTCTGGGACGATAATTTCGTAGCCCGCTTCGCCTGTGTAACCCGTTGTCGCAATAAACAGAGAACCGGCTTGCTTGCCGAAGAAAGGTTTCATGCCTTCGATGGCGGCGTTTTGCTCGACACTGAGCACGGCAGCGGCTTTCGCTTTAGCGTTAGGACCTTGAACGGCGATCATCGCCAGTTCTGGACGCTCAGTCACAGTGACGTCAAAACCTTGGGATTGCTTGGCGATCCAAGCGAGATCTTTTTCGCGGGTCGCTGAGTTCACTACCACGCGGTAGTTAGTGTCAGTGAGGTAGTAAGTGATGAGGTCGTCGATGACGCCAGCATTTTCGTCTAACATGCCGCCGTATAAGGCTTTACCTGGAACTTTAAGCTTAGCCACATCGTTTGCCAGCAACTTACGCAGAAATGCACAAGCGTCGTTACCTATCACATCAACCACAGTCATGTGGGAAACGTCGAACATACCCGCGTCTTGACGCACGGCATTGTGTTCTTCGATTTGTGAACCATAGTTGAGAGGCATGTCCCAACCGTGGAAGTCGACCATCTTAGCGTTTGATTCTAAGTGCTTGTTAAACAGAATAGTTTTGTTAGCCATTGTTATCCCTTTTTTGCGGCCTTTTTCAGGTCTCTGCCTAGTGTAGGGTGTAGATACTAGGGTCTAAAATGCGGCGAAATTATACCTTGCGTCACAAATTTGTATACAGGAGATTTTTCTAATCCGAAGTCAGTGTCATTAGATTTTCTCATCTTTAACATGTAATTTTTTTACATGCGAAGACCAGATTTGCGCAGCTTGCAGTCAATATGCTGATATTAGCGGCAATTCTGATCACATTAGCGCAACCGAGGCTAACGACATAACTTAGGCAGCGCCGACTTATTGCCCATGGCCTGTTGTATGAACACTGTTTTCAGCCCAGCGACATTATCAACCAGATTTAAGCCCAGATCGCGGATCGCTTTTTTCAGCGGATTCGTCCCTTCGAATAAGCGTTTAAAGCCTTCCATCGCCGCAATCATCTCCATTGCATCGGCTTTACGCCAACGCTCTAGGGCGCGCAGCTCGGCATAATCACCGATATCCTTACCCGCTTGCTGTAATTCACTGATGACTTCGATGATGCTGGCCGCATCTAAAAAGCCGAGGTTAACCCCTTGGCCCGCCAGTGGATGGATAGTGTGGGCGGCGTCGCCTGCCAACACTAAACGGTGGCGGGCAAAATGGCGGGCGTAGCGCATCCGTAATGGGAAGGCTTGGCGCTCGCTTTCCAGCTGGCAAATCCCTAAACGACCATCGAACGCCGCGGTTAAGTTGCGCTCAAATTGCACTTTATCCATTGCCAATAATTCATTGGCGCGCTCAGGCGGCACCGACCAAACGATGGAGCAGAGATTGTCTTCATACAAAGGTAAAAATGCTAACGGGCCGTCCTTTAAAAACACTTGGCGGGCGGTGGCAAGGTGCGGCATTTCGGTGCGGATCGTCGCGACGATTGCGTGGTGGCCGTAATCCCAAAAGGTCAGCGGGATCTTACATTGCTCACGCACCCAAGAATTAGCGCCATCGGCAGCGATTACCAAGGCAGCACTCACGTTGTCGCCATTGGCGAGGGTCAGCCAAGCTTCGCGCTCGCCAAAGGCAATGCGTTCTAAGCGTTGGTTTTCAATATGAGTGATATTGTCAAACTCAGCGACGCGTTTGGCCAGCGCAAAGCTAATGGCATCGTTTTCGATAATCGCGCCGAGACTGGTTTCGCTGATGCTGTTGGCGTCAAAGGCAATTTTGCCGAAACCGTCTTTATCCCACACCGCCATTTTTTGATAAGGCGTGGCGCGGGAAGTGTCTAAATAAGTCCATGCACCTAAGTTTTCTAACAAGCGCTGACTCGCCTTATTGATGGCGCTCACCCGTAAACGCGGCTCGCCGACAACGGCATCCGTGTGGCCCGCATCGATAACGACGATATTAAGATTGGCCTGCGCCAATCCAATCGCGGTGGCGAGTCCCACCATGCCGCCACCCACAATGGCGATGTCATAGGCTTGTGAACTTAACATGGGTACATCCTTTTCGCGTTGCGATACCAGTAATGAAAAGCGAGTTATTTCCAGCCCATCGCCTTTTGAGCAACGGGGGTTTTAAGTGGCGGAAACCAAGATAATAAGCGCAAGCCTAAGTTACGACCCAGCGCCATCGGCCAGTATTGGTTTGAAAAGCCACGGACTAAAAATTCGATATTGCGGATAGTGCTGTTTCTGTCGTGCTCACGGGCATTGAGATAAGCATGGGTCACGGCGGCGGAGCCAATATCATCACCCTGATCTAGCGCCGTTTTGAGCACCTCAAGTAAGCTCACTACATCCCGCAGGCCTAAATTAAAGCCTTGCCCCGCAATAGGATGCAGTGTCTGCGCGGCATTGCCGATAAATACACATCTGTGATGGATTGGCCTTGGCATATAGGACAAATTAAGCGGATACGCATGGCGCGCGCTGACATCGATAAACGTGCCTGCTCGATAACCAAAGGCCTGTTGCAGCGCCGCTAAAAATTCCGCTTTAGGCGCGGTTTGCATCTGTTTAGCCCGTGCATCATCGAGCGCCCACACCAGTGATAAGCGAGGTTGACCTTGGCTATCGCCCATAGGCAATAACGCTAAGGGACCCGTTTGGGTAAAACGCTCATAGGCCCAATGTTGATGCGGCTTGTCGGTTTGAATATTGGCAATAATCGCGGTTTGCTCGAAGGCCACTTGGGTCACGGGCAAAGCAAAACTGCTGCGCACTTTGGATTGCAGTCCATCGGCGGCGACCACGAGTTTTGCTTGAAGGCGATCGCCCGTGTCGAGCACTAAGGTGTGGCCTTCTATGGCGGGTTCCACTTGGGCAAGCTTGGCGGGGCAATAGAGTTTTACCTCGCTCTTGTTCAACTCGTTAAACAGCACTTGGCCAACTCGTTCAAGCTCAACCACTTGGCCTAGGGCATCTAAATGAAACTGCGCCGCATTGAGTTCTGTCATGCCAAAGTGGCCGCGATCCGACACATGGATATTTTCAATCGCAGTGCCCAAATGGGCGAGCTTTGGCCAGAGACCTAGACGGGATAATTCGAAAATAGAACCATGAGCGATAGCGATGGAGCGAGCATCGAATCCGGGATGTTGTTTATCGGGAAGGTGCGCCTCGATTAAGGCGATAGAAAGCGGCCTAGCTGCGGATAAAGAAAGACGCGCGAGAGCCAACGCGAGAGTCGCCCCCGCCATCGCACCGCCTACAATCGCGATGTCGACGTGTTGAACTGAAGTATCCATGTGATTTGTGGCCGTCATGGGGATCTCATTCAAGCTTTGGCATGGCACTGAGGCATGTAAACATAAAAGATGTAAACATCAGTGCTATGCACTCAAAAACACCAGTGCTATAGATTCAAAGGCAGGTTTGCCCGCCTTTGATATCAAATGAAGCCACTACTGCGTTAACTTATTAAGCATTAAACCTAAGCGCTAAACTTAAGCGCTAAACAATCGCGGTAAATTAATGCACCACCGCTGTATCGTCAGTCTCGCCAAGCGGGATCTCAGGACCAAACTCCGAGTAACACATAATGGCGGCGATGCGCACAAACTCGAGTAGTTCAGTGTAAGCAGCTTCAGATTCTTCATCGTCGGCGACATCAAATTCCACTTGAGCAATTTCCGCCAAGTCTTTGATCACTTCACGCACTTCTGCCGAGGCTTGATTCAGTTTCGGCTGAATAATCGCCATGCCAGTCAAAAAGCTTTGGGTCCAAAGGGACAAGGCTTCAACACGTTGGCTGAGCGGCTCTTCTTCTTCAGGCAATAGCGGCATGAAACCAAATTCAAAATCCACTAAACGCGCGACAGAATCATTAAACAAATCACACACTAATTGGTGCAACTGCGCAGGTAAAGGTTGACCATCGTTCATCAGGTCGAATAGAGGCTTGATCCAAGTGTCGCCAGTTTGTTCTACACCACCGCAGATTAAACCGACTAAAGCACCGTGAACTTCTACCGGATGTTGGCCGATTTCAGCCGCATCTAAGGCGAGTTTTAAGCTGTCGATACGTAACGAAGGAGGGGTTGCCATATCAGATCCCAATAAGATTTTTCCAGCAGCAATGCTAGCAGAGATAAAGACTTGAACCAATACTGAATCCCAATAATGGCGAAATCGGCCACACCCTGATAAAAAATTATCCAACTGCTCACACAAACAGCAAACAAAGCCGTCAAAGACCAATCCAATTGCGGCTTACCTTGCACTTTTAATATCAGCCCTATATAGTCCGCCCTAAGAGGCTAACGAAAGGATCACCCGCGACATGAGTAACAGTGCTGTTGAAATTACCCTACTTGGGCGCACCTACTCTATCGCTTGCCCGAAAGGTCAAGAGGATGCCTTACGTACGGTAGCATTGGGAGTTGAACAACAACTCACAGCGTTAAAAACCCGAACCAATAGCCTAAGCCGCGAAGAAATTGCCATTATGGCGGCGCTGAATATTGGACACGAGTTGTTCCAAGAAAAGCAAAAAAATAAGCATTACATGCAACAGATGGACGACAGGATCAGCTTGCTGCAGTCGACCCTCGAAAATGCCTTAGTTGAGCGTTCAACTAAATAGATTTAAACTGTGCGCCTTGGTGATTTAACACCATTTGAGTTAAACCGACTGACGCACAGTGAATGGCTAAACTGGCTTATCAACATAAACCAATGTTTTAGCGATTCAATACCGTTTTGCTCCCTGGGATGCATGCCAACTGGTAATGTCCCTGTGCCGATAATTTTTATCTCAGGGTGAATGCTTTACTGACATTGTGCATGCTCGGCTTGTACCGAGAAGCCTTAGGAGGTAATCATTTACCCGCCTTGAACCTACGGTTCAAGGGCTACACCGGTAGCGGCATTCTGGGGAGCATCTTAATTTATGTCTATATCCTCCAAACTTTCTCATTTGAACACCCAAAGCGACACGGCGCACCTTGCCGTAGAGGTTGCTGCTGTTGGTGAAATGACTGATGTCGCCAGCCATGCGGCAAATATCGCCATTCATACGCAAGAAAACCGCAATCAGTTACGAAAAAGCATTCGTACCGCCCGCAAATCCCTTTCAGAAACAGAGCAAACCCAAGCAAGCTTAAGCGCCAGCCAACGAATGCTCGATGTATTGCAGGCCCAAAATGCGCAACATGTAGCCCTGTATCTCACCCACGATGGCGAACTTGCCACGCCGCCGCTGATCGAAGCACTGTGGCAATTGGGGATTCACACCTATCTGCCAAGGTTGCATCCCTTCAATGCAGGGCAATTGTTATTCCTGCATTACAGCGCTGACACACCTATGCAGGCGAATCAATTCGGCATCTTAGAACCTAAGTTAGATGTGCGCGCCATTATCCCAGTAACAGATCTCGATGTGGTTATCACGCCCTTAGTGGCGTTTGATTTAATGGGAAATCGTATGGGCATGGGCGGCGGCTATTACGATAGAACGCTGGCGAACTGGCAACTTAAGGGTAAACCTTTGCCTATGGGTTACGCCCACGACTGTCAACAATTGACCAGTTTACCCTGCGAGCATTGGGATGTGCCTTTGCCCTTTATCATCACCCCAAGTCGCGTACTGACGTTTTGAAAAGAAGGAGCAAGAAACTAGAAGCTAGAAGCTAGAGCGCTTCGCTGCTAGAAAAAGCAGAGCGTCGCTCCATAACGACTTCTTCTTGAATCTAGATTCTAGAGCTATGCAATGGCGCTCTAGAGGCCGCAGGCCGTTCTAGATTTTTCTTTACCTCAAATGCCGGCCACCATCAACATTATGGCAACGACCAGTGACGTAGCGGCTATTCAGCAGGTAGTCCACTAGTTCAATAATCTCCGCATTTCCCGCCTCTTTCGGCAACAGCGCTTTGGCTAAGGTTTTTTGCTGATAGGCAGCGTCATCACCCGCATTAAAGAGGATCATCGCCGGTGCAATCGAATTGACTTTCACCTCGGGGGCGAATTTGGCGGCAAAAGATAGCGTCATATTGTGCAGCGCGGCTTTACTGGCTGCATAGGCTATGTGCTTCTGACTGCCCTTCTCTGCCACGTAATCGGTAATATGAATCACATCACTGCCGCCGATTTCATCGCCAGCAGCGGCACGTAGCTGCGCCTCTAAGGCCAAGTTCAACTGATAGGGCACGCTCACATGCACTTGCATCATCCGCTGCAACACTTGGCTCGGTGCACGCTGACAGTGATCCGGCAGCCAGTCCGAGGCATTGTGAATAATGGCGCGAACTTGAGGCAGTTGAGTTAACGCATCAATTAAAGCTTGCACTTGGGCATCGTCATAAAAATCGCAGGGATACAGAGTCGCACCTAAGGCGTTAAGCTCATCGATACTGGTGTAATGGCTGCGATAAATACCAATCACCTGCTGACCTTGGGCGAGAAAATGTTTGGCTAAGGCGTAACCTATGCGTTTACCCACGCCAGTGATTATGATGGGAGATGTCATACCTATCCTTTTGATTCGTCATTGCTCAGGTTTTAACTTGTTTGCTTAAAAATCAACAATCAAGTTAACCCTATGAATAACCAAGATGTTACTGTACTCGTTTGAATTTAACCTAATAAAAAGCCAAATGAGACACACATTAGATTTAAATCAGCTGCGATCTAAAACCCTTTAATCTGCGTATAGGTTATAAGAAACCAAGCTTAAGTGCACAAGCCAAGAGCTTAGAGCAAGTATTGTGATCAAGTCATCAGAGGTGGACCCGATGGAACTGCGGATTTTTTATGATGGTAACTGTCCATTATGTAGCGCCGAAATGCGTCAACTGAAAGCACGCGATCCCAACAACTTTATTGCGCTTGAGGATCTAAATGCACCCGACTTTAGTGAACGTTTCAGCCATATTGATAGAGACTACGCCAATACTATTCTTCACGGTGAAACCGCAAAGGGCGAAGTGTTACTCGGGTTAGATGTCACCTGTAAAGCGTGGGCACTGACAGGCACACGTGCTTGGATCCAACTATTACGCCTGCCCGTGATTAAAACTGTCGCCGATTGGACTTACCTGCGCTTTGCAAAACACAGATACCGTATCTCCTATTTACTGACAGGCAAAGCCCGCTGCGACGATAACTGCCAAATTCCCACCAAGCGCCGCTGAATGAGCTTGAGAAAGTGTAAAACGCAGGCATAAAAAAACGGAGCTCAATGGCTCCGTTTTTTAATTCGTCATAATCTAAAAAGATTATCCGAAAGATTATTTAACGAAATCAACGCCTAGTTTGATATCGCCTTTCAGCGTATCTAACATAGAATCACGAGCGTTAGCTTCGAATGCACTCACTTCACCGTAAGGCAGTACTTTTTCAATACCGTTTTTGCCTAACAGCACAGGTTGTGCGAAGAACTCTGCGTGCTCGCTACCGCCGTCAACATAGGCGCATTCAACGATGTTAGCTTCGCCTTGCAGACCACGAACCAAAGACAGACCGAAACGGCAAGCCGCTTGACCCATAGACAGAGTCGCGCTACCGCCACCGGCTTTAGCTTCAACCACTTCTGTACCCGCGTTTTGGATGCGAGTAGTCAGACTTGCCACTTCTTCGTCAGTGAAAGTCACGCCTTCAACTTGAGACAGTAATGGCAGAATGGTCACGCCGCTGTGGCCGCCGATCACATTGACTTTAACGTCAGCAACGTTCAGGCCTTTTAATTCGGCGATGAAGGTTTCAGAACGGATCACGTCTAGAGTCGTGATACCGAACAGACGGTTCTTATCGTAAACACCCGCTTTCTTCATCACTTCTGCAGCGATAGCGACAGTAGTGTTGACTGGGTTAGTGATAATGCCAACCAAAGCCGTAGGGCAAGTTGCAGCTACTTTTTCGATCAGGTTGCGAACGATACCGGCATTGATATTGAACAGATCTGAACGATCCATACCAGGCTTACGCGCAACACCAGCAGAAATTAGAACAACGTCAGCACCCACTAGGGCAGGCGTTGGATCTTCACCAGCAAAACCTTTGATTTCAACAGCAGTAGGGATGTGGCTCAAGTCAACCGCAACACCCGGAGTCACCGGTGCGATATCATATAGAGACAAATGTGAACCCGCAGGCAGTTGAGTTTTTAACAGTAGGGCAAGAGCCTGGCCGATACCACCAGCAGCACCAAGTACAGCAACTTTCATAGTTATCTCCGTTATTTCTCGGATATGTGTGACATGGATCTAATTTACGTTGGCGTCACATTACTGGAATGTCACAACAATTTCAATTATCCCTTAGTCGTGGGACAAAAGAATTCCGGAATAAGTTAGAAGCAATGTAGAACAATTACTCAAATTGGTATTTTTAAGCCCCCAGCAAACGCTTAACCACAGGGAGTTAGTGAATTTTTATTCAACCAATCTGGTTATTTGTTGACAATTTTTCTAAAAATATTCAAAATGGGCCTGTTTTTTTGAATAACGAATAATAATATTATGCAAACGACCAAGAATCAGGATGACCTTGTTAGAATTTTTAAGTCGATTTTAAAAGAAGAGCGCTTTGGCTCTCAAAGTGAAATCGTCACCGCCTTGCAAGCTGAAGGCTTTGGTAATATTAACCAATCAAAAGTATCACGCATGCTCAGCAAGTTCGGCGCAGTGCGGACTCGCAACGCTAAGCAAGAGATGGTGTATTGCTTACCAGCCGAATTAGGCGTACCCACCGCGGGTAGCCCACTGAAGAATTTGGTACTCGACGTCGATCATAACCAAGCAATGATTGTCGTGCGAACTAGCCCAGGAGCTGCGCAGCTGATTGCCCGTTTATTGGATTCTATCGGTAAACCAGAAGGCATTTTGGGCACAATTGCTGGTGATGACACTATCTTTATTTGTCCATCGAGCATCCAAGATATCGCCGATACCTTAGAAACCATCAAATCTTTATTCAATTACGCAGAATAAAAAAACAGGTCAGCTTGCTGACCTGTTCTATTTCATCTGTACGCATTTCTGTCCAATCTTGCGCTGATTATTTGGCCATTGTCCCGATTACGTTACACATTTAAGCCAATCTCGCGCGCACCGATGTTTATACGCTAAGGTCAGTAAGCCACACTGATGCGCTGATTTACGTGAGTGCCCTGTTCGGCTTCATCTAACATGGCTTTAGCGTAATCTGTAACAGAAATGCGGCTGCGACCATTGGCATCGGTAAAGAAGCTGTCGCCACCAAGGCGATATGGGCCTTCACTCTCACCAGGATAAATCTCAGCGGCTGGGCTCACAAAGGTCCAATTAATTGCAGTTTGCGCCGCACGGAATACCTGCAAAGCTTCACCCTGAGCTAACGCTTCATCTTTATATGCTGCGGGGAAATCTGGGCTAGAAACCAGAGTCACACCCGGTGCCACTTCTAAACTCCCTGCACCACCAACCCACAATAAACGTGGCACCTTAGCGTTAGGCAGCACATCCAGTAAATACTGAACCGTACTCGCCACTAGGCCATGATTTTGTTGTGCGCGGCCACCAACAGCGGCAATGACAACATCTACGCCAGCAAAGGTTTGCGCAACTAATGGCTGCTCTAAATCCACAGCATGCACAACCACGTCAGTAGCGGATAACTTACTCGGATCACGCACTAACGCTGTTACTTGGTGCCCACGGCTCAATGCTTCTTTTAAAATTGCACCACCAATCCAACCTGTTGCACCTAAAATTGCGATTTTCATTTCGTTAACTCTCTCTGATGATTTACATTGAAGCCAGTTTACTTGCAGTGATTCACGTGATAAACATCAATAAATGAGCATTATTGTTTCAGTTTGAGGTACTAATATGGATAAAATTGCCGCAATACGCAGTTTCGTCGAAGTGGCAAACTGTGGCAGCTTTACCAAAGCTGCCGAGCATTTAGACCTCAGCCGCCTGCAGGTATCCCGCCATATTCAAGAAGTGGAGCAGTGGTTGAGTTTACGCTTACTACACCGTACCACCCGCAGCGTCAGCCTGACTTTGCAAGGCGAAGAAGCGCTGCAATTTTGCCAGCGGATCTTAAGTGAAGTCGCCGCCATGGAAAGCCGCGCCCACAGCCATAACAGTGAACTGGTGGGCAGTATTCGCATCGCCACACCGATTGGCCTTGGACAGCACAGCCTGTTTGATGTCGTCGACCGCTTTATTAAAATTCACCCTAAGGTCAGCATTCAGCTGGTGATGTCAGACAGTTTTGCCCAATTGGTGGATGAGCGAGTCGATGTGGCATTGCGCTATACCGAGCAGCCCGATGATAATTTGATTGCCCGCCGTTTAATGACCATAGATGCCGTGATCTGTGCTGCGCCGAGCTACCTTGATAGCAACACACCACTTGTCGAGCCCATCGATCTACTGGCTCACAACTGCCTGATACACTCGGCGCAACAAAATTGGCCTTTCCTGAAAGAGCTGCAAGCCGAGCATGTAAAAGTCACAGGTAATCTTAAAGCCAACGATATGGGCGTATTGGTGAGTGCGGCGCTGCGGGGACATGGCATAGTGCGTTTGCCCTGTGACTTAGCCAATCAATACCTTGCCAGTGGCCAGCTCAAAGAAGTGTTACCCAACTTTACGACGCCAGGCCAAACCCTGTGGGCTGTGTACTTGTCCCGCAGTTATCAGCAAAATCTGGTGCGCGCCTTTATCGATTTCACTGCCCAGCAATGGCAACTCGATATCAAAAAATGGCTCCCTGCGCATTAGCATAAAAAACGCACTTAGGCGTTAGCGTAAGTGCGTGTTAATTGATGCTGAATCTGGGCAGATATCGAACGCTTATTCGTCGAATTGCAACATAAAATCCAATGCGGGGGCAAAGAAGGATGAGCCTGTCATCGCCTTGGTAAAATGCATCAAGTGATCATGGTTACCTTCGCCATCACCAAACATCATGCTATGCAGCATTTTTTCAAAATGCTCCGGCGTACGGCAGTTAGAGATAAACATCAATCCCTGCTCCTTCAGCGAACCATAGGGCATGCTCTGGCGCAGGATCTCCATCGACTGACCATTCGCATCTTTAAGATTCACCCGCTTGATATGGCTGGTCAGTGGCTTATCCTCTGACTCATACTCGATATTATCTTGCTTAGTGCGACCGATAATATCTTCTTGTTTTTTAACCGGCAATCTATGCCATTTACTCAAGTTATGGGCATACTTTTGCACGTGAATATAGCTGCCGCCCCTAAACTCAGGATCTTCATCGCCAACCAGAGCGACTTCTTGACGGTGACGCCCCTTAGGGTTTTCGGTGCCATCGACAAAGCCGGTTAAATCGCGGCTATCCATAAATCTAAAGCCACGTTCTTCATCGACTAGTTCCACTAAGTCTTCAAACATTTGGCTGATTTCATTGGCGACTAAATGCAGAATATCGTAACGGTCGCAGCGGATATGCACGAACAAATCATATTCAATGGCCGGCGCTTCGCGGCTGCCGACTTGCATAGCAGGGAAAGGCTTGAGCATTTCAGGGCGAGCATTGGGGTAGAGGCTATCCCAATAATTAGCGCCAATCCCCACAAAACCATTGAATGCACTGTCAGAGTATTGATCTGTCAGCTCATAAATATACTGCGCAACGTTGGCAAGACAGGGACGTAATTGCGACTCGACATTGTCATTGGCATTAAACATCAAATAGACACTGTGTAAGTTCCCCTCGGCACACACACCCAACTGTTCACGCGGCATATTTTGAATATCCATTTGGTTATCACCCTTTTTCTAAATTCATTTTCGGCAATATTATCCGCAACTTTACCTGAAAATGACATTAACTAACGCACAGTTTGTTCTGGTTTATCATGATAATGCTCATTAGGTAGCAATATCACGCCCAAGATCCCTAATGTAAAAATGACGAGACTGGAAAGTCTCGTCATTCAGTTTAATCGAATAAATGAAGCAAAGCTTACTCTACCTCAAGCTTACCTTAGCGTGACGCTGAAGTTAATAACCGGCGGCATGACCATCTTTACGGCTCTCAGAAGCGCCACGATACACGCCCGTTTCAGTATTAAATCCAATAGCTTGATAGCCGCCAAAATCCCCAAGTCCATCACGCAGCACATGACCTTTCTTGATAAGCTCACGGCGTGTTTCCACAGGGAAGCCCGATTCCAGACTGACATAGCCGCCATCATTCATCACTTCGCCGGTGGGCTCGGTTGAACCCATATGCAAAATTCTGGGGGCATCGCCCGCTTCTTGCAAGTTCATTTTAAAATCAATCAGGTTCATTACAATCTGTGCGTGCATTTGTGGTTGAGTCGCGCCGCCCATCACCCCAAAGCTAAGCCAAGGTTTACCGTCTTTGGTCACAAAAGCGGGAATGATAGTATGAAAAGGACGCTTGCCCGGTGCGTAGGTATTAAAACGCCCTTCCGTTAAATCAAACATTTGCCCACGATCTTGCAGCACAAAACCGAGATCCGGCGGCGTCATCCCTGAACCCATACCACGGTAGTTACTTTGAATGAGTGACACCATGTTGCCATCTTTATCAGCGGTGGTCAGGTACACAGTATCGCCATGTTGCAACGCTGGATTACCCGCATCGACACTCTTGGCCGCTTTATTGGGATCGATTAACTTAGCGCGATCATAATTGTATTGCTGCGAAATCAACTCGTTAACCGGCACTTTATTAAAGGTCATGTCGGCATAAAACTTAGCTCTGTCAGCAAAGGCGAGTTTTTTCGCTTCGACAAATAAATGTACATATTCGGGGCTATTAAAGCCCATAGCAGCGACATCGAAGGGCTCTATGGTTTTTAGGATTTGCAGCGCCGCAATGCCTTGACCATTGGGCGGCAGTTCCCATACATCGTAACCACGGTAGTTCACCGAAACCGGATCTATCCATTCGCTAGTATGGCTCGCTAAGTCATCATAACTTAAATAACCACCTTGGGATTTCATGTACTTATCGATACTTTTGGCGATATCGCCTTTATAGAAAGCATCGCGGCCACCCTTGGCAATTTTCTCATAGGTATTAGCAAGCGCTGGGTTTTTAAAGATTTCGCCCACCGCTGGCATCTTGCCATTAGGCATATAGGTTTCTTTAAAACCGGGGAATTTAGCGAGTTTTTTACCACTCCCCTCAAGGTAATAGGCGATGAGTTCGGACACAGGGAAACCATCACGGGCGTAATGGATTGCGGGCGCAAGATTATCGGCCATAGCTAATTTGCCGAACTTATTATGCAGTTCATACCAACCATCCACCGCGCCGGGCACAGAAACAGGCAAAGGCCCAAGCGGCGGCAAATAGTCTAAGCCGAGGGATTTAAGCTTTTCTAAACTTAAGGATTTTGGACTGCGGCCCGAAGCGTTAAGACCATAGAGGCGTTTATCTTTCGCGCTCCAGACGATGGCAAATAAGTCACCACCAACACCCGAACCCGTTGGTTCGACTAACCCTAGCATGGCATTCGCGGCAATCGCCGCATCGACCGCACTACCGCCCTGCTTGAGTATATCAATAGCGACTTGTGTGGCGAGTGGTTGACTGGTCGCCGCCATTCCATGGGTGGCATACACTTCTGAGCGCGTCGCAAAGGCTTTACCCGTGATCCTATCCATGGCCATCACTCCTGAAGACGATATTGCCGTCGCCACTGTCACTAAGGTACAAATTGATTTTATTGTTTTTATCATAATTCCTCCCACTCTGGAGAAATTAAGGTAACAAGGATGGTCGAAAATATCACCAACCAATACCGCATAGGCCCAAGTTAAACGTAAGCAAAAATGTCGTACTTAAGTTGGTGATAGCTTATCGCCGTGGCATTAATACCTGACCGCTTAGATTTGCTCTGCACAATATTAATATGCCTAAGATTCAAATAGCACCAGCGAGTGCGGCTCTGTCGTTACCCCGACTTTTTGGCCGATAGTGAGCTGCATCATTTGGCTTCGCACTTCGACATAATAAGCGTGAGAAGCGGCTTCAATTTTGACCCAGTAATGACAAAAGGCGCCTAAGAAACGCCGCTCTGTGATCGTACCTACACCTTGCTCATCGGCGCTGAGCGTCAATTGCTGCGGGCGCAAAAATACCGAACAGCTGAACTCGCTCGGCAACCCTAATGGCGTAAGGCTGGTTAAATGGCCGATAGGAGTGGCAACTCTGTGTCCATCGAGCACTGCGGCGGGTAAGTAATTACCGCTACCTAAAAAGTCCGCCACATAACGGCTGTTTGGCGCGGCGTATAAGGCTTCGGCGCTGCCATGCTGCACTATAATGCCTTGATTAAAAATCGCCAAAGTATCAGCAAATACAAAGGCTTCATCCTTACTGTGGGTAACAAATACCGCGCTGACATTACGCTGTTTTAAAATACTGCGAATTTCTGCCATCATCTCGTAGCGCACTTGGGCATCGATATTAGAAAAAGGCTCATCGAGCAGTAATAACTGCGGCTCATAGGCAAGTGCCCGCGCAATCGAGACGCGCTGCTGCTGGCCGCCAGATAACTCATGGGGATAACGCTGAGCTAAGCCTTCGAGTTTGACTAAGGTTAGCATGTCATCCAACCGTGCCTGACGCTCGGCGGCCGACAATTTAGCCACGCCAAAAAGGATATTCTCCGCCACAGTTAAATGGGGGAAAAGCGCATAGTCTTGGAAAATCATGCCGATACCGCGCTGTTCGCTAGGCACAAACTGGCTATCGCCACTCACTACGCGGCCATTGATCTGAATTTCACCTTGGCTAATCGCCTGTAAGCCCGCAACCGCCCGCAACAGTGTGGTCTTGCCGCAACCGCTGGGGCCTAACAGCGCAAGGATTTCCCCTTGGTCGAGGGTCAAACTCAAACCTTTGAGTACTTGCTGGCCCTGATAATCGCTATGAACTTGCATAAGTTTGAGCGTGTTTGTCATCAGCTGTGTTGCTCCAATGAACGGTTTAAACAAATCAGCGGCACTAAGCCCACCAGTACAATGACAATCGCGGCTAAGGCGCCGTGCTCGAGTTTTTCATCGGACACAAACTGGAAAACATAGGTTGCAAGGTTTTCAAAGCCGATAGGTCGCAGTAATAATGCTGCGGGCAGTTCCTTCATGCTTTCGATAAACACCAATAACGCGCCCGCAAACAATCCCTTACCAAGTAGAGGTAAATGCACTCTTTGCAGCAACTGCCGCGGACCTTGCCCCATAGTCAGGCTCACCATGTCCAGCGATGGCGAGATGCGTTTATAGCTACTTTCAACGCTGCCGATAGCAATTGCCACAAAACGTACGCAAAAGGCAAAAATCAACGCCACTACGCTGCCCGTCAAAATAAGTCCTGGGCCGTCTAAACCAAGCAGATCCGCCAGATCGTTAATCGCAAAATCGAGCATAGTGAGCGGCACTAATACGCCGATAGCGAGCACAGTGCCGGGCAAGGCATAACCCGTCGAGGCTAAACGTGAGGGCAAGGCATCACTGGGTCTTGGGCTTATCCGGCGTACAAACATGAGCAGCAAAGCGATTAAGCAACAGATGAAGCTAGTGATCAGCGCAAGGCTGAGACTGTTAAGGCTTAACTGCCAAAAGCTCTCATCCCAGCTTTGTTCAAAATAACCAATGGCATAGGACAATAGAATCCCAAAGGGCAACAAAAAGGCTAATAGCAGCAGAGTGGCACAAAAGCTCAGTGCAACTGCGGTTTGCACTGTCGAGAGTCGATACAAATCACTGGCTTGGATGCGCGATTGCTTTTGGAATAGCTGCTGTTTGCGACGGGCGAAACGCTCAAATCCAATCAAGCTAAACACCACCAGCAAGATAATCGCCGACAACTTAGCGGCGGCGGTCAGATTGCCATAACCCAACCAAGTGTCGTATACGGCCGTGGTTAAGGTTGGCACAGCAAAATAGTTAACCGTCGCAAAATCGGCGGCGGTTTCCATCGCCACCAAAGCCACGCCAACCGCAAGTGCAGGCCTTGCCATAGGCAAAGAAAGCCGCCAAAAACTCTGCCACGGCGAACAGCCCATAATGCGCGAAGCATGGGCCAAACTTAAGGATTGCTCCATAAAGGCGGTACGCGCCAAGAGATAAATATAGGGAAATAACACCAGCGACAACATGCACGCCGCGCCGCCTAAGGTGCGAATATCGGGGAAGAAATAATCCTGCGGTGAACTCCAGCTAAAAATCGTTCTCAAGCTGCGCTGCACTGGCCCCGCATAATCGAGCAAATCGGTATAAACGTAGGCAACAATATATCCCGGCATAGCGAGGGGCAGTAATAGCGCCCATTGCAAATAACGCCTGCCGACAAATTCACAGCGAGCCATCAACCAAGCACAGGGTAACGCAAGTAATAACGCGCCCAAACTCACCCAAAAGATCAACAATAAACTGTTGATAATATAAGTCGGTAGAACCGTTGCCATCAAGTGGCCAAACACTGCTTCGTCAGGCTGCAAAGCTTGCAATATCAGTGCAACCAGTGGCAACACCAGTATGGTGGCGAGCGCATAACCAGCAAGCGACCAGCTTCTGGCTAATCCTAAAATCATGTCAATCCTTAAAAAGTCACAGCGCCAATCAATGGCGCTGATAACCTAATCTGCAATTTTTCACTCGCACTTAAAGCAAAATGCTAGAGATCAAACTGCACTTCATCTAATAACTTAACCGCCGCTTGGTGATATTCGGCCAGTTTAAAAATAGGCAATTGATCCGACTTAAACTCGCCCCATGAAGCCACTAAGGTTGAAGGTGCCACATCGGCTTTCACCGGATATTCCATATTCACATCGGCATAAGCCTTTTGAGCCACATCGGCTGATAAGAATTCCATCAATTTGATCGCATTGGCTTTATTCGGTGCATGACGGGTTAATACCATACCAGACACGTTCACATGGGCACCGCGATCGGCTTGGTTCGGGAAGTTAATCGTCACCGCTTCAGCCCAGCTTTTTTGCTCTGGGTCTTGCATCATGTTGCCGTAATAATAGCTGTTGCCGATGGCGATATCACATAAGCCTTCTTTTACCGCTTTCACTTGGGCTCTATCATTACCCTGTGGCTTGCGCGCTAAGTTACTCTTCACGCCTGCCAACCAAGTTTTCGCCTCAGCTTCACCGTGATGGGCAATCATAGATGCCACTAACGCTATGTTGTATGGATGCTTACCACTGCGGGTACAGATTTTGCCTTTGTATTTAGGGTCGGCGAGTTCTTCATAGGTAATTTGCTGCGGCCCTAAACGATCTTTCGCCGTATAGAGATTTCGCACTCGCATGGTCAGGGCGTACCACTGGCCGTCAGGATCGCGATACTGGGCAGGAATATTGCTTTCGAGTTGGGTATTTTTAACCGGTGAAGTCAGATCTTTATCGACTAATTCAACCAGACGTGAGAAATCAGAGGTCAGCACCAAATCTGCTGGGGATAAACGACCTTCACGGGCGAGACGCTCGGCAATGCCGTCTTTTGCAAAAACCAAATTCACACCTATGCCGGTTTCTTCGGTGAAACGCGTCAGGATAGGCTCCACCAAGAAGGCTTGGCGATAAGAATAAACTGTTAATTTATCATCAGCATTCGCCGAATGCCCAACCGACATTAACCCAACTACTGCTGCGCAAGTTACCCATTTCATTACCGATTTCTCCCCAAAGTGATGACGTGTTCAGCGAGTGTGAACATGGCTGCATTAATGATAATGCTTATCAGTTGCGCAAGAGTAATAGATAGATAAGTGGAGGGCAAGAGTCTATTTAACTTTTTGTTTTTAATTAGTTTAAACTCAAAACTGGTGATTATCTCAAATCAAACTAAACTGAACCTTAATTTGCTTAAAATGCTTTTAGGAGGCGTTATGTTAACTGTTTTGCTGCTAGGCGTAGTCGCAGTGGCGCTATTTGGCTTATTTAAACTCAACACTGGCCACAAGCGGCATAAACACTATGCTAAAGCTGTCAATCAACACGCCGACGGGACTAAGCCGCATGCATCACAAGCCCATCATTTTCACAGTGTAAGCATAGTGAATGACGGCAGTTGCTGTAAGCAAGTTGAAACATTCTCTGGAAAACGTTTTCTATCGAAGGATGCGCCGGAAATCCCGATGGAAGAATGCACTATGACCCACTGCCAATGCCGCTATCAACACCATGAAGATAGGCGTCAAATAGGGAATGATCGCAGAGTCGAATACGGGGTCACGCGGGATTTATTCGGCGCTTTTGGAGAACAAAACCGCCGTGATAGACCAAAGGGAAGACGCGCAACCGATGGCTGAGCATCTCCATCCAGTTATTGGGGACGGGTTTGGATAAACGCGGGGAGATTACGCATCTCACTAAACCAAAGTGCCGTCGCAGGGGCAACCTTGCGCCAATCTAACTCTGGATGTCTAAAGTCCACATAATCAAGCAAGCAAATCAAGGCTAATTGCGGTGCCTGAATCGTGGTTTGGGTGATGACGGTTTGCAGTTCAACCTGCATAAGACCACGCAGCAATGCTTGTTCAAAGCGAGCCGTCCAAAAAGCCGATCTCACGCCTTCATCTTCACGCATCTGCTCTTGGCGTAATTTCACCGCGCTATCGATTAAGCCTTTTATCAAAGAATATTGACACTCCAACACCCAGTTATGACTTGAGATGCCAAACATCTTACGATCGCCAAGCTCAGCATCTAGGTAGCGCATAATCACTTCGCTATCGAATAACGCCACGCCATCGTTAGTGATGAGACACGGGATCTGTCCTAGCGGGTTAGCATCGAGTAATTCGGCACTGTTTTCAAAGGGATTGACTAGCTGCTCTTCAATATTGTTAATTCCTAAATACTGGATTAAGGCTCTAACACAACGGGCGTAGGGTGAAGCTTGAGAACTTAACAACTTCATCAAAAATTTCCTTATATTTGCATTAAACGCTATGGCTATTTAGGAGCGAAAACGGCTTGCTCCCACCCATATAAAATGGGATCACCAATATTTCTCTACGGTAATTTGTCCGGGAGCACGACGTAAATTCTTCACTAATCCCTTATCGAGTAAGGCGCTTTGCGCGCCATTGATCATTCCGGGATTGCCACAAATCATAACTTGGGAATCAGCAGCACTTAAGGTTACTCCTGCCTTTTTTTCAATCTCACCCGAGACCAGGCCCTCGGGTATACGACACTGCAACGCATCGGCAAAGGGTTCACGGGTCACACTCAAGACTAATGTAAACTGTGCTGGGTATGTGCGTTCTAACTCACGCAGCTTATCAAGATACGCCAAATCCTGCGCCTCGCGCACGCCATACACAAGTACGACTTTTTCGAAACGCTCCCAAGGTTCATGGGTGTCGAGCATAGACAAAAATGGCCCTACCGCTGTACCTGTAGCCAAAAACCATAAGTGCTTGCCTTGAAGTCCACCCTTAGGAATTTCCACTAAGGTCATAAAACCAGTCGCGGTTGAGGTAATTTCAATTTCATCGCCTATGCCAAGGTTTTGCAATTGCGGCGATAACAGGCCGTCCTCTACCGCGACTGCGAGCACTTCGGCATAGGGTTTATCGGGAGAATTGACTAAGGAGTATGCTCTGGCAACACGCTTATCATCTTGCATTTGACTTAACTTGATAAACTGGCCAGGAATAAATGGGGCTAACTCGGCGGCGATGCGCAATGAAAATAACTTATCGCTCCAATCAATACGTTCTATAACTTGTCCCCTAGTCCACATAGCGTACCCTCAAGCGAAACGTTAAATAGGCTTCCAGCATAGACTTTTTTCCGCATAACAAAAACCCCTTATGATAAGGGGCTTATGGCGATAGAACCGAAAACAACAGAGCGTTAACTGGCACTCGATTGTGTCTCATCTGTCTTCTTATTAAAACTATCTCTAAAGGCCTGTAGTCCCTCTTGCACTAAACCATAGGTTTTATCGACACCATCGGCAATATCCCCCTGCAAGACTCTAAGGCCAGACAGAATGTCTTTCGCTTCTTTAAAGCCGTTATCAATTGCACCACCAATAATTCCCATAAAGCTATCGAGTTGCTCATCTAAGCTCATACCCGAATTTTGTTGCTGGTGAATGCTAAAAAACTGCGTCGCAAAACTCACGATACGATCTGCAGTCGCTTCTGGCGATGTATCTACGCCATTATCGTAAGCAGTTTGAATCGCGTTCTCGCCCATAGTAGGCGCTAACTCTTTATTAATCGACTCTATCGCAGCGCGATAAAGCAAGATCATAGACTGATCGCCTGACTTGATATTCACATCTTGCTGTGCCGATAAAATCGCTTGATTCATCAGCTGCTTACTCGTTTGCTGCGCGGTTTGTTTCGAGGTCACTTCGGTGGTTTTCGCGTCCTTCGAATCACTCACTTCGGTACCCTTAGGCGCCGTATTTTCAGCATATTTTTTCTGCGGCAAAGGGGTACTTTGCACTTGAGAGGGTTTATTGATTTCCATGATGACTATCCATTCAATTCGGGTCGACTTTATTATCGACCAAAATTTAACCAGCTTTAGTAATTTTTAGAATTGAAGTACCATCGTGACCACAAGGTCATGATAAGGCCCGCATAAATTGAGTGGGTTTATTCTGTATAAAGTGCATAAAGCGCCATCCACCCGCATGCAGATCATTACTATCGTCGAGCTTAGAGATAAGCCAATAGAAAAGGATGTTACACCATGGCAGCAGGCCGCAATTTGAGTCATTTCCGCTTTCACGTGTTTACACAAATGCTTAAGTGCACTATTGAGCACTATACGAGCATCAATATCAAACGCCTTAGTTTGCTCACCGGTCTTATTATCTTAACTTGCCTCAGCCTCGCCCCGATTAGCCAAGCCCATGCTGAAAACAGGCTGATTATTTTAGTCAGACATGCCGAAAAAGCCGACACGCCAGCCAATGACCCACAGTTATCGCCCAAGGGGGAAATGCGCGCAACGTCACTGATCACCGCCTTGAACCGCACGCCATTGTCGCAACTCATCGCGACTCAATACCAGCGAACCCAGCAAACACTCGCGCCTATCGCCGAGGCTCGCCATTTGCCCGTGACGATAGTCGAGGCAGCCAAACCTATCGAAGAACATATTCAGCTGATTGTCGAACAAGTGCATGCGGTACGAGGTAATACGCTCATCGCTGGTCATTCAAACACAGTGCCATTAATCATCAAAGCCCTTGGTGGACCTGAGGTCCAAACAATCGGCGAAGAGGACTACAGCCAGCTGTTTTTGCTCTCTCTCAATGATGGCCAACCCGCGAGCTTGATCGCCACCCGTTACGGACAAGAATAAGGATAAATGACATGAGTGAACTCAATTGGTTTATGTGGGGACTCGATCTATTTTCAGGACTATTTTTGATCGTCATCGGCTTCGCAGTACTCGCCGTTATTTACATGTATATCGCAGATAAAATGCAGACTAAACAAGCAGTAAGGCATAACTATCCCGTGATTGGTCGTTTTCGATATCTGTTCGAAAAACAAGGTGAGTTTTTCAGGCAATACTTTTTCGCCCAAGACAGGGAAGAATTGCCCTTCAACCGTGCTGAACGCAGCTGGGTTTACCGCGCCGCTAAAAATGTTGATAGAACCATAGCCTTTGGTTCGACTCGCCCCTTGGATACTGCCGGTACTATCATGTTTATGAATACCGCCTTCCCGACCCAAGATGAAGATATTACTCCTATTCATCCGCTGACGATTGGCACTCACTGTCGTCAACCTTATACCACTCAAGCCATTTGCCATATTTCAGCCATGAGTTTTGGCGCCCTATCGCGCCCAGCTATCACCGCCCTTTCCCATGGCGCAGCGCAGGCGGGTTGCTGGCTTAATACGGGTGAAGGTGGCTTGAGTCCTTATCATCTCAAAGGCGGTTGCGATCTCGTCTTTCAAATTGGAACGGCCAAATACGGCGTTCGCAATGAACAAGGGCATTTAGATGATGAAAAACTGAAAGCGATAGCGATTCATCCAGAAGTCAAAATGTTCGAAATCAAAATGAGCCAAGGGGCAAAACCAGGCAAAGGTGGCATTTTACCCGGTATTAAAGTGAATGCTGAAATTGCCCATATTCGCGGCATTCCTGAGGGACACGACTCAATCAGCCCCAATGGCCATATCGAATTTAAGTCAGTGAACGACATTTTGGATATGGTCGAACGAGTACGTGAAGTTACAGGTAAACCTACTGGCATTAAAGCCGTACTCGGTGAAGTACAATGGCTGGAAGATTTATGTGATGAAATTGAACGCCGCGGCGAAGACTCAGCCCCCGACTTTTTCACCTTAGACAGCGCCGATGGCGGCACGGGCGCAGCGCCGCAACCGTTAATGGATTATGTCGGATTACCGCTGAAAGAAAGCTTACCTATCCTAGTCAATATCTTGATCCAACGAGGCTTGCGTAAACGTATCAAAGTCATCGCCTCGGGCAAACTTATCGCCCCATCTAGAGTCGCTTGGGCTTTGGCATTAGGTGCTGACTTTATCGCATCGGCCCGTGGCAACATGTTCGCCCTCGGCTGTATTCAAGCCTTGCAATGTAATAAAGATACCTGTCCAACGGGTATCACTACGCACAATCCAAAACTTCAACAAGGGCTAAATCCTAGGGATAAATCGACGCGGGTCGCTAACTATAATCATAATTTACACCATGACTTAGGGCTAATCGCGCACTCTTGCGGTGTGACAGAGCCAAGACAACTTAAGCCTTCACATGTACGAATTGTGCTCGATAGCGGTTTATCTATCTCACTCGACAAATTCTATTCGCACATGGATAAATAGCCGCAAACCCTTGCGGTGATTAGCCAGTACAACTTTTGTCTATATGAGTTTTACATAAGGTATATTTGAATGCGTATCACAAAAGAGGTAAGATCCGTGAGGTGAGGCGTTATTCAAATACCTTACCCACAATTGAACTTAAGGAAACACTTTGAAATCTAGCTTCGTAAGCCAACTGCCCGCCAGTAAAACTGTAAGCACGAGCTGTAAGAGCTGTAATCGCCTGACTGAGATCGAAGGCGAGCTTGTGTGTTTTCGTGAAGGACAGATCATTCGACTCACCTTGATCGATGAGTCAGCGCCTAAATTGAATCTTTTATGCGAAGGTTGGAAAGCTGGCAAGCTGAATGGCGTAGCTTAATTCGGCACTATTGGTCTTAAACAAGATATAAAGCGTTAAAGCAAAATGACTCTTCCTTGAGCATCGAGAATAGTTGCTCACCACTACCCTCCCACATTCTCATCAAACGCTGACTTTCTAACGCATTTTCTATGATGTTTAGCGCATGCTCATCATATAGTCACTTGTCGGCACATGCATATCGCGGATCACGCCCGCAAGTACCATCTCTGGATTGACCTTAGCCAAAGTAAGACACCGAGTCGTCACCAGTAGGCCCGCATTCAATTCAGCATGAATACGTTGCAGCGAATCATAATCAACACCACGTTTTTTCAATGTCGCCATGATGGCATCCCAATCAGTGGCAACTTTTTCTTCTTTGCCTTCAATGTTAACTCTCAGTGCAATATTTTCCATGCCAGATCTCTTCCGATTGATGTGTTGGCATTTGAGTATAGAGAGCCAAAGCTGAATAAAGACTGAACTGTATTGCGCTATTAACTGCTCAGAGGAGTATGTTGCTGCTCATTTTGTATCCGCCATAATTTGGCATATAGACCATTTGCCAATAGCAAAGTCTGATGATTACCTTGCTCAACAATTTCACCTTGGCTCAATACAACGATTTGGTCAGCATCGACAATCGTAGATAATCGATGTGCCACCACAAGGCTGGTATGCCCTTTAGCGACTTCCCGCAGTGCCGACAAAATCGCTTGCTCGGAGCGGCTATCGAGTGAGGATGTTGCCTCATCAAACACTAGCACGGGCGAGCCCTTTAAAATGGCTCTGGCTATCGCAACCCGCTGTTTTTCTCCGCCAGAGAGCTTTAAGCCGCGTTCACCCACCTTTGTATCCCACCCAAGGGCAAGTGATGTAATAAATTGCTCTAAGTGCGCTAATTTAATTGCGTTGCGCACCTCTTCATCCGTCGCGCTTGGGCGGCCATAGCGTATGTTCTCAACTAATGAATCGTTAAACAGCACAGTATCCTGCGGCACGATAGCGATGGCCCGTCGCAGCGCATCTTGCGTCAAATGACGGATATCTTGTCCATCGATTTTAATCGCGCCTTGGTCCACATCGTAAAATCGAAATAGCAGTTTAATCAGCGTTGATTTACCGGCACCACTATCACCGACTACGGCCACTTTTTTTCCCGCAGCAACCTTAAAACTCACGTCCCGCAAAATTTGCCGCTCGTCGTAGCTGAAATTCACATTTTCAAATACCAGCTCGCCCTTGGTGGGCTGAAAATCGAGTGCTTGGGCTGAGTCGACTATCATGGGATGTTTATCGAGCAGGCTAAACATACGTTCAATATTGGCTAAGGCGCCGCGAATTTCGCGATACACGAAACCTAAAAAGTTAAGGGGTAAAAAGAGCTGCATCATAAACGCATTAATCAACACAAAATCACCTAAGGTCATATCGCCATAGGTGACTCGGTAAGCCGCCAGCGCCATCATAGCTGTCATCGCCAGAGCGATAATCACAGCTTGTCCGCCATTAAGCGCAAACAAAGATAAGCGGTTTTTACGTTTAGCGACTTCCCACTGTTCTAGCGCTTGATCGTAGCGCTGCGACTCATACTTTTCATTATTGAAATACTTAACGGTTTCGTAGTTCAGCAAACTATCAATCGCCCGGGTATTTGATAAAGAGTCAGCCTTGGCGGCATCACGTACGTACTCAGTGCGCCATTCGGTCGCAACCACAGAGAATATGATGTAGGCCAACACAGCAACAAAAGTGATTGCCGCAAACGCAATGCCGTAGTTATAGAAGAAAATGCCAATCACCATTACAATTTCGAGCAAGGTCGGCACTATGTTGAACACCATAAACCGCATGAGGAAACTCACGCCACTGGTGCCGCGCTCAATATCACGGGATAGACCGCCGGTTTTGCGCTCTAGATGAAAATCGAGATCAAGTCGGTGTAAATGGTCGAATACCGCTAAGCCTAAACGGCGGATCGCCCGCTCAGTCACCCGACCAAACAAGGTATCGCGGATCTCCCCCGTAATCGCCGTCAGTAAACGAATCGCACCATAGGCCAACACTAATCCCACGGGCACACTAAGGGCTTGCGCGGTTTTATCAGCGTCTAAGGTATCAACCAAATGCTTTAAAATAAAAGGCAGAGCCACGCTGGTCAACTTAGCGATGATGAGGCAGGACATCGCCAACGCAATCCGACCTTTGTATTCCAATAAGTAAGGCCAAAGCAGCTTCATGACGTGCCAGTTTAATTTATCGACTGGACCTTCAAAATATAACGTTGGGCGCATAGGACATAACCTTGAATGAGTTATGTCAATTGTAACAGTACAAACCAGACTTAAGCTAAACGAAATGAGCAAAGCTTGAATAAAATCAATCAGATTTTTCTGACAGACAAATAGACTTATTCACGACACAATGCACAGCTATTCTGATCCGATGAAAAGCCAAGCTGTCATACTTACGTATTACACTGGCATATTCATAATAAATGAATTTATACTGATTTCTGTGCTGGTATAAATACCGATAGCTTGCGTTTGACTTGACCTCTGCGCCGTATGACAGAAGACAAGTTTGCTATGGGAAAAGCTTAGCTCAACCTTGCTGCTGTTGATTATTTTAGCAGTTTTGCCCAAAATGCCATGGAGGCGGTTATACAAATCGATAGAATTTGTTAACCTCTACGCGCTAGATTTGGCGATTCATACGCCCAAGCTCTAGCGAGAACATTAAGACAAATAAATTAAATAAGATCAAAGGAAGCTTTATGTTGGATTCCGCTAAAGTTCAATACCCGCCATTACCACTGATCCAAACTTGGGTGTGGATGATGATCGAATCAGGCAATCCAGAGATACAAGATAAAGGTAGAAACAACCTTATTGCCGCCTTTGGTAGCTTAGCCAAAGCAAATGAATACATTGTTGAAATAAGCAATAAATAGATAAAACAAAGGCGCCGGGATAGCGCCTTTGTTTTTACTTTACCCGCAATCGTTAACGACTAATTCAGATATAGTTGCGGTTTATGTTCGCACGTACAGATAATTAAACCTGACGGCGTTCGATAATACTCTGATTCAAAATGGCCAACAGGCGCTCGGTATCATCCCAACCGATACATGCATCGGTAATACTCTGACCATAACACAGCTCTTGGCCTTCAATTAAATCCTGACGACCTTCCACTAAATGGCTTTCGACCATAACGCCAAAAATAGCAGTATTCCCCGTCGCCACTTGACCTGCCACATCCTCAGCCACCACTAATTGACGTTGGTACTCTTTACTACTATTGGCATGGCTAAAGTCGATCATAATGTTGTCAGCAAGCTGAGCTTTTAATAACTGCTGGCTAATTTCAGCGACATGCGGCGCACTGTAATTAGGCTCACGGCCGCCACGTAAAATAATGTGGCAATCAGGATTCCCTTTGGTCGAAACGATCGCCGAATGGCCTAACTTAGTCACAGACAAAAAATGGTGCGGTGCATTGGCAGCACCTATCGCATCGATAGCGACTTTAATGGTGCCATCGGTCCCATTTTTAAAACCGACCGGACAAGAAAGACCAGAGGCTAGCTCTCTGTGCACTTGTGACTCAGTTGTTCGGGCGCCAATGGCTCCCCAGCACATTAAATCTGCCATATATTGCGGGGTGATCATGTCAAGAAACTCACCCGCGGTTGGCATACCGCTGTCGTTCAAGTCCACTAACAACTTACGCGCAGTACGTAAACCATCATTGAGTTTAAAGCTGTTATCCATGTAAGGATCGTTAATCAGCCCCTTCCAACCTACTGTGGTTCTTGGCTTTTCAAAATACACTCGCATCACGATTTCGAGTTGATCTTTATACTGCTCACGCAGCGTAACCAGACGCTGACCATATTCCAACGCCGCTTTGGGATCGTGGATAGAACAAGGTCCAATTACCACTAACAGGCGATCATCAGACTTAGCCAGAATATTGTGGATACTATTTCGCGCATTAAACACAGTCGCAGAGGCTTTTTCGGAAGCAGGAAATCGTTCTAGAATCGCGATAGGAGGAAGTAACTCTTTTACTTCTTTAATGCGAACGTCATCATTTTGGTAATACATAATTTTACTGCTCCAACTCTGGTGTTTTAGGCTATTTCTATCGCTGCGATAAGGGATCTCAACTGCAATACTGAGTTCAATTTATCGAGTCTCAAGCGCCAATGCAACCAAGTTGTCTCCATTTCAAAAAATCAAATATAACTTATTGTTTTAATATATTTTAAAAAAATCAAAATTCAAATATGCCAGCTAACTCACAGCCTTAATGAACAAAATCGAATATGGCGGATAAAAAGCAAGCGGGGAATGATTGCGGCAAGTACGAGTGAGCTATCCATGCCTGTCAGCTAAGGTATTAACGACTAAACGCTTGAATGAGTGCAATTGATCCAGTTCTCTATGCAAGAGAACTGGATGCTAAAGCAAGCCAATACTAATGGTGCAGCATGACTTGTAACTTGTTTTGATAGCGATGACGCTCTGAATCATCACGGCTCAAAGCTAGCGCTTTTTCCATATTCAGTTTGGCACGCTTTTCATCCCCCAGCGCCCAATAGGTTTTTGATAAACCGAAGAAGAATTCATGCCGATAATCAGCTTTGGCCAACGCCCTTTGATACCATGCTAAAGCCTCGTCGTATTGATGTTCATCGAAGGCTTGCTGCGCCATATCATAGTAATAATAAGGATTACGTATCCTTGCTAATTCAAGCACTTTATTGATTTCAGCCCATTCATCAAGCCGGCCCTGATCCCCTAAAATCAAGGCTAAGTTATAAAGCGTGGTTAAATTTTTCGCCTCAAACTTAAGCGCATAGCGATACACTTGTTCGGCCCGTTTCTCATCCCCTTTATGCCGATAAATAATGGCGAGCGTATTGAGTGAGGGGACAAACTGACCGACATTTAAACCCGCTTTGATAAGGGCATAGGCCCTATCTAAATCGCCATTCACTAAAGACTCTGCCGCCATGTTATTGTAAAACATGCTGATCAAGGTTTGCTTATTCACTCGGGTCTTACCATACCCTCGTAGGGCGCGCTCGGGCATGAAGTCCACTAAGATTGCTGCGGATGACACATAGACTGAATGTAAATTCTCGGGCGGAAGTAAGCGTAAGTTCACATGACCATTGATTAAATAGAAATCCCCTTGCTTGTCCCATATGGGTTCAATAGCGATATCTTGATACTCAGCGCCCACATTCAATATATCCGCCAACGCAGAAGTCATGACCACTAAGGACATGCAATTCCCTGCCCTTTGGGCGTAGGTTTCACGGGCAATTTGGGTCAGGTTATCTTGGTAGCGAAAATCAATTTTAGCGCTATTGGTTTGGCTGGCATTGATATAACTGGCTAACCATTCGTTGGCTAACATGGCGTTATTATGGGAAAAAGTATATTTGTCATAGCTACGCTTTACATCTGTTACCACCTCAGGCGGCAGATAAAAAATATCCGCAACGGAAGGAATATCGGCGACAGGGGTAAACAATGAATCGGCAAGTAGCGACTCAAGATCAGACGGATCAGGCGCGATGGTCGTCGAGCTACAGGCAACCAACTGACTGAGTACAGTGCCCATTATGGCACTCAGGTATACGGCTCGGAATAGTTTTGACATATGTCCTCCCACACCATTAGCTCCTATTTGAGCTTATTACAAATGGCGAAAAAGACGACATAAAATGGTTACAAAAAATGACAATCGCTATCGTTAAAAAATAACTATAAGTGATTTAACACGTTAGTTACTGCGAAGGTTGATCAACCTCTATGTATAGCTCACGCTGCTGGTAATGGTATGGCCGATAGTTATGCTCCCCACAGGTAAAATAGCGATAGGGCTTCATCACAGTAATACAACCTAAGGGTAAAGCCTGCAGAATTTGGATCTGCTGTTGACGACGAAGCGACTCCTGCCACTCAAAATCCTTGAGCACTTGATCACGCACAGCAAAGGCATCGACAGGCTCACTCGAGCGGTTAACTATGATTTCCCCTGCAAAGGCAGATACTGATATCAAGCCAGCAATAACGATAAGACTGAGTCGCGTAAATTGACCGACTGCTGTGGCATTTAAGCTCATAGTTCACTCCTTTATTCGTGCAGTAAATGGTGCAGGTAAATAGTGTAGGTAAATCATGCTGTAAGGTAATGCACGGCAGCCTGCTTAAGCCCCACTCTAAACCGCCTTGAGCTTAACCCATGACCAAGCCCCATAAAAAAGCAGAGCCTAAGCTCTGCTTTACTATCCCTCGAACCACGCTAGGCATCAAGTTGAATCACCATTCATTCGCCAGTTTACTTAACCAGCACTTTTAACCGTAACAAACTCTGGGTAAGCATCGATACCACAATCAGACGCATCCATACCATTGTATTCTTCTTCCTCAGTCACACGGATCCCCATGGTTTTCTTAATCGCATACCAAACCACAAAGGATGAACAGAATACCCAAGTAAAGATGAAGGCTGCACCGGTCAACTGCCCAGTAATAGTCGCATCAGCGTTGGATAATGGCACACACATTAACCCAAGAAAACCCGCCACGCCGTGTACTGAAATCGCGCCCACTGGATCATCGATCTTAATGCGATCTAAGCCTACAATAGAGAACACCACTAAACCACCAGCAACCACACCAATCACGCCCGCCATTAACAGTGAAGGTGATAGCGGATCTGCCGTAATCGCCACTAAGCCCGCTAGGATCCCGTTGAGGATCATAGTTAAATCCGCTTTACCCCAAATCATCTTACACACGATAAGCGCAGAGATAGCACCAAATGCAGCCGCAGTATTAGTATTTACGAACACTTTTGCCACTGAGCTCGCATTCGCCGCATCCGACACCATTAATTGCGAGCCACCGTTGAAGCCAAACCAGCCCATCCACAGAATAAACATACCTAAGGTTGCCATCGGCAAATTAGAGCCTGGGATAGGATTCACTTGACCGTTAGGGCCATATTTACCCTTACGTGCACCAAGCAATAATACCCCCGCAATCGCTGCAGTCGCACCAGTCATGTGCACAATACCGCTACCGGCAAAGTCCACAAAGCCCAGTTTTGCGATAAAACCTTGGCCCCAAGTCCAATACCCTTCTACTGGATAGATAACTGCAGTCATTACCACAGAGAAGAATAGGAAAGCCCATAACTTCATCCGTTCCGCCACGGCGCCAGAGACAATTGACATCGCCGTTGCCACAAACACCACTTGGAAGAAAAAGTCAGATTCTAATGCATGGCTCGCATCCGATGATTGAGAACCGATTAAGGTACCAATCGATGGTAGCCAGCCTCCTTCAGTGTTATCGACATACATAATGTTGTAGCCAACCAATAGGTACATCACACAGGCAATCGCGTACAAAACCACGTTCTTAGTTAAAATTTCAGTGGTGTTTTTAGAGCGAACTAAGCCCGCTTCTAACATGGCAAATCCCGCTGCCATCCACATTACCAAAGCACCTGAGATCAAAAAGTAAAAGGTATCGAGTGCAAAGCGTAGTTCAGTGACTGTGCCACCTAGTTTTGTTAATTCTTCCATTATCAGCCCCTTATAGCGCTTCTGTATCGAGTTCACCCGTACGGATACGGATAGCATGTTCTAAGTCGACGACGAAGATCTTACCGTCGCCAATTTTCCCCGTATGAGCCGCCGTGGTGATGGCCTCAATCAACATGTCGAGATTTTCAGCCTTAGTGGCAATTTCTAGTTTTACTTTTGGCAAAAAATCCACCTGATACTCGGCGCCACGATACAGCTCTGTGTGCCCTTTTTGACGGCCAAAACCTTTAACTTCGGTCACCGTCATGCCTTCAATACCTATTCCGGCGATAGCTTCACGGACATCATCCAACTTAAATGGCTTGATGATAGCGCTGACTAGTTTCATCCTGACCTCCAAAAAAACGCGATTGTTATTAATTTGTATCAAAGGTAATTCAATCATTAGGCCAACAATTTAACTTACTGATTATTTTAAACTTTAACTAAACAAGGTTATTTTTAAAGGTTAAAAATGCACCATGATCGAGCACAAACAAGTGCAACGCACTCTTTTAGTGAGCAGTTTAAGTGCAACAGCTATTCGACCTTAGGCCTATTGGTAACAAGGTTAAATTGGGGTCTACTGGGGAAGCGTAAATCGAGATGAAATCTGAGCATCACAGCACAAGCTCTTAGACAAAAGCGAAGATCATCACTAAGACAATCATCAAGCGCAGAAGGAAGGCCCGATGTTAAAACCCGAAGAATGTGTTCTCGTTATCGTCGATGTGCAGGGAAAACTTGCACAAATCATGGATAACAGTGACAAGCTGCACCAACAACTACAGACCTTAATCCAAGGTGCACAATTATTTGAAATACCCATACTATGGTTAGAACAGCTACCCGATAAGCTCGGAGCAACCAGTCCTGAGCTTCAAACCTTGCTAGAGAAAACCGGCTCCCCCATTGCCAAGCAACATTTTAGCGGTTGGCACTGTGAAGAGTTTGCGCAGGCACTCACTAAGACAAATCGTAAACACGTCATACTGGCGGGCATTGAAACCCATGTGTGTGTTTATCAAACCTGTTGTGACCTTATAGAGCAGCAATATTCGGTGCATCTCGTCGCAGACGGCGTCTCGTCACGCAGTGCTGAGAATAAACAACTGGGTATTCAGATGATGACAGCCAGAGGCGCCTTATTAACGAACGTTGAATCACTATTATTTGAATTACAACATCAGGCCCAAGGCGAGCGCTTTAGGGCATTATTAAAACTGATAAAATAGTCTTAAATTTATTTAGGGTAAAATAATAAAGGTCACATTAACTTGTGACCTTTATATTAAAATATCGTTACAATTATTAAATTAGAAACGACCAGTCAGACCTAAACCAATAAATACACCATCAGCATCGGAATCTAATTCTCTAGCTAATTCAAAGTTTGCAGAGAAGCTATCAGATAGACGTAACCAATAAGCGGTTTTTAATACGAAAGTATCATCATGACCATCATCAGTATAACCTAGACCAACAGACCATGATTTAGTCACATACCAATCAGCACCTAAATTGAATGTGTCGTCAGAATCTTGATGTGTCCAGTTTGCGCTCAAATCAACACCAGTGGTTGATTGCAGTGCAATAAAGCTACGCACTTTTAAACCGTATGATTCTTCGATGCTATCGCTGCCATCGTTATAGAAAGCAGATACTGCAGAGCTATCGTTGAAGTAATAACCGACTTCTGCACCGTAAGTGTTCCAGTCAAAACTGCCGATTTCAGAACGTTGATAGTTAGCAGCAATAAACCATTTAGAAGCAAATACATAAGTGCCATCAACACCAATGGTATCTAAATCTGATTCATCATAATTGCTGTAATTAACGCCAACATTAGACGTTTGAGCTAAAAATCCATTAAGCGCATAAGGACCTTTAGTTTGGTCAACTGGGCTAATGTAGTAACGATAATTCGCGTTCCACAGACCATCGCTGAACTCTTCAGAATTTGCGCTATATTTTAGGCCTGCTTCATGCTGAAATGAGTTATCTTGTGCAGCAGCGGCATTAACACTTACGAAACCTAATAATATTGCAAGCGCGGTAATTTTTTTCATCAAAGTATTCCCTTATATGATTATAAGCTAGGAGTAAAAGATGAAGATAACGAAGAAACAATCTCAGCATTGCTTATTCCATTATCATTAATATCCATTTAAATTTTTTATTTAAACGAACCTGCTCTCCTAGCGGCGCACACCTTAATGCAAAAAATATAGAATTGAAATAAAAACTTAATATTTATCCTTTAATAAAGGATATAAAAAAAGCTCCTTATACAGGAGCTTTTTATTATTTTGAAGTCTACTTAAGTATTATTTATAAGTGGCTTCGCGTTTTTTCGCTTCTTCATCCCACTTAGGTAACATGTCCTTCTTAAATGCTTCTTTCTCAGCATTCATTTTTTCCATGTCCATACCTAAAGCGGCTTGTGCCTTAGCTTTAGTCGAAATATCAGGGATAGCGACAGGATCTGTGATGCCTTTTTTCGCCAACAGTTGCGCTAATTTAACCCGCGCATCAGCCGCTTTATCTACCGCGGTACCTAAAATACGTAAGACTTCTTCAGGAGCGTGAGCAGCAGCGCCGTGTGAAGCAATCGCATAGTCCCAACGCCATTGTGAATGACGGATATCGGTTAGAATAGGCTTCATTTCCGCTTCAGTTGCACCCGCTTTCCAAGCGGCTGCGGCTTCAAAGTGCGCTTTCACCAGTTGTGCTTCGGCGCGGCCTTTAAGCTCTTTTACTTTCGCTTTACGTTCGTTGGTCAAGCCGACTAAGAACTCTTTACTTTGGCTGTGGCACGTCGCGCAGGTTTCTTCAAAACGATCAAATGGGTTACCCACTTTATGATCTGTGTACTTACGACCCTTGTCGTTAGTCACTTTTGGCATGTGACAATCAACACAGCTCACATCGTTCTTACCATGAACACCGAGTTTCCAAGTTTCATAACCAGGGTGCTGCGCTTTTAACATAGGGGTTTTAGACAGCGCATGCGTCCAGTCGGAGAACTCAATACCGTCGTAATAGGTTTCCATTTGCTCAACGGTTGTGCCCATATCCCAAGGGAATTTAACGAAACCTTTTCTGCCTTCTTTTTTCTCGAAATAGTATTCAACGTGACACTGACCGCAGACCATAGATTGCTTGTCTTTTTTAGACGCTTTGGCAAACGGTGTACCTAATGCTTCCATACCACGTTCAGCAAAGGGGCGAGAGATACGCAGTTTAGGCGTGCCTTTCTCATGGCAGTCGCCGCAGCCTATAGTATTGACGACTTCTGGGCCGCCCTTGGCCCATTTACCTTTAAAGTAACCATCTTCGCCTTGCTCTTCAATTAAGCGAGGTACATCAGGGCTCTTACAGCTCCAACAAGCCATAGGCATTGGACCATCTTCCGCGTTGGCTGGTGCGCCAGTTCGCAGAGTGTTACGCACATCCGTAATGGCATACATGTGGCCACGTGGTGCGTTGTAATCTTTCGCAAAACCATAACCTGCCCACAGCACGACTAAGCTCGGGTCCGAGGCTAACACATCGGTATTTTCAGTGCTTTTATCTGTGTCATGCCAGCTAGCGTATTGATTAGCAAATTTGTCTTTATAAACTTCGTTGCGAGGCTCAGTTTTATCACTCGCCATTGCGCCCGCCGCCATGAAGCTGGCGGCAACCAGTGCACTTAGTGCAAAGGACTTACCTGTCATCTTCTTCATCATCTCATCTCCGTGTTGCATTATTGTTGTAAATCACGACATCTCCATGGTCAAACTTAGTGACTTAATCCCGCTAAACATATACCTCTTAGGGGGTATCTAGGTCGAAGTTTGCGCTAGATCAAAATGTAAAGGTGTTGTTGTTCACACTTCTATACTTTTGTTAATGTATTACATTATTTTCTAATGTAAAAACCACTGCAAAGTGCCATAACAGCGGCCATTAAAATGAATAGCGGATTAATGAAACGAGGCAGTCTAACCTCAAAAATCTTAGGATTAATGTTAGTACTCATTCTGCTTTCTAGCAGTTTATCGACCTTTGCTATCATCAATTTGTCTTACAGCTTGGGCGACGCTAAGGCGATTAACGCCTCGGGTTCTTTGCGGATGCAAAGCTACCGATTGATGTTTTACGCCAACTCTGGCAGTGATGCTGCGCTCGATAAAATCATCGAATTCGAAAACACCCTCTATTCCGATACCTTAAAGCCTTCAGATAGTTGGTTTAGTCCACGTAAGATTGCCGATCAATACCAGCTCGTGATCGATAAATGGCTGGTGATGAAATACTACATAGAGCAAGAAAACTCCCGCGACTATGTGGCGTCACTTAAGGACTTTGTCGACACCATAGATTTACTGGTATTGGAGATGGAGCACCACGCCGCCTTTAAACTCAGGCTCCTCGCCGCCAGCCAAATATTAGGCTTAAGCGTCATGCTCATTATCGCCTTTGTGGCGGTGCGTTTTACTAAGAAGAAAGTGGTAATCCCACTGCAAAAGCTTATGGAATCGGCGAATACTATTTCTAAAGGCAATTTTGAAATCGAAATGCCCGAAACCGAATATATCGAACTCACAGCGCTCACCCATGCCCTGCAAAAAACCGCCAAGGAACTCGCTATGCTTTATGGCGATTTAGAGTCGCAGGTGGCAGAGAAAACCTTAGCACTCACTCGGGCCAACAATGAGCTGGCATTTTTATACGATAACCTACTGACATTAAACGCAAATAAGCTCGATTACAAAGCGCTCAAAGCGGCACTAAATCAGTTAAAAGGCTATGAGTCACTCGACTACCTTAGGCTCATTATCCAGTATCCAGAGCAAGAGCTTGAAGTGATTGAGGCCGATGGCGGCTGGCCAGATATGACTCAAGAGAGTACCCGTTTCCCGCTACAATTTGAGCAAGCAAATCTGGGCTACTTAGAGTTGATTGCCGATCAAACACCGAATATCGCGCTATTTAAAAATTTCGCGATTATGCTGACTCGCTCAATCGTGATCCACAACGCCACAGAGCAAAGGCAACAACTGGCACTGATGGAGGAACGCGGCGTAATCGCACGGGAATTACACGACTCCTTAGGTCAAGTGCTGTCCTTCCTTAAGATCCAAATTAGCTTATTACGCAAAAACTTAGATCACAGCTGCCGCAACCCAACAATTGAGGCTCAATTAACCGAAATCAATGAAGGCGTGAGCACTGCCTATGTGCAGCTCAGGGAATTGCTGTCGACCTTTAGACTCACAATTAAAGAACCCGATCTAAAAAGTGCCCTAGAGGCTATGCTCGAGCAGCTCAGAGCCAAGACGAATATCAAGATCACCTTAGACTATAAACTTGCACCACAATGGTTAGAGGCAAAGCAGCATATTCACATACTGCAGATCACGCGAGAAGCGACTCTAAACGCCATCAAACACGCCGAGGCCAGCCTCATCAATATCCATTGTTATAAGGATGACGAGGGCATGGTCAATATCAATGTTTGCGATAACGGCATAGGTATTGGACATTTAAAAGAACGAGATCAACACTTTGGCATAGGGATTATGCATGAGCGAGCCAGCAAACTTTCAGGTAAAGTCATATTTAGCGACAACGAGATAAGCAGATTTAAACCTGCTACGGCAACCACGATTGAGCAAGGATGCAACGAACAAGACGATACACTCAAGCCTAACCATTCATTCAACCTTGTGCAGCACAGCAAAGGTTCAAGTGGTACTCGAGTGACACTTATTTTCCCCTCTCAACAGGAGCCTTCAAATGGGTAAACCTTATTCCGTACTTGTGGTCGATGACCATCCCCTGTTACGCAAAGGCATCTGCCAGCTCATTGCCTCAGATCCTGATTTCAGCCTTTTTGGTGAAGCTGGTGGCGGTTTAGACGCATTAACCGCCGTCGCCACC
Organism: Shewanella vaxholmensis; assembly: GCF_031932135.1. Classification (NCBI taxonomy): domain Bacteria; kingdom Pseudomonadati; phylum Pseudomonadota; class Gammaproteobacteria; order Alteromonadales; family Shewanellaceae; genus Shewanella; species Shewanella vaxholmensis. The sequence continues at coordinate 125,115 of NZ_JAUOEV010000010.1, forward strand.
GATGAACCCGACATTATTTTGCTCGATCTGAATATGAAAGGCATGACAGGCCTAGATACGCTCAATGCCATGCGCCAAGAGGGCGTCACCTCGCGCATAGTGATACTCACAGTTTCCGATGCCAAACAAGATGTGATCCGCTTACTACGCGCCGGAGCCGACGGCTATTTGCTCAAAGATACTGAGCCCGATTTACTGCTCGAAAAACTCAAAAATGCCATGCTTGGCCACAGAGTTATCAGCGATGAAGTGGAGGAATACCTCTACGAGCTAAAAGATGCGACCGATGAGCAAGAATGGATTTCGAGCCTGACGCCAAGGGAGCTGCAAATTCTAGAGCAACTGGCGGAAGGCTTAAGTAATAGGATGATTTCAGAGCATTTACACATTAGTGAAGGCACAGTCAAAGTGCATGTGAAAAACCTACTGCGTAAAGCCAATGCCAAGTCGAGAACCGAAATGGCGGTGCGCTACCTTAATCAATAATCCCTGAGTTTAGCGAGGTATGGCGCAAACAATAAAGGCAATCCCATGATTGCCTTTATGTTTTTATCGAATAGGATTTAAATGGATGATTACAGACCTTTCTCGACAAACTGCTGCCAACTCAGTAGCGCCAGCTCAAAATCCTCTAAGCCACAATAGGCTTCAGATTCAGCATCATAGAGTGACATCGCCTCTTCTAATTCATACTCTTGCTCGAAACCTAACGTATTCGCAAACACCCGCGCCTGCTCACGCTCTAACTCTAAGGTGAAATCATTACCGACGAGACGCCATGCACCTCGTTTATCGGTTTGAATTTCTTTAATCATGTCTAACACTTGCTGAATTTTGGCTAACTCAGGCCCCAATTCTTCTGTAAACCATTGCCCCAGCACTTCATGATCCATGCTAAAGCTGGCCAGAAAAGTGCCGGTTAAACTGTTACGCCGAAATTCGTATTCCATTTTATTGTCTCTTTGCTCTAAGCCTACTAACGCTAATTTTAACCTATCCTTGCCGAAGTTGCTCGCCTCCCGCAGCACAGCCGATTTAACTCTATTAGCGTTGGCCTCATATCCGTTAAGCACGAGTACTGACTTCATTTTCGCGGTAAAATCAGTTAGCTTGTTTGTATGATTTTGAAAGTTATATGGAATGCGATATGCACGAAGGATTTATCTACAGTTTAGTGCTAAGCGGCGCCCAAGCGGGTTCCACCTTAAGCTTAGAACAGATCGAAAAATGGGATCCGCAGGATGGTCTACTCTGGTTGCACCTTCGCTATCGCAATAAAAAGGCGCGCCACTGGATACTCAATAGCGGCCTGCCGAAGGTCGAGAGTGATGCCCTACTCGCCCAAGATACTCGCCCCCGCGCCGTTATCGCCGGCGAAGGCATATTGCTCGCGTTACGCGGCGTCAACCTCAACCCCAATTCAGCTCCCGAAGACATGGTGGCCGTGCGTATTTATGCCGATAAACAGCGGATCATATCCACCTGCGATCGCGAGTTACAGTCGGTCAAAGATGTCGCCGAGCTGATCCTTGAGGGAAATGGGCCTGCAACTACGGGCGACTTTATCGTCGCTGTCTGCGAGCGACTCACTAACCGTAAAGTCGAGTTCATCGATAAGTTAGAAGAACAACTCTCTGATTTAGAAGAGCTCGTTGTCTCAGGCAATGTAAAAGACCTACGCACCGATATCGCCGAACTGCGCCGCCAAACTGTCGCCATTCGCCGCTATTTAGCGCCCCAGCGTGAAGCCTTTTCAAAAATGATTTCCGAGCAAGTTAGTCTGTTTAACGATTCTGAGCGACTTAAGCTCAGGGAAACAAACGATAAGCTTATCCGCACCATTGAAGATCTCGATGCCCTGCGCGATAGGGCGAATGTGACTCAGGAAGAATTACTCAGTCAGCAATCGGAGCAGCTCAATAAGCGCTTATATTTCTTATCTTTAGTGTCGGCCATCTTCTTACCATTGGGCTTTTTAACGGGCTTACTCGGAGTCAATATTGGCGGCATACCGGGCGCCGACAACACATGGGCCTTCGCCACCTTCTGCGGCATATTAATCTCACTCGTCGCCCTACAAATGGCACTGTTTTATCGATTTAAGTGGTTATAGCATCCTTAAAAACAACAACGCCAATCGATTAGGATTGGCGTTGTTTTCGTTCATTCTTATAAGCTGAATGTTATGAGCTAATGCTTATGCTCTAAGCGGGCGATTATGTCGTCGGCAACTCAAACACATGAGTCATGACTTTATAAAGCTCTGTTCCTTGGTGCACAGACGCCGAAGCAAAGTGCAAAATCGGCACACAGTCCTGGGGCAAACTGAGCGTCTTTAGCTCATCCACTGTACCGTATAAATCCATTCGCAGTAAATTCACTAAGGGCTGTCCCGCAGTCAATGGTTCACCCACTGGCGCGAGGTATTCCACTAACCCTGAACTTGGCGCGTGATACTTTTTATAGTCCTTAAGGTAACAACCAAAGCGCTGCATTTTAGCGGGCGCAACAGTTTCAGCGATCACGCCGCGGTGGCTCAAATACGCCAAAATCCCTTGGGCATCAACCAACGCATCCTCAAGACAGACGCGCTCTTGGCTCGCCAACTCCAAGGTTAACGCTGACACAGCAACGGCTAAATCTCGCCCCTGCGCTTTTGCAAAATCACTTAATTGCCACCAAGGACAAAACGCCGCCTCATCCATAGCACCACCAAAGGTGTTGGGGATAACAAGCGTATAAGGGATCGACAAAAACTGCGCGGCAGCTAAGTCATATTCAGGACAATACAAATGCTTACAGGATTTAGGACCCGTATGTAGATCGAGCACTATATCCGCGCCGTGGGCCATAATCTGCAGATTAACCGCAAGCCTATGCCCGGTTGTAATGCCCCATTCATGCCGCAACTTTTGCTGACAAGCTTCAACCAAAGTACTACGATAAGCTTGGATCAGCTCGCTATCACTCAGCTTGGCATGTTCGCTATACCAAGTCGGCAAATCGATAGCCTGATTCAAATACTCACGATTCCAATTCGCCCCCGTAATAGGATCAAATCGGCCAAGGGTAAACTCACCACTTTTTTGGTTGATCCCAAGAGGATTGGCAAGCGGCACTAAGGTGATTTCGCCGCGGATGTCACAGTGTTCGAGCTGCTTCATCAACTGATAAATCACCGCATTACCTTGCACTTCAGCGCCGTGGACATTGGCCTGAATATACACTTTGGGGCCAGTCGCCTTATCGTCGCTCGGCTTAAAATGGTAAATAGGCAAGGTAAGCGCTTGCCCTGCGGCAAGCTCGCCAATTTGCAGAGACGATGTTGTCGGCAGCATATTAAGCGCCTTCGAACAGATTTTGATGCAGCGATTTCACCACTTGCGCCGCTTCCGATTCTGCCACTAACACACACAGATTATGTGGGCTGGCGCCTTGGCAAATCATCCGCACATTGTGTGGTTCTAACACTTCAAACACACGGCGACAAATACCTGGCGTGGTCGCGATGCGGTTACCGATAATCGCCACTAAGGCCAAACCGTCTTCGACGCGCACCCGGCAATGCTGTGATAATTCTTGCAACAATGCCTCACTCAACAAACCTTGGCCACTTGAATCTGAGCCAGTTTTATCGAGGGTTAGAGACACGTTCACTTCTGAGGTGGTAATTAAATCCACACTGATCTTATGTCGCGCCAATGTCGCAAAGGTTTCCGCTAAAAAGCCCTGTGCATGCAACATTTGCAAGCTGTGAAGATTTAACAGGGTTTGGTCGCGGCGCAAAGCCACAGCGCGGAATACGGGCGCATCTTCCACTTGATGACGGATCCAAGTCCCGCCCTTTTCAGGCTCTTTACTTGAACCCACAAACACTTGAATTTGTTGACGAACAGCAGGAAGAATGGTCGCAGGATGCAATACCTTGGCACCAAAGGTCGCCATCTCGGCGGCTTCATTAAAGCTGATCTCGGCAATCGGAAAGGCATTGGGCGCAAGGCGAGGATCGGTTGTATAAATCCCTGCGACATCGGTCCAAATCTCGACCGCTGAGGCGCGTAGCGCTTCGGCTAACAGCGCAGCAGAATAATCACTACCACCGCGGCCTAATGTGGTCGTTTGACCTGCTTCATCGGCACCGATAAAGCCTTGTGTGACAATCACTTGTTCCGCTAATAGTGGCTGAAGATAATCACGAGCTAAAGTCGCAATCTGCTCAACCTGAGGTTCCGCGCGGCCAAAGTGGCTGTCGGTACGTAATACTCGGCGTACATCGAAGGCGCTGGAGTTAACACCTTTCTCGCGGATGACTGCTGAAAACAACGCCGAAGAACATTGCTCACCGAGGGACAACAACTCATCCATGGTCGCTTTGCTGCGTTGTGATGCGAGCGCGTCACTCAATACTGACATGCGACTCAATAATTTATCTAATGCGGCGGCCACATCGTTAGGACGACCGAGCTTATCTAAAATCGCGTATTGAATTTGGGCAATTTGTTTTAATCGCTGTAATCGACCATCGTCGTTGATGGATTCTTGAGTCAATTCCACTAACAGATTGGTCACGCCACTCGATGCGCTGACCACGACTAAACGGCAATGAGGATTAGCTAACACTATGTCGGCACAGCGATTCATAGCGTTATAGTCGGCGACTGAGGTGCCACCAAATTTTGCGACAACGAGGGACATTAGCGCACCTCCGTGAAACACGTAGGGCAAGAAATAAACGCAGATTGAATAAAATATTGATTAACTAACATGATCACACTCCGAACTAACTTCGTTCGAAGAGCCTGGTGCTCAATGATAACGCACCCCAAAAGAAGGGAAACAGCAATCGTCACCAGAAGCTCTCCACCAATTACAGGTGACAATCGTCAGGATTCAGCCTGAGCGACCGACATAAACATGCAGCAACCATATCTATGCCTCGGCGTTAATCTCCCTCATCAGTCATCGCTGGAGTTTGTGCTCCTCTGACCGACTACCTAGTTAACGCTCCTCTTCTGTTCCTTTCCTAGGGAAAGGGACGAAAAAAGTAGCAATAAACCCCTAATGAAGTCAATGCTAATTTCATAACAAATGAATAATTTAAATAAAATCTTTTTAAAACAACTAAGTGCTTAAATCGGGTAACTCGTATACCAGCTGCACATAATCACTAAATTTGCCTAAACACACTTCATCATGTCCGGCCAAGGTGCAAGGCACTAAGCTAACATCCCCTTGTTCGACCACATAAATCGCGTATTGATTAAATTTCTTCCCCAATTGCAGCGCCATCGTTCTATCGATAAACACGGCCCAGCTTTTTTCCATGTGGGATAAATCCGGCGCCGCGCCCACTAAAGCACGATAGGGACTGCCGAGTAATTCAATTTCACGGAGAAGTTGGCGATCGAGTAAACGGTTTTGACTGGGAGAAAGCAGCTTTGAAGCGGGATTATGAGCGGTAATAACAGCAAAGGAAAAATCACAGGATAATGCTTGAGTCAGCAAAAATAACGGCGCTTGGTAACATTGCCACAAATCTTGAGTCGTATTGTCCATTGGTAGTCTAATCGAAAAATGAACCCAAGCTAGTGTAGCAGAGTGATTGTAAAATCCAAAGAGGCGTGAACTGGCTCACAGGAATGGCAAATACATTAGTTATACTAATCAATAGCTAAAGTAAATATCATGGTAAAAACCCCGACTCACCTAAAATTTGTTAACATTTCATTTGTTAACAAATGACTAAAACGAGTACAATGTACGTACTGGTGAGTTGAAACAGATTGAGCAAGATGCTTATCGTTCAATACAGTTTGTTACATATATCGCTTTAAGTAACGTGAACTGACCGGGCATCTGTTTAAAATGTGTTCTACATTTGATTTGTCTTTTAAACATTTAAAAAAAACAATAGTTAAGGAACTTATTCTAACTATTGCTTATCGAAGTTGGTACTGATTACGTTTTCTCGTATTACACTTAAACGTGCACTTAATCTACATCCAGATATAGATGTCACCGTAAAGATTTTCCTTTTGAGCACAAAGCAGTTCAAGGAAGTATCAACGCTTTTATGAATATAAGAGCCCGAAGTAAGTTGCTCTTATTGGTTAGTATAAACTGATTAAAATTTAGGTAAATAATATGCAAAATCCGCACATTCTGATCGTTGAAGATGAAGCCGTTACCCGTAACACGCTGAGAAGTATTTTCGAGGCAGAAGGGTATGTGGTAACTGAGGCCAATGATGGCGCAGAAATGCATAAGGCTATGCAGGAAAACAAAATTAACTTGGTCGTTATGGACATTAACTTGCCAGGCAAGAATGGCCTGTTGTTGGCACGTGAACTACGTGAAATCAACAACATCGGTCTGATCTTCCTGACAGGTCGTGACAACGAAGTCGACAAAATCCTTGGACTTGAAATTGGCGCGGACGATTATATTACCAAGCCGTTCAACCCACGTGAATTGACGATTCGTGCTCGTAACCTTCTGACTCGCGTCAACAGCGCTGGTGCCGAAGTCGAAGAAAAGAGCTCAGTAGAATACTATCGCTTCAACGATTGGAGCTTAGAGATCAACAGCCGTTCATTAGTGAGCCCGCAGGGTGAGTCTTACAAACTGCCACGTAGCGAATTCCGCGCTATGCTGCACTTTGTTGAAAACCCAGGCAAAATTTTGACTCGTGCCGATCTACTGATGAAAATGACTGGCCGTGAACTTAAGCCACACGATCGTACTGTAGACGTGACTATCCGTCGTATTCGTAAGCATTTTGAAAGCTTGCCAGATACGCCAGAAATCATCGCGACTATTCACGGTGAAGGCTATCGCTTTTGCGGTAACTTAGAAGGCTAATTGCCCGCTAAGCGACACTCGCATTAGCAACAGGATTGATTCGATAAGCATCAATTCACAAAAACCAGATCCTAGGATCTGGTTTTTTTATGCCTGCTATTTGGCGTTTTTCAACTGCCTATCGAGGAAATCCGCTAATGAGCGGTATAAGTGATTACGCACTTTCTCGCCACGCATCGAATGTTTAGAGCCCGGATAATCGATCATCTGGAATAATTTGCCTTCATCCTGCAGCGCTTTATAAACCCGAGTGCTGTTTTCAAACAAGACGTTATCGTCAGCCATGCCGTGATACATCAATAGACCCGCTTGATAGTTTTTCACGTAAGGGAACACGCTACTGGCTTCATAACCCTTTTCATTACCTTCGGGATGACCTAAGTAACGTTCAGTATAATGGGTGTCATACAAGCGCCAGTCGGTCACAGGTGCGCCCGAAATCGCGGCTTTAAAGTAATCCGGCGCCTTAAATAAACTCATCAAGGCCATATAACCACCGTAACTGTGGCCGTAAATCGCCACATTATCGGCATCGACAAAGGCTAAGCTACGCAGATACTCCACCCCCACTTTTTGATCATTCACTTCAGCTTCGCCCAAATGACGGTAAATCACCTGCTCGAACTGAGTGCCTCTGTGGGCACTGCCACGGTTATCTAATTGGAATACCACATACCCTTGTTGCACCAGATACTGGGTAAAGTAGTCCTGCTCGCTCCAACTATTGGTCACTAACTGTGCGTGTGGCCCACCATAAACCCGCACTACGACAGGGTATTTCTTGCTTGCATCGAAGGGAACGGGTTTGAATAAACGGGTTTGCAGCACTTGGCCATCTTCGGCTTTCAGTTCACCGAATTCAGGGATTTGCCATAGTCCCGCATAGTCATATAAAGGATGACCTTGCTTGACCGCATTTTGCTCGACCCAAGCTAATTGCTGGCCCTTGTCACCGTGTAAACTGATTTGCGGTGGCTGAGATAAGCTATTGAAATAATCGAGATAGACACTCTGATTATCGGCGAAAACAGGATTGTGCATCCCCGCTTGCTTGCTCACGCGCTCAACCTTGCCGCCCGCTAAAGGTACGCGATAAAGCTGTTTCTCGATTGGCGTGTCTTTGCGGCCGGTGAAATACACCCAGCCTGCGGTTTCATCTATGTATTCCAACTCATCGACAGCCCACTCGCCCTGAGTCAATTTCGTTTTGAGTTTGCCTTTTAAGTCAAAAAGATACAGATGATTAAAGCCGTCACGCTCAGACGCCCAAATAAAGGCAGACTGCTGCTTTAAGAAGTGCAGATCGTTATTGAGGTTTACCCAAGCATCACTGCGTTCTTTCACTAAGGTTTTTGGCTTAGTCAGTGCATCTAACGCCACTAACTGCAAATCGAGCTGATGTTGATCGCGGCTCTGCCACTGGAACGACAAGTATTTGCTATCGGGCAACCAATCGACACGCGGCAGGTAAATGTCTTTGCTCTTGTCTTTGCTATTCTCTTCGCGCAGGCTCACCCAATTGATGGCCTTATCTTTTAGCGTGACCACACCTAATGCGATGTCGACGTTGTTTTTACCTGCGGCAGGATAACGCTGCTCGGTGAGTTTAATGCCGTCGGCATAGATCTCATTGCGCGTCACTTGCTCGACCGCAGATTCGTCGATACGGGTGAAGGCGATAGCCGATTCATCGGGCGCCCACCAGTAACCGGTCATGCGATCCATTTCTTCTTGAGCGACAAACTCGGCCATGGCATTTTTAATCACCCCGCCGCCATCGGTCGTCATAGCTTGGAGTTTTTTCGTCGCCAGATCTAACACATACAAGTTTTGATCCCGCACGAAAGACACAAAATGCCCCTTGGGCGATAAGCGTGCATCTGTGGCGAACCCTTCACCAATCGGCAATTGGGTCACGCTATTGTCGACGAGGGAAAAATAATACAGATTGCCAGAAGCCGGAATTAATAGCGCTTGGCTATCATCGGCCCAGAAGTACTCCATAATGCCTTCACCATAAATACGTTGGCGCTCGCGGCGGGCTTTTTCTTCATCGGATAATTCATTGGTCGCGAGTTTATCAGCGTTTAATAGCAAACTCGACTCACCGCTTTTGACATCCATCTGCCAGAGATCATAAAAACTTTGATTGTCTTTACGGCCAGCAAGATAGGTGACGCGCAGCCCATCGGGTGACAATTTTAAACCACGGGGACTGGTGCCTGCTAAGGCGGGCGAGGCATTCATTCGCTCAATCGTCAATGGCAGTTTGCCGCCTTCCATTGCCAAAGCTGGGGTGGTTGTTGAAATCATAGCTGTCGAAATCATGGCTATTTGGCTCGCTATCAGTAGGGGAACGGCGCGCACCTTAAGCGAGCGCGCAGGGAACCAAGTTAACCTATTTTTAATCATTATTATTCCTTGGAAGTATAATCGCCTAAGATGTCAGCGATTAAAAACAAGCCGACATTGTGCCAGAGGCAAACCCCAAATAGAAATAGCATGCAATATACAGATACAAATTAGGAGCATCTCGTCGGCTCAGTCCAAATAATCCCTAAAAGCCCTAATATTCGCTAAAAGCATCAGCAACATCGCTGAAATTGTCGACTAACTGAGTTATCATTCGCGGCAAATAACGAAATTGACCTCATTGTTGAACCTCTAAAGGACATAACATGCAGACTCTGGCCCAGCACCTGACCTCACAGGCAGTGAACGACTCCCTCTCCCAGCTAATTTTAACCTTAGCCGACACCTCAAAAGCCATTAGCCATGCCGTTCGCCACGGTGCGCTAGCAGGCGTGTTAGGCGCGACTGAGCAAGAAAACGTCCAAGGTGAAACCCAGAAAAAACTGGATATCATCACCAACGACATGCTCAAAGATGCATTAAAAGCTGCCGGTACAGTGCGCGGTTTGGCGTCGGAAGAAGAAGATCATGTGGTTGAAGTCAGCCAAAATGGTCAATATCTAGTGTGTTTCGATCCCCTAGATGGCTCATCTAATATTGATATCAACTCGTTAGTCGGCACGATTTTCTCTATCCTGCCCGCCCCTGGTGGCGAGTTGACTGAAACCAGCTTTTTACAATCTGGCCGTGCGCAATTAGCCGCAGGTTATGTACTTTATGGCCCATCGACCATGCTGGCATTAACCACTGGCCAAGGTGTGCAACTCTTTACTTTGCACCCAGAAACCAATGAGTTTTTACTGACTAACGCCGCCATGAGCATTAGCCCAGAGACCCAAGAGTTTGCCATTAACATGTCGAACCAACGTTTTTGGGAAGCGCCAATGCAGACCTATATTGCCGATTTACTGCTCGGTAAAATTGGCCCACGCGAAAAATCATTCAACATGCGCTGGATTGCGGCCATGGTCGGCGACGTACACCGCGTGCTATCACGTGGCGGTATTTTCACCTACCCAACAGACAATAAAGATCCGAAAAAACCGTACAAACTGCGCTTGATGTACGAAGCCAATCCAATGGCCTTCTTAGTCGAACAAGCAGGCGGTAAAGCCTCAACGGGTTATGAAACTATTTTAGACATTACCCCAACGCATATTCACCAACGTGTTGCCGTCATCCTAGGCAGCAGCAATGAAGTCGACGCTTGCCTGAGCTATCACGGTATTGATTACAGTGAAGAGCCCAATCCAGAAGTGTAATTCTTGCGTTGTTAACGCTTAAACTAAAAAAGCCACTGATTATAGTGGCTTTTTTAGTTTTTATACGGCCTTACGGCCGAGAAAGTCGTGGGGCTTCACCCCACACCCGACCAAAAGGGAAAAAACGCCTATTCCCCTTTTGGAAATCCCCCGGCGACCCTAGCGAAGTTACATGCATTAGATACTAGCTTCGTGCTTATTCAAAAATCGCTAACGCTTCCGATGGGACGTCCCTTCCCCCCGAAAGCTACGCAGACGTCCTGTCTGCGTCACGCGATTTTCTTCAACGCCCTTCAGCAACTTCGCACGGGAAGATGAACTTCTGTAACCTCGATGTTGACTGTTAATCCCAGAAACTCGTGCCTGTCCCATCTTTCTTCTATTGCTCTATGGCATCATCATTACTGTATAGAGGTACATACTGACTCCGATTGGTAAGTGGTCTAACTTTGAAGTTAATGAAACCATTCCACCTTTTCACTTTAATTTTTATGGGATAATTTAATCAATAATATTCCATGAATAAATTTACCATGAATTTTTCATAAGACTATGTTTGTTTTCTGTAAAATGCATCAGCTATAAATTTATTAATTGTAACTTGCTTTTCTATCTCATTCAACTCGAAATAACTAACTAACTTACCGTTGATGATTTTTTCTGGAGTCCAAATATTATCTAATAAAACTATGTTTTTCACTCCAAAATATTCCAGAGCTTCGGCGGTATAACTCCACATCGGCACTCTATCCCTATAGAAAATAGCTGGTTTAACTTGACCATATATAGTGATAAGCATACTTACTTCAATTTTTTTAAAGAAAAGACATTCATCTATAACCTTGTCTATTGGTGTGATTAAGGCTAGGCTAGATAATAAACTGCTATTACAGTTATTTGAAAAGTTCAATATCGTATGGATGTCTATTGGTGTTAATGCTTCATTTTTTAATTGAATATTCCCACCATGCCAGCCAAGAAATGATTTTTCGCTTAAATATTTATGGTTACCTGCTAAGAAAAGATAATTAGCACATGAAGATATGCAGTATTTATCAACTTCAACATCTAAATTTTCATTTACAATCCAATTTGCAAAAACAATGGCAACATCAGTATATCCACCAAAACTATTTAATTTCACTCGGGTAATATTTTTATGTTTAGAGTGGATATTCTTAACAATGTCGAAACCGTTTTGATTAATGTCGCTATTGTAATAAATTGTATTTTCTTTATAAAAAATATTTTCGTCTGCAAATAGTGTAACTGGAAAGATGAGTAGAATAAATCCGTATATTAAGATGTTGTACATGAGCACCTCTAAACATATCAAGTATTTATCTATTAAATACGTGATGCAGATTTAATTAAAAGTGATATGTAGCACCATCCCAAGGATCTTGACGACATACAAGTTTAGGTGCATCTGCCAAAACATACTCGGCCCAACACTTCCTCCAGTGACTAATTCTTCCATAACTAACACATCTAACTGGTCATTTTTGCATGATGGCTTCTTTCTACATACATTCTTCTAAAAGTTTTTATATTGGATTAATTTAATTTACGCACTATACAGAGAGCACAACCCTGTTACTTTTAACTATTTTAAGAATTGATTTATACTTTGAGTTTAAAATAGAATTTAACGTTTCATAGATAGATGTACCACTCCATTTCATCTTGCAAATAGCTCTGACTTTCATTTGTAATTAGATACTTCCTATGTGTTAAATATTTTATTTAATTTGTTATACTACCTTTTATTATCAAATTTATTATTGCAAGAATTGCACTCCATTTTTATCGAAAATAGTTGCACTCCAATTAAAAATGAGAACACTAAGTTAATCGGGAAAGTTATAGTCGCTAATAAACTCCAAATAATACTGGTATCCCTTGAACCGCAATATGGACATTGATCATCAAAAGGTGGCTTCATAACTTATACCATGTCAACCGATAATAGTGTATATCGATAGTAGCTGTGCTAAATATATATCTCCATAGAGCCGCTGCTTTTGTTCGTCGACTACCTGCTGACGAAATAATTTTGACATAAAATCCCTTTAATACTGCACAGGAAAAACTAGGCCTGAAGAAATCAATTTGCATCTGAAAAGAATTTCTTACTGAACGTTTACAATTTATCTTTATTTTTCATCTCGTGAAATAATACTTTAGAATTATTTATTGTTAAGGTATAAAAAAATGAAAATATGGCATATTAAAAGAAAAATACGGAACAGGCATAACTCTTTTCAGATCGATAGCTAACAATTTAGCTACAGGAATACACATCCCCTGCGAAGTTGCAGAAGGGCGTTGAAGAAAATCACGTGAGCGAGGCATGGATGCCGAGTTAGCTTTCGGACTCTTGGTTTAACAAATAGAGGATGTACCATCGGAAGCGTTAGCGATTTTCGAATAAGCACGAAGCCACTAATCAATGCATGTAACTTCGCTAGGGGCGTCATGGAGCATCCAAGGAGGATAGGACGAGCAGTCCTCCTTGGTCGGGTGTGGGGTGAAGCCCCACGACTTTGATCCACCTCGGCCGCAAGGCCGCATAAAGAGTTTCATCCCATTATCGAATTGAAAAACTATCCGCCGATAGCGCGGCTTTAACCCAGTATGTTATTGTTTTAGCATCATAGATTCGATTTTTACGCTTTAACCACTAAAGGTTTACTCCATATGGAACAAATATTTGAAAAATTGATGTATGCATCTCGCTGGATTATGGCGCCGATTTACTTGGGACTAAGCCTAGTCCTAATCGGTTTAGGCATTAAATTCTTCCAAGAGATCTTCCATATTCTACCGATTATTTTTGAGATAACCGAAGTCGATCTGGTGCTGGTCACCCTATCGCTGATTGATATCACCCTAGTGGGTGGCCTTATCGTGATGGTGATGTTTTCTGGCTATGAAAACTTCGTGTCACAATTAGATGTGGGCGAAGACAGTGAGAAGCTCAGTTGGCTCGGTAAGTTAGATTCAGGCTCATTAAAAAACAAAGTCGCCGCTTCTATTGTGGCGATTTCATCTATACACCTGCTGAAAATCTTTATGGATGTGAAGAATATCGATAACGATAAAATCATGTGGTATCTGTTAATCCACATCACCTTCGTGTTGTCAGCCTTTGCCATGGGCTATTTAGATAAAATGACCCGCGCTGGTAAGTAGTAGAATCGCAAGTGTAAATCTTATGAAATCGTAAATGCAAAAAGCCACTGATGACAGTGGCTTTTTGCATTTATGGCCTTTTTTAAGTCACTGCAACCTGACTTCCAAACGTAATGTTTTCTAAAATCATACTTCTTCCTTAGAATTAACAAATGGCTACCCACATTAAATCAACAACATAATGCACTTCCGGTTTGTCGACAAGAAAAGATGGATGGAAAAGATGGGGGGAAAAGATGGGACATGCATAACTCTTTTGGGATTAACAGCGAACATCTCAGTAGCAGAAGTTCGCCTCCCCTCGGAGTTGCCGCAGGGAGAATAGGCAAATTGCGTGAGTCTCGCCATGGATAATGGAATGGACCCATCCACTTTTAATCGGCCTCACAATGGGCCACGATGTAGTCGCTAAAACTCATCAGAAAGAGGACGGGTCCACTTATGAAGATTACTACAATTGGTTTAGATATCGCAAAGTCTGTTTTTCATGCTGTTGGTGTCGATAAAGCTGGCAAGTTAATCAAAAAGAAAATGCTTAGACGCAAGGACTTACTTCCCTTTCTTGCTCAAATTGAGCCGTGCCTAATTGTGATGGAAGCCTGTAGTGGCGCAAATTACTGGGCCAGAGAATTTGAGCTGTTGGGCCATAACGTTAAGTTAATTGCTCCTCAATTTGTAGTACCTTTTCGGCAAGGTAATAAAAATGACTACAACGATGCGCTAGCCATCGCTGAAGCTGCGCAGCGACCCAACATGCGGTTTGTAAAACCCAAAAGCGTTGAGCAGCAAGATGTGCAACTGCTTCACCGTATGCGTGAGCGTTTAAACAAACAATCAACCGCCTTAATCAATCAAGTCAGAGGGATGTTAGCGGAATACGGCATTGTGATAGCCAAAAGTAAATCGGCTTTTAAAGTACAGTTCCCAGATATTTTAGCGGATGAAACCAATGCGCTGACCACCAAAGGTCGGGCCATTTTTTATCAGTTATATGAAGAGTTTAGTGATATAGAAAAACGGCTTAAGGGTTGTGATGCACAAGTGCTCACTGAAATTAAGAACAATGTGATTTGCCAGCGTTTAGAAACTATCCCAGGTATTGGTCCAGTCACCGCTACCGCCTTTTATGCCGCCGCAGGTGATGGTAAAGATTTCAGTAATGGCAGGCACTTTTCAGCTTGGTGTGGCTTGGTTCCCAAGCAACACAGCAGTGGAGGTAAAGATAACCTCCTTGGAATAAGCAAACGGGGAAATGCGTATTTACGCACCCTGTTCATCCACGGTGCAAGAACAGTGTTGCAGCACAGTTGTCATAAACAGGATAAATTTAGCTGCTGGGCAATCCAGTTAGCAGAACGCCGCGATTTTAACCGAGCCTGTGTGGCCGTCGCCAATAAACTCGCCAGAATGGCATGGGTTATCGCGGCGCGTGAGGAAGAGTATCGGCTTCCACTATAGTGCTGAATAGATTCAATAAACGTTAATAATTAACCAACCAGCAAGTTGCTAAGACACTTGAATTGATGATGAGACAGTCAGACTGATCTACTGAAAACCTTAGCTGGCCATAGGCTCATTACGAAGCCGCAAGGATGATAAGGACAGTAGAAGCAGATATCCATCAGGGCCAGAGGCATACCTCGATAACAGGCCGGATATATGGGTGCAATGAACTCTTCTCAAAATCGCTATCGAATGTCTTGCAAACCGGATGGGTCCATATATGCCGAGATAGCGTCAGTCGAATCAGGGACGAGCGTCTGACGCGATAGCATAAGGACGCTAAATGCCCAAGGGGCTTTCAACTCCGTTAGGGGCGTCTTGGAGAATCCAAGGAGGATAGGACGAGCAGTCCTCCTTGGTCGGGTGTGGGGTGAAGCCCCACGACCTTGATTCAACTCGACCGTAAGGCCATATTGATCTTATACAAGACAACCGCCTGCCCCATGGCCGCTTTTTGGCATCCATGCCATCACGACATTTGTGAATCCTTTCACATCAGACGGGGCGGTCGAGCATCCAAGGATGGACTGGCTGCGTGTCGGTGAGAAAGTGCCATGACAAGCCTAAACTCTTGGGCTAATTAATAAAAAAGCCAGCAAAGCTAAATGCTTGCTGGCTTTTCGGTCTAACTTATTAACTCGCTTTATTTCATCAAGCGAGCACTGAATCAAAGCCGCTTAACTATGACTTCTTAGGAAAAATCGGATAGGACTCAGTGCCTAACACTTTGCCATCGACCGTGACACCATAGTAATCGCTGTCATTATGGTATTTTTCCTGCGCCTGCTTCACATCACCTTTGCTACGCGGGTCCTGTGGACGCTCGTGGGAGTTGATATATGCTGCAACGTCCCAAGCCTGTTGGTTAGTTAACTGCATACTCTTACCAAAAGGCATGTTTTCATGGATGAAGAATGCGGCAGTATTGACCCTGTGCATTCCGGCACCCCAGTTGTAACTCTTAGGCCCCCACAGCGGCGGCAGCGCATAAACGCCAGCAATCGCTTGACCTTGGCCATCAACACTGTGGCAAGTTTGGCAATGGGCGACATAGACCTCTTTACCCCGTTCAGGTGAATAGGCTTGTTCGGGTTTTGGGATCTCAGGATAACCACGACCCGGCAAGTTGGCACGCTGATCAACTGTCATCGCCTTGGCTAATATCTCAGGTAGCGGGAAGTCTTCCCGTTTAGCACCTTTAACTAACTCGGCATCACTCAGCTCAGGGACTGGGCCGCTAATATTAGCTTCGTCCATCAAGCCACCCATGCCTAACCAATAGGCATAGGCAGAAAGCGCTACTAGCTCAGGGCTCGCCGATGCAGGGGCTTTACCATTCATCGAATAGTTAAAGCAGCCCTGAATGCGCTCTTCAAAGCTACTGACCTTATTATCTTTTTTGCGATAGGCCGGATAAGCAAAATACGCGCCCCATAGAGGTGAAGCATTGGCTTTACGGCCCGCATCCATATGGCAGTTGGTGCAATTAAGCTCGTTGCCCACATACTTATCACGCAGTTGTTGGGTATTCACAAATAGCTGATAACCCAAACGCACTTTGTCACCAAAGGCGCCTTCAGGAATGGCACTCAAAGGTCTAGGGACGAGATAGGTTTGATCCGGTATCTTAGGGAAAGAAGGCAGCGGGGCTTGTTTATCTGGACGCTCTTGCAGCGGATCCGATTCGGCTTGCGCCTGCACGGTTAACGACCCCATCGCGGCCAGTAATAACATTGCGGAATATTTCATGGCCAGCTCCTTATTTCAAATTAGCAAAGTAGTTCGCTAAGGCATCAACCTCAGCGGCGGTAAGCTTGTTAGCTACGTTCGCCATCATGCCATCGACATCACCTTTGCGCGTTCCAGACTGCCATGCCAGTAATTGAGTTTTAATATAACTCGCTTGCTGACCGGCTAAACGGGGAAATAAGCCGCCACCTAACCCCGAAGGACCATGGCAGGTCACGCAGGCTGGTAAACCACGTGACCAATCACCTTGGTAGGCTAAACGAGCGGTATCGTCATTAAAAACCACCTGTTCACCGCGGATAACGGGCTTGACCTCATTGGCAGGCTTTGCAGAAAAGTAGTTTGCCACTTGCTCAATCCCATCACCTTGTAACGTCATTGCCATCGGCATCATGGTTGCGTTTTGGCGCACACCCGCTTGGAAATGCTGTAATTGGGTCGAGATATATTGTTTAGATAATCCCGCTAATCGAGGGCCGATTGGTTCAACGCCCTCACCTTCTACCCCATGACAAGACACACATAACTGTGCCGGTTGGGGGATAATTTCCATCAATTGTTTGCCAGAAGGCGCAACGGAGGCGGCCGCATAGCCGCTGCATAGCGTTAAGCCTATGACGAATGTTTTAATCTTCATGTTCTATCCTTGAAGAGAGTTAAGCTCTAAAGCATAGGTGGTTATTGTTATTTATGTAGCTACTCATACACTAAACCCATTTTTAAATCAGCCGCTCATTTTTAAAACAGCCAATAAATGAGCCTTAGCGTTCATTAAGGCTCATTTATCGTTCAATCCAAATGGGATAAATTTACCTTACTCTTTGAAAGGGTAAGCTGCAAGTCTTCAAGCCCGAGTAGCCAGAATCAATAACCAAATCGCGTCGATTCAAAACGATTCAATAACTTATGTATCAAATAACACAGGAGTAGCGTGCCGACGATGGCGGTGAGAATGCTGCTCACTCGATATAAGGCGCTGAAGATTAAATCGTTGCCCGGGGTCAGATACTGGCCAAACAGAATGCCTAAAGTTGTCATGGCGCCAAAACCCACGCCAGAGCCACTTGCCTCTCGCACATGGGCTTGGCTAAAGATCATCAGTCCAATCCACAGCAAGGGGACGATTAATATCAATAGTCCTGACCAGTCATAGAGTACCAACTGCACAACGACCCCAAACGACACGCCTAGCAAAGTACCTATAGCGCGCTTACGGGCATAGTCGAGTGCGCCATTCCAATGCATAGGAAACAGGAGCAACAAGGTGGTCGCCTGAGCCGACATAGAATCCCGCAGATCAAATATTTGGAATACCAGAAACGATGCGGTCGCTATGGTCGCGCCGAGTAATGCTTCGTGGCGCATTCGATGTGGCGCCTTAGGTCCAGGCTTGTAAGCCGCCCTAGGTTCGACATCGGGCCAGAGTGCCGTCATAGCGTAGGCGATAACAACCGACAGGGCCGTCGCCCAAAAGTTACTGAAAACTAAGTCATTCAAGTTGGTATTGGGATAGCTAGCAAAGTGCAGCATGATGCTGAGGCTGAGCACTCCGTTGGCGCCAAAGAGGAACAAACTGCCACGGGACATGGCAGCAAAACGGTATAGAAATAACAGGAAGACGATGGGCGTCATCAGGCCGGGATGGCTGCCAAAGAAACCACCGAGCAGTCCAACCTCTAACCCCGCCATGGCAGATGAGGCCAATAACTGGCGCATGGCGTGGCCATTCATCACGGGAACGAGTCCGAGTAATAGCATAGGTGTCACAGTGAAGAAGACTCCATTGCTCCAACCAAACATTTTACACAGGGTAAAACCTATGGTCGCGCCAGTCGCAATCCGTAAACACTGGCGTAAATCGTTGGCCGTCAATGGGCTATGGCGTAGTAACATGCTCGTCGCCTTGTTCTATCGATACGTAAAATTGGGGATGTTTAGCTGGCTTATACTGCATTCACACTTATGTTGCTTTGAAGCGTTCACTCAAGCGACTCACGGCAAACACACACCAACCGCGAGTCACTCGCCCGTCAACAGCAATTAGTGCGAGTAAATAGGCTAGTAAATATAGTGCAGCAGGCTGATTGCTTTAATCTGCACCTTAGCAAGCAAACCAAATAGGCCGTTCTCTGGCAGCAATTGCACTGTGGCGCGCGCCCCTGCTGGCAGATCTTTCATCCCATTGCCATCCAAAATTAAGTGCAATCTGAGTCTTTGGGCATCACGTACCCAACGGTCAGACTCCTGCGGCGCCGCTAAACGGCCATTGGCATCGAATTGCCCAGCACTCACGCCCGCATCGACACTGCTCACCGTCGCCCGATATAAACGGCCAGGTTCGCCATCGAACGCAATCAAAGCGGTCGAAGAAGTATTGACACCACGCAGGCTCTTCTCGCGAAAATCGGCAATAATATCCACTTTATCCGATACCACGGCCAACAGAGGTTGCCCCACGGTCGCAAAACTACCGACTTCTAATTGCAAGTTAGTCACTATCCCATCCTGATCGGCACGTATTTGGGTGTAAGACAGATTAAGCTCAGCTTGGGCTAAATGGTTTTGCGCCTGACGCACTTTAAGATTCTCTTCGCCATAACTGCCGCGACTCACTTTGAGTTTTTCTAAACGCGCATTGGCGGCAAGCAAATTTGCTTCAGCAGCTGCGGCATCGCTATCGGCTAACTCCTTTTGCTGCTGCGATACGCCATGGGTGACATACAGGGCATCGAGACGTTTAGCCTCGCTGCGTTTTTGTTGTGAGGTGGTTTTATTGGCATTGACCTCGGCCTTAGCGGCTAGTAGCGAGGCATCTAACTCAGCATTATCTTGACGGGCTTGCTCTAAGGCCAATTTAGCTTGCGATACCGCTAACTCATAAGGCGCGGGATCGACTTGAAACAACAAATCGCCCTTGGCAACCGCTTGGTTATTGGCCACGGCTATGGTCTGGATTTTACCACTGATCTGCGGTGTCACTTTCGTCACTACACGGGTCGCCATGGCTTGAGGCGTCAATGGCATCATAGTGTCGGCCAGCATGAAATAGCCAAAAACCATCACAAAGCCAAACATGGCAAATTTTACTAAACGGGCAAACTGTTGATCCGGTGTCATCTTCTTTCTCACAAAATGGTGTCTGTAACCTTGGTTAATTTGGCGCTGGCGTTGTCGCTGATCAGGCTAATAATGCGTTCAAATTCGCTCAACTCTTCGGCACTGATCCCGCCTAATAACTCACGGCGCACTTGAATAATCCGCGCTTCCATTTGCTTTAAAACATCTAATCCCGCTGGCGTCAGGCTCACAATCCTTGCCCGCTTATCTTTGTCACAACAATGACGCTCGACTAGACCTTGCTCTTCTAATTGCCCTAAGGTGCGCATTAACGAAGCCAATTCAATTTCTAAGGCATCGGCCAACACTTTCTGGCTCACGCTGTCGCCTAAACGCAGTAATTTCCACAATGCCGTCCAACGGGGATGAGTTAATCCCAAAGGCGCCAGCTCAACATCGGCCACGGTACGCCACAGTCGATGCAGACGGCCTAAATGCTCCGCCAGTGATAACTCTTTTAGTCGCTCTAATTCTTTTTGCATCTTGCCCACCCACTTAGTTAGCGTGCTAAGCATTATACTTAGTTAGCAGGCTAAGTAAATGTGTTCATATAAAAAAATTTTCTGTGTCCTATGGCGCAAAAATGTCGCATGGGGAAACAAATAATCCAAAAGGCTGGCGCCATCTCAAATATAATCAGCCGTATCTCTATAATATTAAAAAGATAAATCAGACTGATGAAGTGAACTGGGAGGTTGGCTTTGGTGAATTTAAAAATTAGTACGAGGATTGTGGTTGGGATATGTCTATTACTGTTGGCCATGATGAGCTTTATCATGCTGCTAGTCCTGTCGGAATTCAGCAGTCAGGTGAAAGAATCTGAGCAAAGAGAACTGCATAAACTGTACGAAACTGCGGTAGCCAACATAGCCTCATCCGGTAAACTCGCACAGGCAATGGCAACGATAGTTTCACTGACGCCAGAGATCCAAAGTAACTTCGCCGAACGGGATCGCCCAGCACTCAAAGACCGTACTCTGCCGCTGTTTGCCAAGCTTAAGCAAGATTTCGCCGTACAACAATTTCAGTTTCATACGCCGCCGGCAACCTCTTTTTTACGATTACATCGCCCCGAAAAATTCGGTGATGATCTCACTGCCATTCGTAAAACCATTGTGGAAACCAACACCACAAAACAGCCATTAAACGGGTTGGAATATGGTGTTGAAGGTTTAGGCATTCGCGGTTTAGTGCCCATGGGTTATCAAGGCCAACACACAGGATCCGTGGAATTTGGTATGTCCTTTGGACAACCTTTCTTCGACAGTTTCAAAGATGCTTATCAAGCTGAAATCGCACTATTATTGCCTAATGGTGCGGATTTTAAAGCATTTGGCGCCACGTTCACGCCCGATATTCAGGCCATAAGTGAACTCAATAGCGTGATGCAAGGCAATGAAGTAATTCGCACTATTAGCTTAGAGGGCAAAACCTTCGCTTTGTATCGCCACGCCATAAAAGATTACTCGGGACAAGTCTTTGGGGTACTAGATATTGCGATGGACAGAAGCCATTCAGAGCAAGTCATGGCGGATATTCGCCTCAAGTTGATCCTCATCGGTTTCGCTGCAATGTTAATCGGCACTGCCATTGCTTGGTTTATTGCTAAGGGCATTACCCGCCCAATAGCAGAAACAACCCAAGCCATGAATGACATCGCCGAAGGCGAAGGCGATTTAACCCGTCGAATTACCATAACGAGTAAAGATGAAATCGCCGAGTTAGCGCAGGCATTTAACCGTTTTGTGGAGAAAATCCACCACACAGTAACTCAAGTGTCTGATGCCACGAGTTTACTCGCAACCTCTGCTGAAGAAATGTCGAGCATTACGCGGGAAACCCAGAAGATGGCGAGTCGTCAACACCTCGAAACAGATCAAGTTGCCACCGCAATGAATGAAATGGCCGCAACGGTACAAGAAGTTGCCCATAACGCAACCGATGCGGCCGATGCCGCCAATCATGCCAATGACTCAACCGAACAAGGCAAATTAGTTGTACAAAAAGTGGTAACCACTATCGCAATATTAGCCGAGGAAATAGCCACAGCAGCAAGTGCAATCAATGAATTAGAGCGTAATACCGCTGAAATTGATTCTGTGCTTGTGGTTATCCGTAACATTGCCGACCAAACTAATTTACTCGCACTCAATGCGGCAATTGAAGCCGCAAGGGCGGGAGAACAAGGTCGAGGATTTGCAGTCGTTGCCGATGAAGTACGCACTCTGGCGAGCCGCACTCAAGCATCTACGACAGAAATTCAGCAGATGATCGAAGCGCTTCAGCATAAAGCTAAGTCCACAGTCAATGCGATGGAAACAAGCACCCGCACCACCCAAAGCTGTGTATCCCAAGTTCACCAAGCGGGTGAGGCACTCGAAGCCATTACCCATGCGGTTTCCACCATTAGCCAGATGAATATCCAAATCGCCAGCGCGGCAAATGAGCAGTGTGCGGTTTCAGCAGAGATTAATAAGAATGTTAATAACATCAATGACATTGCAACTAATGCGACAGATAGTGCGGTACAAACTGCACGCGCTGGCGATGAGCTTGCCCAACTCGCAGTCCGTTTAACAACTTTATTAGCTCAATTTAGAA
Source organism: Shewanella vaxholmensis (assembly GCF_031932135.1). NCBI lineage: Bacteria > Pseudomonadati > Pseudomonadota > Gammaproteobacteria > Alteromonadales > Shewanellaceae > Shewanella > Shewanella vaxholmensis. Next base: position 147,815 of record NZ_JAUOEV010000010.1, read on the forward strand.
TTTAAACAAAACAAAACGCCGCATTCTCTGCGGCGTTTTTATTAGCTTATTTTATAAAGTTTTACTTAGGACGCACGCCTAACGTATGGCAAATCGCATAGGTCAATTCGGCGCGGTTTAGGGTGTAAAAGTGGAAATCCTTCACGCCTTCACGTGACAACACCTTAACCATATCAATCGCTACGTTTGCACCCACTAATTGGCGTGTACCGGCATCATTTTCTAAACCATCGAATTGCTTATGCAACCAGTTAGGTAACGACACATTGGTCATGCCCGCGAAACGTTTTAACTGGGTAAAGTTAGTCACAGGTAAAATGCCTGGCACAATTTCAACGTCGATACCGGCGGCAACGCAGCGGTCACGAAAGCGCAGGTAAGATTCCACATCGAAGAAAAACTGGGTAATGGCACGGCTAGCGCCCGCATCAATCTTACGCTTAAGGTTGATCAAATCAGCCTGTGCATTGCTCGCATCGGGATGCACTTCTGGATAGGCTGCAACGGAAATATCAAAGTCGGCCACTGAGCGCAGTAAACGCACTAAATCCACCGCAAAACGAGTTGGCTTAGGGCTGCCCGCAGGTAAATCACCCCGCAGCGCTACTATGTCACGAATGCCCGATTTCCAGTAATGCTTAGCCAGTTCTAATAGCTCTTCATCGCTGGCATCCACTAAGGTTAAGTGCGGCGCGGCAACAAGGTCGGTTTCCTGTTGAATACGCTCAATCACGCCGTGGGTGCGGTCGCGCACACCTGAGTTAGCGCCGTAAGTCACAGACACAAACTTAGGATTAAGCGGCTCTAAACGACGAATAGAGTTCCACAGGATCTGTTCCATTTCGGGGGTCGATGGCGGAAAAAACTCAAAAGAAACATTAATATCGCCATTAAGCTCAGACAAGCTCTGGTTCAGCGATTGTGAATGTTGTGCGTGATGAAAAGCCATGTGTATTTCCTCAACCGCCCTTGGCGCTACTCTTTGCTAGTATGAATTAGTTCAAATGGACGTTTGGACGTCTATATGTCCATATACTAGAGAAACTGAGATGTAAGTCAAGCCAAAAAATACCCATAAACCGCATTTAATCTCGGTTAATTCGATAGATTTATTCTAGCCAATAAAAAAGGACTCGAATGAGTCCTTTAAGCTGCTGAATTTCAGTCTACTCTTGTAAGAGATCGCGACAGATCTGCGTTAGATCCGACTGCACCGCCGCCGCTGTCACTTCGCGTCCGGCGCCCGGTCCACGGATGATCAACGGATTGCCTTGATAGAAGACGCTGCGGATCACAAACACGTTATCCCCTGGAGTCAAATTAGCGTAGGGATGATGGGCATCAATCCATTGCAAACCGACTTCGGCTTTAAGCTCTGGGCCGCTGTTATCTAAGGATGCCACGTATCTGAGCACCTTATTTTGCTCCGCCGCCGCACCGTATTGTTGCAGCAGATCGGCATCTAACTCGGCAATGCGGGCAAGAAATTGATCTAAGGGAATATCGGCCAAATCGGCTGGCACTAATGAGCGTAATTCAATATCTTCAAGCTCGATTTCAAGACCAATTTCACGGGCCAAAATGAGCAATTTACGCTGCATATCACGACCGGACAGATCGTCGCGGGGATCGGGTTCAGTGATACCTAAGCCTCTGGCTTCAATCACTAATTCAGAGAAAGGCTTGCTGGTATCGTATTTCTCAAATAACCAACACAAGGTGCCAGAGAAAATCCCGCCCACGGCTTCAACGCTATCACCGCTGTTACGCAGATCATTTAACGCATGTTGGATTGGCAAACCTGCGCCGCAACTGGCGTTATAGCGCCAAAATAAACGACGATTACCCAGTTGCTGTTTTAACTCACGGTAGAAAGGCAGTGGACCCGAGCCTGCGAGTTTATTCGCGCTCACCACATGGATGCCACGCTCGAACAGCTCTGGATATTGCAGCGTCAAACTGGCGCTAGCACTGATATCTAAGGCCACCAGCTCATCGCAGTTAACCCGTTCTAATTGCTCGAACAAGTGCTCGTACTGCCAAGGCGTAGCCTCGGTATTAAACTCAGTCTGCCACGCGGCAAGATTAATGCCTGTGGATTTAATCAAGGCTTTACTCGAACTGACTAAGCCGACTAACTCAACGCTAGCTTCAAGTTCATGATCCAGTGATGGCGACACCGACTTAAACAAATCGACCCAGGCCTCACCTATGTTGCCCACACCGAGTAGCAAGACACCAATGCGTTTACGCGGCCCAGCGCAGCGGCGGTGTACCTTTTGCGTCAACAGATTCACCTGCGACTGAGGCACCAGCGTCACTAAGCTTAAGTCACCACTAAACAAAGGTTTAGCGTCACGACTTAATAAACGGGCGAAGCTGCGGCGATAATGTTCGGCATCGGCACTCACTAACGCCACTAGGCCGAGATCTGTGTTGATCTGCTGATCGCTGATCCCTAATGCTTCTGCCTCGGCGTCGAGTAATCTTTGTACTTGTTTTTGATTTTCAGCGGTATAGGCAAGCTCAACCCTTTGATGGGCAGACGTCCAATGGGCCAATGGCGTTAAACCCGCGGCGATCAACGAATCTAATAGGCTTGCTAATTCGCCCGTGAGCTTAAAGCCGAACAGCACGACTGCATTGAGGTTCGTCACCACAGGCGCGCTCGCCGACGAACTATGGGGCGCGATTAAAGTAAAGTCGGTGTGGGATGCATAACTTGAGCGCACCGCTAAACTCACTTCGGTATTGAACAAAGGCTGCAAAGTGCGCGAATGCAATACCGGCGAGCCTAAACGCGCTAGGCGGTCGGCTTCGGCAAGTGACATGCTTTTCAGTAATTTAGCATCGTTGATTTTATTAGGATCGGCGTTGAACACCCCTTCTACATCGGTCCAAATGGTCACGCGCTCAATATCGGCAAGGCTGGCAATCAGGCTAGCGCTAAAATCGGAACCATTACGACCGAGTAATAAGGTATCGCCACGCTCGTTAGCGCAGATAAAGCCTGTGATCACTAAGCGTTCATTTGGGTGGGCGGCCAATAGCGCTTGTACTTTAGCGCGGGATTCTTGCACCCGAATTTGCGGCACGGCGGCTTCATCGGCCACTAAAATTGAACAGGCATCCACATGGCTTGCCGCCACGCCAGATTCGCGCAGCAGCGCCGCCATTAAACGTGCCGACCAACGTTCACCAAAGCTCACCACATGGTTAACTTGGTATTCGTTACGTTCGTCGAGGGACAATAAACTGATGAGTTGCGCCTGATCTGTCGCCAAACGCTCGCGCAGATCGCGGGCTTGTTCGTTCGACAATAACTGCTCTACCAACCCTTGTTGGTAGCTGGTCAGCACTTGTAATTCTTCTTGCCACAACTGACCCGCATCACGCAGCGCTAATAATTTATACAGGAAATTCGTGCTCTTACCCGCCGCAGAGACCACCACAAGGTCATCGCTATGACCGTGGGTTAACAGGATATGGGCGACTCGGCGATAACAATCGGCATCCGCTAAACTGGAGCCACCAAATTTATGTAAGTGACAACGTGCCATCTATTATTCCTCTACTGACAAGCCGCAACGGCGGCTAATCCTGCTTGAATATCTGCAACTAAATCGGCGGCATCTTCAATACCCACCGATAGACGCAATAGGGTGTCTTTAATGCCTGCCTCAAAACGCGCCTGCGGCTCCATGGCTCTGTGGGTCATAGTTGCGGGCACGGCCACCAAACTTTCAACGCCACCTAAACTTTCCGCCACGCTAAATAAGCTGAGTGCACCTAAAAAGGCCACCACTTCGGCCTCGCCGCCTTTGAGCTCAAAACTCAGCATAGCGCCAAAGCCTTGTTGTTGCTTGGCTGCAATCGCATGACCTGGGTGATCCGCAAGACCGGGGTAATAAACTTTGCTCACCACAGGGCTTTGCGTTAATACCTCAACAATGCGCTGGGCATTGGCTTGATGTTCACGAATTCGCACCGCTAAGGTGCGTAGGCCGCGCAGGGTTAAGTAACTATCAAAAGCCGATCCCGTTAAGCCTAACGTGTTCGACCACCAATGTAAGCTTTCGCCAATTTGTGCATCTTTGGCAACCACTGCGCCGCCAACCACATCGCTGTGACCATTGATGTATTTAGTGGTGGAGTGGATAACGATATCCGCGCCTAACAATAGGGGTTGTTGCAATATCGGCGATAAAAAAGTGTTATCGACCACCACCAGCGCGCCGACCCCATGGCTCGCCTTAGCAATAGCTTCGATATCCACCACACGCAATAACGGGTTCGATGGGGTTTCGAGCCACACCATCTTAGGATTCTGCGCAATGGCGGCGGCTAACGCTTGGCTGTCGGTTTGGTCGACCACAATGAGCTTAAACTGGCCTTTCTTCGCCAAGTTGGTAAATAAACGGTAGGAACCACCATAGCAATCATGGGGCACAACTAATAGGTCATCGGGGCCGAGTAAAGTAGTCACTAAGGTGATGGCCGCCATGCCAGTGCACGTCACTATGCCAGTGGCGCCTTTTTCTAATTGCGCTAATGCTTCGCCTAAAATGCAGCGCGTTGGGTTGCCTGAACGACTGTAATCGAATTCGCGGGGATTTTTATGACCATCGAAGGCGTAATTAGTCGACAAATAAATCGGTGGCACAACTGCGCCATATTGAGTATCGCTTTCGATACCCTGACGCACTGCCAGTGTGGCTAATTGACGCTCTGCCATGGGTGGACTCCTAAATTCGGTAGACTGATAGAGATGTCTGGACGTCTAAATGTACCTAAGCACAACGCCATCGTCAATAGGCGTTAAGACGTTTAGACGTCTAAACATAAAGAAATCTGTTTGCAATCACAAAGAAATAGTAGCAATAATTTGACTGTTGTTTGTAAGGGTTTAAAATCTGCCCCGAATTTAGCGTTATAACAGGTGAGTCAATGACTGAATGGAATGGGGAATACATCAGCCCCTATGCTGAACATGGCAAGAAGAATGAACAAGTAAAGAAAATTACTGTGTCTATTCCGCTCAAAGTGCTAAAAGTCCTCACGGATGAACGTACGCGTCGTCAGGTCAATAATTTGCGTCACGCCACCAACAGCGAGCTGTTGTGTGAGGCATTTTTGCACGCCTACACTGGCCAGCCATTGCCTAACGATGAAGATCTGTCAAAAGACAGCCCAGACAGTATTCCCGCCGAAGCCAAGTTGCTGATGGACGAGATGGGGATCGAGTGGGAAGATATGGAATAGCGACTCGTCGCTTTCAAAGTCATATCACAGTGCTCATCAATAGGGATCGTTAACGATCCCTTTTTGTTTATATGGAATCCTATGTTTTCTCTAATAGATCCACAGACACTCGCCTTAGCCTCGCTGGTCGTGTTTCTTGGCGCCTTAACCCAGAGCCTGATTGGATTTGGACTTGCGGTGGTAGCCAGTCCTTTGCTGTATATCGTCGACCCCGATCTCGTGCCCGGTCCCGTTATCGCCATGGGATTTACCATAGCATTACTGACCTTATTCCGTGAACGTGGCCACTTAGAATTCAATGGCTTGCAATATGCACTCTTAGGTCGCGTGCCCGGCGGTTTTATCGGCGCAAGTCTATTACTGTTTGCACCTCAGCCCATACTCGGGTTATCCATCGCCGCCATTGTAGCGGTCGCGGTGATCCTTAGCCTGTATAAATTCAGCCTACCCGTGAATAAGAAAACCCTCTTCGGCGCGGGTGTCGTCTCGGGGATTTTCGGTAATATTGCCGCTATTGGTGGCCCGCCGATGGCGATTCTATTGTCAGGCAAAGACGCTTCGCAGTTTCGCGCCGCCCTGTCGGCCTTCTTCATTTTTAGTTCCACCATAGCTATGGTCATTCTGGCGATCACTGGCTTATTAGAATTGAAGCACCTGTGGCTGTCGTTGATGTTGCTACCTTCAGTGCTTTTAGGGTATTTAGTCGCGGGGCGATTGGTGGGCAGTGTCGATAAAGACAAGACTAAAATAGCGACCTTAGTCCTGTGCAGTATCAGCGCCTTAGTGCTAACGGTGAAGTCGGTTATCGAGTTATTACCCCAATAAGCGTCCTGCTTGTACTGGCAAACCTTCTCAAGATTCAAACAATAAAAAAGCACTGACATTGCCAGTGCTTTTCTTTATCTATCAATATCTAAAGCCAGCTTACACTCAGCTTAAATAGCTTTGCCCTGCGTACACAATAAAGTGTCTTAAGGCGAGTACGCCCGTTAAGCTCGCACAAGCCACCATGATCATCGCGCCCTTAGTGTGGCGAGTCGCGGCGGGTAGCAGCATAAACAGCAATGGAATACCAAAACCTATACCGACAACGCCTATCCAGAACACGCTTGCCCATAACCCAGACGTTAACGATGCTAAGGCCGCAGCCGCCGCGCCGCCCTTGAAGTACAAGGCGCAGAACAACATGAACAGGAACAGAATTTCAATCGCCATCACAGGCAATTCTAAACCGTGCATCTTCACTAAAGTTTTGTCGTGGCTGTCAGTCTTAAACATCAGCAACGCCAGTACCGCATTTGCCGCAGCGCCCGCCGATAAACCCGACACTAAAAACAGCGCAGGCAGTACCGCAGTGTTGAGCATAGGATAGGCATTCATCGCCGAAATTAAGAAGCCAGTGTAAGCCCCTACGCCAATAGCGAGGACAAACAACAATACTTCAATCAGCTTTCGAAATGGCATAAGTAACTTAGCGATAGGTGTTAGGAAACCCAAACCCCATTTTGGTAAATCGTCACGCAATACGAGAATCGCGTAGGCAAAGGCCAAGGGAGAATACGCCAGCAGCGCCAGCACCCCGATTGCCATCACAGACTGGAAGTTATAGTGAATTAAGATCAACCAAAAGTGGAATGGTTTGGTTAAGTCAAACACTAAGCAAGCTAGACCTAAGCTAATTGCTACAGGCCCAATAATGGCTGCCGCCTTAAGAATGCTGCTTTCAGCTCCCGCGCTGAGTTCCTTATTCGCCCAGCGTAAACCAATGCCAATCAATAAACTGCCCGCGGATAACCCCGCCATAAACAGGTAAACGGCGATGACCCAGTGCCAAGTGACAGGATCATATTGCGCCATGTCGCCCCAAGTATTGTTCATAATCAAATCCCCCCTCTTTTGGTAGGAACGCGATATACCCTAGGTTTAGTGCCTAAATGGGTTTTATCTTGGTAAGTAATTTTAGTGTTGAGCATGATGGCCACTTCACTGCGTGGATCATTGGCATCACCAAACACTAAGGCATCGGTTGGACACACAGTCACACACGCTGGCTCTTCGCCCCGCGCTAAACGCGTGTCTTTACAGAAGTTACACTTATCCGCCGCCTTGGTTTCTGGGTTCATAAAGCGCACTTTATAAGGGCACGCTGCCACACAGTACATACAGCCGACACACTTCTCGGTATGGATAGAGATAATGCCATCTTCACCCACATAGGCCGCGCCTGTTGGGCACACTTTAACGCAGGGTGCATCTTCACATTGCTGGCAAGATACCCTGTGATATTTGAAATGCAGATTAGGCATCTCACCAAAGGGGCCTTCCACACGCACTTGCAGACGAGTTACGCCTTCGGGTACGCCATTTTCACTGCGACACGCCACGTTACAGGCTTGGCAGCCGATGCACTTATTCTCGTCGTGCACCATTACATATCGTTTATTCATTTAAGCCTCCGATTAGCGCTTTGCCAGCGTGACGCCCGTGGTGTGCACTGTCATGCCACACACAGGAGCAGTAACGTGCGGTAGTAAGTTACCGCAGTGGATACCTTTGCCCGTTGCTCTGACCAACTCTTTGTTTTTAGAACCAAAGCCCATGTAAGCAAACACAGTATCTTGGCGAATACCCGGCGTGACTAAGGCATGGCCTTCTTCTGTGCCTACACTGCTGGTGAGGCGGATTGGGTCGCCATTGCTGATCCCTAATTTGCCCGCAGTGACGGGGTGAACCCACACAGCGTTATCCGACATCAGGTTAGCGAGCATAGGTACATTATGGGTTGCACCATTGGTGTGCACCGCCACTTTTCCTTGGATAAAGTACAGCTCATCTGCTTTTTTAAGATTCACTTCGCGGAACTTGATCACCCCACGGCCCGGTGCCATGGCTTCGACTTTCGCGGAAGTGAGTTCAATCTTGCCACTCGGGGTTTTAAAGGTCAGTGCACTGGCGTAAGTGCCGTCTTCATCGGCAGGTCGCGCATTGGGGTATGCCTTAATAAACTCGGCAACCATCTTAGGCTCGCACAACATAATTGGCTTACCAAAGCTCACAAAACCTTCGTCTTTGATCCGGCGCAGCAGGTCAGTGTCGCGGTTCACCTGCAGCATTTGCAGGGTTTCCATGTTTTCCCATGGATAGAACTCGCCAAGGCCCATAGCCACACCCACATCCTTAAAGATCTGCCAAGAAGGCTTAGTATCACCTAAGGTTTCAACGACCCGTTGGCGCACATAATAGGCCGGATTTTTACCTGACTTATCAGCAATTTCTTCATCACGTTCAAGATAAGTCGACTCAGGTAAAATCACGTCCGCATAGGCGGCGGTTTCGCTGATATACACATCACACACGGCGATAAAGTCGAGCTTTTTCATCGCTTCAACAACGCGTGCTCTGTCTGTCATGGTTTGCATTGGGTTAGTGCGTGACATCACCCAACCGTGTAACTGGTAAGGCACAGCGCTTAATGTGGCATCGAGAATGGTTTGGTAAACGCCGCCCGATGTCCACATCATGGCGTACTGTTCTTCCACCTGATCGATACGTTTCGCTGCTGGTTTTGGTATGTCTTTCACGCCAGGTTTTGCCAATACGGGCGCAACTGCTTCACCGGCAAGCTTGTTGTAATCACCGGGTTTCTGGCCGATATAAATCCCGCCCTTGCGCTCAATATTACCAATCAAGACGTTGGCGGCGTAAAGGGCGCGGCGCATCTCAAACTCTTCGGTGGTAAAGGTGGCTCTGTGACCAAAATCGACCACGGCATGGGGCGCTTTAGCGGCATATTCGTGGGCGATGCGGCGAATGTCTTTGGCAGGTACATCGGAAATGGTTTCGGCCCATTCAGGGGTATAAGCTTTCACTTCGGCGGCAAAGGCTTCGAAGCCTTCCACATAGCGCGCGACGAATGCATTGTCGTAAAGATTATCTTCAATCAATACATGGCATAACGCCAAGGCGACGGCAACGTCGGTTCCGGGGCGAATGGCGTACCATTCATCGGCTTTATCGGCCACGACAGAGAATCTTGGCTCGAACACCACTAGCTTGGCACCTTTGTCCATTTGCGCCGCCATCATGCCGCGGGTTTCGGACATATTGATGCCTTCGTACAGGTTATGGCCGAAGTTAATGATGTATTTAGAATTACTTAAATCACGTTTAACCTTAGTGCCAAAAATAGCCTTAGCGGCAATTTCATAACCACCAGGGCAAGTCGACGCGTGAGTAAAGGTATTTGGACTACCAAAGGCGGTCGCAAGGTGAAACAAATGCTTTTCTTGTGAGCCAGATTTTGACGAGAATGCCACGGCTTCTGGGCCATGTTCTTTTTTGATTTTATTGAGGTTTTCAGCGATTAATTTATAAGCCTCATCCCAACTGATCTCAGCCCATTTGCCTTCGCCGCGCTCACCGACCCGCTTTAACGGTTTAACGATACGCTGTGGATCGTACAATAAACTATGGCCTGCGCCGCCACGGGCACACACTTTACCGCCAAAGGATTTAGCGGCCTTGTTGCCACTAATGAAGACGTTTTTGCCCTCAATCACCCGCGCCGAAATCGGGCAACGGGTCGAACACATTTCACAAATACTGGCAATGTCTTTGCCCATGCCCTTTAGCTGCTTATTCTCTAATGCCGCTAAGCTGCCCGGCAGCAGACTGGCCAGCGCACACGTGGCGCTGCTCGCTCCTGCTCCCTTTAAAAAGGTTCGCCTATTAAGCTCAATCATGGTTACCTCCATCACGCTCATCCCACCCGTCAGTCGCCATTTTTGGCGCCATCGAGCAGAGGTTTGCTCACTGATTTGATTACTTTTTTAGTTATAAAGCGTTAAAACAGCGCCACCATATCTTCAAAATACACGGCATATGCTGAATACACTGCTCATCCACAGAGATTGTTATCCCGAAAGAGGTAGGTGGGTATTGTGGTAAACCACATGGGGAAGCTCGGTGTGATCTACCGCAACTAAAACCTAAGACTGACCTTGAAATACGTGAATAAGATCAATAGCTCTTAAAAAACGGACAGAAAAAAGCCGCCAGATGGGACAAATGGCGGCTTCAAAAACAAACAGATATTTCAGTAAATTGCGATCACACTCGTGGGATGAGCATCACTATGCTGAGTGAAAAGCTGAGTAAAAATCTACCACAATCCTTAATCCATTAATTCTATATCGAGACAGTTGAGCAGCCGAATCGCTTCGTCGCGGCTAAACTTAGCGCCTTTGATTTTATTGTTAAAAATGTCGATATCGTAATTGGATGCCTCGCTGAAATCCGCCTCCAATAATTGAGTTCGGCCAAACAGACTATGACTAAAATCCGTGTAGGTGAAATTGGCTTGATTAAAACTGCCCTCGCGAAAATCGACATCGTGGGCCTTGCACTCTTCGATGATAATTTCATCGAGGGACAAACCTAAAAATGAGCAATCATTTAAGATGGATTGCTTAAAGGAAAAGGGCGCGGCAAAGGATAAACGCGACCACGCGGCGCGGGTCCAATCGATACCGACTAACTTACACTCTTCAAACTCGACCCCGCTGAACTGGCACTGGGGCACTTTCACTAAGCTCAAGTTGCAGCGTACAAAGCGACAATCGATAAACTTACATTTACGAAAAACGCTCTCGCTAAAATGACAGTCTTGAAAGCAGCAATCCTCGAACTCGATGCCCTGTAGATCTTGGGCTAATTCCGACAAACCATTGAACTGTTTTGATAAAAAACTATTGCCCTGCAAAACCGCGCTTTGCGCCAGTTGCGATGGCGCAGGCACCGATTGTTTAAGCATTGGCACTTCTTTCTGTGACGACATAACACCTCTAATCCAGCCCAATCCCCAACAATATGATAATGCAGGGCAATTGGGCTAGGTACTGCTTATTGTTTACTCTCAGATACGAGGCTTGAGACTCACCGGCTAAATGCTCGCGACGAGTTCCTCAAGCTGATCGGTCGCCTTAGACCAACCCTGATGAAACCCCATATCCTCATGATTCTGCCTATCTTCGCTATTCCAATGCTGCACCTGCGCAGTGTACTTCCCTCCATTGGATATTTGGCTTGATGGTCTTGTGGGCTGTAACTGTGTAATAAGCTCGCACATCAGCAAAGAACAATGCAAATAGCCGTGGCAAATTTTGTCAAAAAAGGTAGAATGTCGCCACTTTTTCGCGGCAGTCTAGCACAAGGTTCTCTCGGATTAATGGTTAGCATTTTCGAGCAAAATGGCACGGGCCCAGCCCGCTTTTACAGACCACTTTCACTGTGGTGCCAACCTTGCCCTGCGTTTGTTCCATCCCTTGCATTATCTCCTGCTGACACAATTCAAACACCGCCCGAAAATACCCCTTTTGCTGTTCAAGATTTAACATCAAATCCCGCAAACTGGCTGAGCGCTTTACGCCCTAAGCCACGCGCGAATAATAAAGCGGTTGCAATGAATCTGGCTGTTGCTAACGCCATAGTCCATCTGCAAACCGACACTTATAAAAACCTTATCCCTACACTCTCTATCCTAAGGAATACTCGTCATGAGTCTTGCTGATTCCGTACTTGCCATCAATAACGATTTGCCTATCCGCACCGACAGCCCAGTCCACAGCGGCAAGGTTCGCAGCGTTTACTGGCTAACCGACGCCGACAGCCGCCGTTTAATTACCACTAAAGGTTATAACGTCCCCGAAGATACTCCGCTCGCCATCATGGTGATCAGCGACCGTATCTCGGCCTTCGATTGTATCTTCCACGGTGAAGGCGGCCTCAAAGGCATTCCCGGTAAAGGTGCGGCATTAAACGCGATTTCTAACCATTGGTTTAAACTGTTCGCCGAAAACGGCCTTGCCGACAGCCATATTTTGGATATCCCGCACCCGTTCGTATGGATAGTCCAAAAAGCCCGCCCTATTAAAGTCGAAGCCATTTGTCGCCAGTACATTACCGGCTCAATGTGGCGCGCTTACTCTAAGGGCGAGCGAGTATTCTGTGGCATCACACTGCCAGAAGGCTTAGAGAAAGATCAAAAACTCCCTGAGCTGTTAATCACCCCATCGACTAAGGGCATTTTAACCGGCATCCCAGGCGTGCCAGCCCAAGATGACGTGAACATCAGCCGCAGCGATATCGAAGCCAACTACCAAGCCTTTGGCTTTGAAAAGTTAGAAGATATCGACCTGTACGAGAAGCTGTTAAAAGATGGCTTTAAAGTGATTTCAAAAGCACTGGCCGACATTGACCAAGTGTTTGTCGACACTAAGTTTGAGTTCGGCTATGTCACCGACAAAGACGGCAATTCAAAACTGATTTACATGGATGAAGTCGGCACCCCAGATTCATCACGTATATGGGACGGCGGCGCCTACCGCGATGGCAAGATTTTGGAAAACTCTAAAGAAGGTTTCCGCCAGTTCTTGCTGAATCATTTCCCCGATCCTGATGTGCTGCTTAACAAAGACAGAATGCCAGAGCGTGAAGCCCTAGCTCGCGACAATGACCTGCCACTTGAGGCCATGATGCAAGTGTCACGCACCTACACCGGCGTTGCCGAGAAGGTGACTGGCGCTCCAATCCCGCTGCCAGCGAATCCAAAGGCAGATATCATCAAGATACTCAAAGATGAGTATGATCTGATTGTGTAATCAAATCATTGTGGGATGGGGCGTTTTCCCTTTCCCCAAGAGTAGAAAGGCGCTTAGGCGCCTTTTTGTTTGCTTTACAAAAGCAGCTTTTCCAAACTTCGTTTGGATCAAAGTCGTGGGGCTTCACCCCACGACTTTGATTCACCTCGGCCGTAAGGCCGGAATGACAGACAAAGAAAGACATATATGGTCACCTCGGGTTTAGCAAGGCCAATTCCGCGACGACAGAAGTTAACTCCCTCGGTATTGCCGCTCGGCGAGTAGGCAAATTGCGTGAGTCTCGCCATGGAATGCGAGTTAGCTTTCGAGGAAAGGACGAATGAAAATCGGTGATTTTCGTGCTGATGAGCGAGAGGCTAGGCCTGCCAAACTAGAGGGCTTTATATGGATAAAGCGAAACCATCGGAAGCATTAGCTATTTTCGAATAAGCACGAAGCCATGCCTTATAAATATGCATGTAACTTCGCTAGGAACGTCTGGCTGCATATAAAAACAATCTAAGGAGGATCGGGAACAGTAACCCTACTTAATCGACTCTTGATTAAAACTCACGAATGAAAAGCTGCATGAGCTTGGCGACATCCCTTAAAAACAACCTATCTATTCGCTGTGTTACAAAAATTACCTAATATAATAAGAAACAAAATGCAAATAATGACTTACAAATATAATCAATAAAAAACACTGAAATTCAAATAAATTACCAATTAAATCGCTATAAGTCACAGTTTAATACGGTTTGAAAATCTAGAATCCAGAGCCATTCATCATATATTTCATACGGTTATTTTTGGAGTCAGGTTGTGAGTCAAGCCATCTTTTCCAAGCTTTCTTTACGCAAGTTGTTAATCACTTTGTTCGCGGCGCTTTTGGCGCTGTTTTGCCTATCCTTGGGTACTATTGCCTATCATTTGCAAGAGGTTAAAAGTCAGATAAACCTGTTAGAACGTGAGTATCACAGCAACGATCAAGCTGCCGCTTTACTTCAACTGGTATCGGGCCTCAGACGTGAACAGTTGGGTTACAGTTTAAGACGGGTGCTGGATGCGCCTATGAGCGAAGAATCGCGTCAATATCTGCAAGACCAGACATTGTTGATCCAAGCCGCACTGAATGAACTCAAACAAGGTTCAGGGAAAGACACTCTAGTGCAGTTAGAAAAGCTGAACGCACCACTACAAGCATTTATGGGACTACATACTCAATTTTTGATACAGGATAATAACGACCTGCCAGAGAATACTGCCAATATGCTGACATCAATGGAAGCATGGCATATTTACAATAACGTGGAGACAAAACTCAGCGCCTTAATGACGCTGGAAACTCAGAAAGTCAGCTCCGCCAGAAATGCTAGTGAACAGGCAATCCAATCCCTTAGCAGCAGTCTGATTATCGTCTTCAGCCTCTTTGTGACGATCGCACTCGGGGCCGCATGGTTCCTGCTGCGCCGGATCTTTATTCCCCTTGGCGCAACCACTCAAGTACTGGAAAACATTGCTTCTGGTGATCTCGCAACCCGTATTCCGATGGAAAAGTTCACCAGTAGTGAATTTACCCATTTGGCAAAAACCCTTGAGCAAATGCGTATTACATTACAGGATATAATCTCTCAGATTGGCGCGGCTTCTGTACAGTTGGCCGCCGCCGTGGAAGATATGAGTACAATCGCTGCCGAAGCGGCCGAAGATATGCACCAACAACGCGCTGAAGTTGACCAAGTAGCAACCGCAATGACGGAACTGCAAAGCTCAATTAGCGATATTTCCCGTAATACCACTCAAACGGCCGATCAGGCCAATCTGGGTGTGCAAGCCACGGCCGAAGGGCAACAGGTGGTATTACAAACGCTGGAAACGATTCGCAACTCAGATGTCGAAATCACGACCGCCAGCGAAGTGATTGGTCAATTGCAAAAAGACTCAGACTCCATCGCTATGGTGCTAGAAGTCATTGGCCAAATCACAGAACAAACCAATCTTCTGGCCCTCAATGCTGCCATTGAAGCCGCCAGAGCGGGTGAAGCAGGCCGAGGCTTTGCCGTGGTTGCAGATGAAGTACGCACTCTCGCCAGCCGCACTCAAAGCTCAGCACGGGAAATCAAAGGCACCATAGAGCAACTGCAACAAAGAGCCCTGCATGCCAACGAAGTCATGCAAAAAAGCCGCGAGCGCATGCAAGGGAGTGTTCGCTGTGCAAATGAGGCCAGTGATGCAATTGAAAGGATCAGCGCTGCCATCAGTATTATCAACGATATGGCTATTCAAGTAGCCAGTGCCACCGAGCAGCAAACCGCCGTAACTGGCGAACTGGGTGTCAACATCATTAATATTAGTGATGCCGCCACTAAGGTCTCAATGGGAACAGGCCATGTATCTCAGTCCAGCCAGGAACTGAATCAACTGGCTCACAACTTAGCACAGTTGATTAGTCGCTTCCGCACCTAACACGCGCTACCACTCAGCCTCATGTGGCCACTCGGTCACATGAGGCTTGCCCCAACCACAAACAACTAAATGCAAAACTAAATGGACAAAACTAAATGGACATCCATCGTTAATGGCGCGATAGTTAACCTCCGACTATGCTTAGGCTAAGCATTGAACAAGGAGGTTTGTATGCCGCGCCCTCGCAGAACTCAGATTAGTGTTGAAGACACGCCCTTCTATCACTGTTGTAGTCGCGTTGTTCGGCGTGCATTTTTATGCGGCGATGATAGTTACTCGGGGAAAAACTATGACCATCGCCGCGCCTGGGTAGAATCGCTACTATTTGAACTTGAGGCGGTTTTTGCTATTGATGTAGCGGCCTTTGCGGTGATGTCGAATCATTTGCATGTGGTGTTACGGGTGGATATCGACCGTGCTAATCGTTGGACTGATCGCGAAGTGCTTGAGCAGTGGCATAAGCTATTCAAAGGCGATGAATTAACGCAAAAATTCGCTAAAGGTGAGTTGATTGAACCTCACCAAGTCCTCAGGCTAAAGCATGCCATAGCAATTTACCGTAGCCGTTTATGTGATATCAGTTGGTTCATGCGTTGCTTAAACGAACCGATAGCAAGACAAGCAAATCAAGAAGATAACTGTAGTGGTCGTTTCTGGGAAGGCCGCTTTAAGTCACAGGCTCTTCTTGATGAAGCTGCTGTTTTAGCCTGTATGACCTATGTTGATTTGAATCCCATCAGAGCCAAAATGGCTGACACGCCAGAACAATCAGACCATACCAGCATTCAGCTACGTATTCGGGCAGCATTGAAAGGTGATCAGCCTAGCAATCTACTGCCTTTCATTGGTAATGAACGCGATAACCAACCTAACTAAATGGA
>NZ_JAUOEV010000011.1:0-158210 GCF_031932135.1 Shewanella vaxholmensis
AGTGCTCGTAAGTTGAGCTAGCGGCTAGTGAAGTGATTTTGCGTGCGATCGATTAATGCATCGACTCCTTAATTAGATCATTCACTGAACATCACACAGTAAAAAGCCCTCATTCGAGGGCTTTTTCATTTATGTCGCGCTACGTTTATTTAGCATGCGCTTAGCATCGTTAGGCGATTGCCTAGTTGTTATCGCTATAGTCACGGCCATAATAGCTATCGAGGAACAGTTGTTTCAGCTCGTTAATCAATGGGTAACGTGGGTTGGCACCGGTACATTGATCATCGAACGCATCTTCGGCTAATTCATCTAACTTGGCGAGGAAGTCGGCTTCGTTGACGCCGGCTTCTTGGATAGAAGCAGGAATGCCAATCGTCTTCTTGAGGTGTGTGATTTTCTCAAGCAATTTTTCGACTTTTTCTTCATCCGTTTTTCCGCCTAGTTTCAAGTGATCTGCGATGGCAGCATAACGGCACAGGGCTTTTGGCCTGTCGTATTGGCTAAAGGCCGCTTGCTTAGTGGGCAGATCCGTTGCGTTAAAGCGTATTACGTTATTGATCAGCAGCGCATTGGCTAAACCGTGGGCGAGATGGAACTCAGCGCCCAGTTTGTGCGCCATTGAGTGGCAAATCCCGAGGAAAGCGTTAGCAAAGGCGATACCTGCGATGGTGGCGCCATTGTGGACTTTTTCACGGGCGACAGGTGACTGTGAGCCCAAGTTGTACGCATCGGGTAAATATTTGCACAGTAAGTCGAGGGCTTGCAGTGCTTGGCCGTCGCTATATTCGTTTGCCATCACGCTGACATAGGCTTCAAGAGCATGGGTCACCGCATCTATGCCACCAAAGGCGGTCAGAGATTTAGGCATGTCCATCACTAGATTTGGATCAACAATCGCCATGTTGGGCGTGAGTTGATAATCGGCAATCGGGTATTTTTTACCGGTAATTTCGTCTGTCACTACCGCAAAAGGCGTGACTTCTGAGCCTGTGCCTGAAGTGGTTGGAATTGCCACCATCATGGCCTTGGTGCCCATTTTAGGGAATTTGTAGATACGTTTACGAATGTCCATAAAGCGCAGCGCCAAATCGGCAAAATCCACATCTGGATGCTCGTACATCACCCAAATAATCTTCGCCGCATCCATTGGAGAGCCGCCGCCGAGCGCAATAATCACATCGGGTTTAAAGCTTTGGGCCACCTTAGCGCCTTGACGGACTATGGCTAAAGTGGGATCGGCTTCAACATCGTAAAAGATTTCGGTTTCAAGGCCTTGGGCCTTTAAAATCCGCATGGTTTCGTCGCAATAACCGTGGTTAAACAAAAATCTGTCGGTGATGATCAGCGCGCGTTTTTTATCGCTCAGTTCTTCTAGTGCGATGGGTAAACTGCCGCGGCGGAAATAGATGGATGCAGGAAGCTTGTGCCACAACATGTTTTCGGCCCTCTTAGCGACGGTTTTTTTGTTGATCAGATGGCTCGGGCCAACGTTTTCTGAAATCGAGTTGCCACCCCAAGAACCACAGCCTAACGTCAGCGAAGGCGCTAGTTTGAAGTTGTACAGATCGCCAATCCCGCCCTGTGAGGCAGGGGTGTTGATCAAGATACGTGCTGTTTTCATTCTAAAACCAAAGGCATGCACACGTTCAGTTTGGGTATCTTGGTCGGTATAAAGCCCTGAAGTGTGACCAATGCCGCCAAGTGCGACTAAGGCTTCGGCTTTATCCATGGCATCGTTAAAGTCGATGGCGCGGTACATGCCAAGCAGTGGCGATAATTTTTCATGGGCGAAGGCTTCGCTGTCGCAAATGTCGGTGACTTCACCAATCAACACTTTGGTCCAGTGCGGCACTTCAAAGCCGGCCATTTGCGCGATACTGACGGCGCTTTGGCCAACGATATCGGCATTCAAACCGCCATTTTTTAAAATGACCTGCTGCATCGCCGCGGTTTCATCCTTCGATAGCATGAAGCCACCGTGAGAGATAAAGCGCTCTTTTACTTGCTCATAAATACTGTCAACCACAATCACAGCTTGTTCTGAGGCACAGACCACGCCGTTATCGAAGGTTTTTGACATGAGAATCGAACTGACTGCGCGTTTGATGTCGGCGGTTTCATCGATAACAATAGGCGTGTTACCCGCACCTACGCCAATCGCGGGTTTACCGGAAGAGTAGGCGGCTTTCACCATGCCTGGGCCACCAGTTGCGAGGATCAAGTTGACCTTAGGGTGAGTCATCAATTGATTCGACAGTGCAACGCTTGGTTCATCAATCCAGCCAATAATGTCTTTAGGCGCGCCAGCAGCAATGGCTGCATCAAGCACTAACTTTGCCGCAGTTGTGGTTGAAACTTTGGCCCTTGGGTGGGGCGAGAAGATAATTGCGTTACGGGTTTTAAGGCTGATTAAGGCCTTAAATATCGCGGTCGATGTGGGGTTAGTGGTCGGTACTATGCCACAAATGATGCCCACAGGTTCGGCAATGGTGATAGTACCGAAGGTGACGTCTTCAGATAAAATCCCGCAGGTTTTTTCATCTTTGTATTTGTTATAAATATACTCAGAGGCAAAGTGGTTTTTAATCACTTTGTCTTCAACGACACCCATGCGGGTTTCTGCGGCGGCCATTTTCGCCAGCGAGATACGCGCATCGGCAGCGGCAAGGGCTGCTGCGCGGAAAATTTTATCGACTTGCGCTTGGCTGAATGTCGCATATTCGGCTTGTGCTTTCGCTACACGCTCGACCATGAGATCCAGTTCTTGTGCATTGGTCACTGTCATGATTAATACTCCTAAAAAGATTTAGTGAATCAAGGCATTCACTAAATCCTCTTTATGGTAGAAAATTACACCTAAAGCCGCATTGAAAGTGTGACATCACCGACAATATCGGGCTTTTATGTAATAAAACTACACTTAGGGTAACTTGTTTGTTTAAAATTGCGTTGAAAATGCATCGACTTCGATAACTAAATATTATTCGAAGTTGTGATTTAACCTCAAAAATCTCATTTTTCAGTCAATAGCGCTTGAGATACTATACTTGCCCTCAAGCAAATTTTGATGAAGACGGCGTGACACGCACATAAGGATAGCAACTTGGAGTTAACTCTTTACGTTAAATTTTTTCTTGGCCTCGTTGCCATCATCAACCCAGTCGGGTTGTTGCCTGTGTTTGTGAGCTTAACCAGCCATCAAACTGAAGCTGAGCGGAATCACACGGGTAAAGTGGCTAACTTTGCGGTTGTGGTGATCCTCTTAGTCACGATTGTGGCGGGGCAGCACATTCTGAATATGTTCAGCATTTCTTTATCAGCCTTTAGGATCGCGGGTGGTAGCTTGATCGCCATTATTGCGATGTCGATGTTGCAAGGTAAGTTAGGCGAAGTGAAGCGTAACCAAGAGGAAGACCGCGAATCCTCGGCGATGGAGTCGGTGGCGGTTGTGCCTTTGGCTTTGCCACTGATGGCGGGACCTGGTGCGATCAGTTCGGTGATCGTCTTTGCCGCCGAGCATAATTCATTGTCGAACATCATTGCGATGTTTATTACTGTGATTGTGTTTGGTTTAGTGAGTTTTGGCCTGTTTAGAATGGCATCCATCATCTATAAGATTTTGGGTAAGACGGGGATTAACGTCATTACTCGTCTTATGGGGCTGTTGATGCTATCTATAGGTATTGAAGTGATTGCGGCAGGTGTAAAGGGATTATTCCCGCAGCTCTTTAGCTAGAGTCGTATTACCCCGCAGAATTGAGTTTTTCCTTCTTTTTACGAAACGCATTGGAGTTTATCCTATGCGTTTTTTGTTTTTATCAGTGACTCGTTTTGATGTTTATCCCGCGGTTCACCTTACCCGAAAAGCCAAATCTAACGCTATTGATGAGACATGAAGTAAATCCTCGTTTATTAGAGGATTAACCTGAGTTTTCCCATAAGCCTTAGTCGTTATATGGTTAATCATATGCTATACCTAGTGTTTGGTTATTTGGTCTAACACTAAGTTTAAAAGGATATTTCTATGAAATGGCAATGGATTGGTAATCTCAGTCTAAAACAAAAATTATTAATGGTTGTCTTACCTCCCTTATTAGCTTGTTTCCTCTGCGGAACCCTTTACCTCATTGAAAAGTATGAATATAAACAAGATTTAACCTTAGTGGTGCAACTGAGTGAGTTGGCTGTAACAAACAGTAACTTAGTGCACGAATTACAAAAAGAGCGCGGAATGAGTGCAGGATTTATCGGCTCAGCAGGAAAAGCCTTCGGTGGTAAAATACCAAGCCAAAGACAGTTAACGGATACGCAGCTTAGTCTCTATCAGCAATTTATCACTCAAAATCAGCTGCCAGCAATATTTGCTCCTAAACTTAAGGAGCTTAATTCACAGTTAGGGCGATTAAATTCAATTCGCTCACAGGTGGACAGTTTAAGTATCAGCGTTGCCGACGAAGTCGCCTATTACACAGAATTAAATAAGATATTACTGGCGATAGTCGATGAAACCGCTAAAACTGGCGCCAACCAAGAAATCGCTATCAAAGCCGCAGCCTTTAGTGCCTTTTTGCAATTGAAGGAGAGGGCGGGGATTGAAAGGGCAGTACTCAGCTCAACCTTTGGTCAAGCCGGATTTAAGCCTAAGGTTTATGCAAAATTTATCACTTTAGTCTCGGAGCAAAATACCTACCAAGAAAGGTTTTTAGCCTTAGCCTCAATGGATTTATCCGCTGCATTTAACCGTTTACAGAGTTCAGCTGCAATGCATGACGTTGAACTGTTACGTCAAATTGCGTTTGAGCAAGATAATCAAAAAATTCAACAACAAAGCCCAGAAGATTGGTTTAGTAAATCAACCGCGCGGATTGAGTTATTACGTGAGTATGAGCAACAGGTTTCAGCTGATTTACTCAAGATCACCCATGAGAGATTATCCTCAGCAAATGAGAAAATGTTCTTAGTACTCACGACCTTAATCTCAGTATTAGCGATAGTCTTGATACTGAGTTTATCTGTGATCCGCTACTTGCACGACAGTGTGCATCATTTGTATTCGACTATTACACAAGCCCGTAAACATTATGATTTGAGTGTGCGTTTGACTCAAACAAGCTCGGATGAGTTTGGTGAACTTGCCATCGCCTTTAACGACATGATGAGTGATTTTGAAAAGGTTATCCTACATGTGCGTGCTAGCGGCGCGAAGCTACAGCAAGCGGTAGCCCAAATGGACCTTTGTACCCACGCCATGGAACAAGATGTAATGGCGGGTCACAGCGAGGCAGAGCAAGTGGCTTCGGCGATGACTGAAATGAGTGCGACAGTGGCCGAGATTGCCAGCAATGCCGTGCAGGCATCCGAAGCGTCCTCCGCCGCCAATATAGAGGCTAAAGAAGGTAACCTCGAAGTCGGCCGAACCAGCAAAGCGATCAAAGCCTTAGCCGATGATATCAGTGGGGCTTCTAAAGCCATCAATGACTTAGACCGTGAAATTCATGGCATAGTGGTTGTGCTTGAGGTGATCAGCAGTATTGCAGAGCAAACCAATCTACTCGCACTCAATGCCGCGATTGAAGCCGCGCGAGCAGGGGAAATGGGCCGCGGCTTTGCCGTTGTTGCCGATGAAGTCCGCAGTTTGGCACAGCGCTCACAAACCTCGACCTCTGATATTAAAAACATGACAGATAGATTGAAGGCTGGGGCGAGCATTGCGGTAAAAGCCATGGACAGAGGCTTGGCGCAGGCGAATAACAGTGTTCATGAAGCCGAGCAAGCTGGCGTTGAACTGAAACGGATTGTGGAGCAAGTCGACATTATTGACCGCATGAACGAGCAAATTGCCACCGCAACCCACGAGCAATCGGCCGTATCCGAAGACGTAAACCGTAATGCATTGAAGATCAGTGAGATTTACCTCAATACCCAAAGGATCTCCGATGAGCTTAGGGAACTGACCAAAGCCCTAACGTTTGACGCAAATTTAATGTCAAAAGAAGTACACAAATTTACCGTCAATTAACGGTATAAAAAGGTGAAAAGATTCAGGAAATGACTGCGGTTTGTTTAGCAATTGCGCAACCGCCTGAAACTGAGTCTTTTTTACTTGACCCCCTTTAGGCTTTTGCGTACAGTACCGCTCCGTTAACGATGAAAGCCTCTCGGCAAGGCTATATGAAATCGCTAGCGATTGTTAAACGTGAAAGATTAACCACGCTAACATAAATCGACATATGGTGAGGTGTCCGAGTGGCCGAAGGAGCACGCCTGGAAAGTGTGTATACGGTAACGTATCGAGGGTTCGACTCCCTCTCTCACCGCCAAATTATTAAACAAAAACAGCGACTTACGAGTCGCTGTTTTTGTTTTGGTAACTATTTGGGATCCAAATGTGGATTTTAATATAGTTGTTTAGTCTAAAATCTCCCTTCCAATCATTTTGCCGGTTTTACCTTAGTGATATTCTTTCACTCATTCAGCATTTATCTACCCATCTTAGGCATACAGGCAGTTGGTATGTTATCAAGTGTAGGTGTGTAAAAAATCATCTATGTTAGTTCGATAATTTCTAGAATTATTTGATGGGGTGAAAACAACTGAAATGTTGCTTAGCTAATATGAAGGGAAGAACAGTTAATTGGCCTTTCAAATCTTACTTAGGTCTGTGCCATGGAAATCTGCCCTGTTTTCATAAATTGCTCTGCAAATGAAATTGCGAGTCAATCTGAACGAGGGACATTTTTCACGCACGGAGATAGCCGATGTAGACGTTCTTGAAATCACGATGGTTGGATATCTGAAAAAGTATGATGATGGTCATCACTTCGCTCATCGTAATACGGCCAGCGCGTTGACGCTTGCGTGTACCATCGGTTAACAGGTTTTTTTCCCATTCAGGAATCAAAGCAGCGCAAAAAATCATCGACATCGCAAAACACTTCCACTAATTTATGCATAGGCTCTTCGTTGCGATGGGGTTTCTCTTGGTCGAAAGATCCGATCATTTGGAGGACCATTAGTTCAACATTTCTTATCCCGTATATGGACTCTACCTGTTTAGCAATTGCTTTGACAAAAGATTAGATGCGCACGTGTATACGGTTTTTTATTGAAGAAGCTATCTTCTAACCAATGATCTATTCGCACACTCTGTCCTTATCGAGATTGTAGCGTTGATAACGCTATCGGGATAAACAGGTTGATAGAAGATTGAACGCAGGTATTTATCGCCACCATGCTTATCTATTCCAATCATAACAACCTTACCTCCACTGCTGTGTTGTTTAGGGGTAACACCAACGAAGGCAGCAGCATGCCGGCCATTCTTAAAACCTTGACCGTCACCTAAGCAAGCCAGTAAGCCGGCTGCACCAATATGACTAACGCCTTCGAGTTTAATCAAGCGTTTACAAGGTTCTGATTGAGTGACCCACTGCTTTAACTGTAACGTTACCGCTTTGTAGTGCTCTTCTGTTGTTTGATATTGTTGCCATAAAATCATGAGCAATGGTTTGATTTGCTCAGGTAAGTCAGTTGATTCTGGCGAAATAAAGTGAGTGATGGCTTGCCTTAATGACTTTTTACCTAACGTGATGATAGCGCCATATTCAAAACACAACGCTCGTATGTGGTTACCCAGTGATGTGATTGTTCGGTCGAACCATTTTCTGCTGATTTGAATCGCTTGAATGTTCTGTTGTGATAGGTCTTTAACCTGGCAGAAAGTCATTCCTAACTGTGTTGATGCGATGGCAATGCCGATAGCATCATTAGCGTCTGTTTTTTGATTGCTGATATAGGGTTTTACTTTTTTAGGTGTCATCCCTCTGACTTCATATCCAAATGATTGTGCGACTCGAGCCCAGTAGTGAAAGCTAGCACAGCCTTCCATAGCAACTACACAAGGAGGAGAGTTGGCCAGAAAGTCTCTCGTTTTTTGTGGTGACATGGCTTTATTGAATAACAACTCACCATATGGATTCACTTTACAAACTTGAATGACTTTTTTTGCAAGGTCGAGAGAGATTATTGTAGGCTTACTCATGTATGGACTCCTTTTGTTTTGGTCGACACCAACTTACGACTGTAGTTTGGTGGAGTCCATACATCGAGTTCAGGTAGATTATGTTGCTCGCAGCGCCAATGAAGAAAGGAACTCAATATGAGCGGGTGACTCAAGAGCTGCGGGGTGTGCTTATGGGTTTTAATGTCATTAAATACAATATGTTACCAATAGCTAGAAGCTTGCAATCAGTCCATTGCAATCAACTGATTTTTCGTGATGCAGCGAGTTATATCATCTTCAAGTTGACACAACTGCCATCATAAACACCGCGCAATGTCCCCAGATACGTATTGGATATAGAACGAAATGCACGGCAATTTAAGTTGGATGTTAAATGGGAAAGTGTTTATCCAAGAGTTCATAAAATAAGCAAAAATAATTTCCGGTTAAAGCAAACAAAAATGCCGTTCACTCTTAAGTGAACGGCTCGCCTTTTTACTGTGAGTTATGGTGACTTATCAGCACTCAAACTCGTTCCTCTAGCGTTTGAGCAAGCAGCTCTTAGCTTTTAACTGAAACTAGATTAGCTCCAAAGTGGACAATACAAAGATGCCTAAGGTGCACGTGATCAGCGAGCAGACTGTGGTCAGCGCGATAATATTGGCCGCAAGGGGGGCGTTGCCACCCATGGCGCGTGCCATCACATAGCTTGCGGCTGCGGTGGGCGCAGAACTCATTAAAAAGACCAGCGCTAACTCAATCCCTCGATAGCCCAACAGCAAGGCCCCAATCGTAAGAAAAAGCGGGGCAAAGATCAGTTTTAATGCGGTCGAGAACCAAGTTGAATACTTTTCATGTTTGAGTGAACCAATATCGAGCGAACCGCCAGTGCACAGTAGCGCTAGTGGCAGGGTCATATTGGCAAAGTATTGGCCCGCATCGAGCACCATTTTCGGTACTGGAATAGCAAGTAAATAGAACAACATGCCGACCATAATGGCAATGATCAGCGGGTTTTTAGTAATGGTTTTAATAATCACGCCAAATGCGCGTTGGCTGGATTCTTCGCCTTTAGGGCTTAGGCAAATAACCGCTTGAATATTGTAGAGCAGCGTCATCGAGGCGACATAAACCGCAGCTAAAGCAACACCAGAACTGCCGTAGGCGTTGGAAACATAAGCTAAGCCAATAATCGCGGTATTGGCCCTGAATCCCCCTTGAATGATCACGCCTTGGTCTTTGTGCTTGGGAAATAGCCGCCCAGTTGCATAGGTGGAGAGTATAAAAAACAGCAGATTGGCCGCTAAACCATAGCCAATTAAGGGCGCACTGGAGGCGAGATCGTGATTTGAGCTAATAATGCTTAGGAACAGCAAGGCTGGCAGCGTCACGTTAAAGACTAATTTTGATGCGACATCAATAAAGTTTTCATTGATGATTTGGGTGCGTTTTAGGATCACACCGAGCGCTAACATCAAACAGATTGGACCCGTAATCGAGGCAGAAAACAGCAACTGCTCAACGATATTTCCCATAACTACTCCTCGAATGATTCACTGAACACTGCGTCGATTTTAGACCTGTCACAGATATGAATATCACACTGCAGCAAATGCCTTGTCGATAGAAATACGAGCATTAACTCGATCTCTGAAACCTGTCAGTTAAACTAGTCGCTTAAACCTGTCTGCTAAACCTAGTGGCGTAAACTCAGTCTTTTAAAAGACAAATTGACACTCGAAGCTACAAATAGGCTCAAACAATCGATACCAACAAATAAGGCCACATAAATGCGGCCTTATTGATTTTTCGAGCGTTAGCTAGCGCAGATTACTTAACCCGCATGCCAGGCTGTGCGCCTTCATGGGGTTCTAAAATCCACAGGTCGCTACCACCAGGTCCTGCGGCCAACACCATGCCTTCTGACATGCCAAAACGCATCTTACGTGGCGCTAAGTTCGCCACCATCACAGTCAACTTGCCTTCGAGATCTTCTGGCGAATAGGCCGATTTGATCCCGGCAAACACTTGGCGCGTTTCACCACCGATGTCGAGTTGTAACTTGAGTAACTTGTCAGCGTCAGCAACATGCTCTGCTTTGACGATGCGAGCGATACGCAGGTCGATTTTCGCAAAATCATCAAAGTTGATGGTCTCACTGATCGGATCGTCAACCAGCGGTTCACTGCTAACCGATGAAGCTTCAGCGGTTTTTTCAGGCGCAGCCGTCTTTGGTGCATCGGCCGTGACTTGCAGGTTATCCTTGGAATCAGCAACCATGGCATTGACTTTATCTAGCTCAACACGTTGCATCATTGCCTTAAATGGGGCGATTTCATGACCGGCTAAATCTTGGCTCAATGCATCCCAAGTGAGTGGCAATTGGAAGAAGGCTTCTACATCTTGGGCTAAACGTGGCAATACAGGTTTTAGATACGTCACGAGAATACGGAACAGATTCAAGGCGTTTGAACACACTTGATGGGCTGCTTCCTGTTGATCGTCATGTTTAACCATTTGCCAAGGCGCAGCATCGGCTACAAACCCGTTGGCGATGTCCGCTAATGCCATGATTTCACGCATCGCTTTGCCGTATTCGCGCGACTCGTAAAAATCGGCAATCACGTCTTGTTTGGCTAAAAACGCTTCGGTCAGCGTAGTATCAGCAATTTTCGCGAGCTTGCCATCGAAGCGTTTAGTGATAAAACCTGCGGTGCGCGAGGCTAAGTTCACTAGTTTACCGACTAAATCTGAGTTCACGCGCTGGGCGAAATCTTCTAGATTTAAATCTAAATCGTCGATACGGCTGCTGAGTTTAGCGGCGTAGTAGTAACGTAAATATTCAGGATCTAAATGATCTAAATAGGTACGCGCCTTAATGAAGGTGCCTTTCGATTTAGACATTTTTGCGCCGTTGACCGTCACATAACCGTGGGCATAAACGCTGTTTGGCTGACGATAACCTGAGCCGTGCAGCATGGCTGGCCAGAAGAGGCTATGGAAGTAGACTATGTCTTTACCGATGAAGTGATAAACCTCAGCAGTTGAATCTTTGCCCCAGAATTCATCGAAGCTCAACTCAGGACGTTTTGCACACAGGTTTTTGAATGAACCCATGTAGCCGATAGGCGCATCTAACCACACGTAGAAATACTTGCCCGGTGCATCGGGGATTTCGAAACCAAAATACGGTGCATCACGGGTGATGTCCCATTGCTGCAGACCTTGCTCAAACCATTCGTCGAGTTTATTGGCCATTTCGACTTGCAGTGCGCCAGAGCGAGTCCACTCTTTTAGCATGCCTTCGAAGGCGGGCAGGTCGAAGAAAAAGTGCTCAGTGTCTTTCATCACTGGCGTTGCACCCGATACCGCTGATTTTGGATTGATCAGTTCAGTTGGGCTGTAAGTCGCGCCGCAAGAATCACAGTTATCGCCATATTGATCAGGTGACTTACATTTAGGGCAAGTGCCTTTTACGAAGCGGTCGGGCAGGAACATGGATTTTTCAGGATCGAATAACTGAGAAATGCTCTTGCTCTTGATATAGCCGTTGTCCCTTAGCTTGAGATAAATATCGCTCGCCATGAGACGGTTTTCTTCGCTATGGGTGCTGTGATAGTTATCGAAAGCGACATTAAAATCGGCAAAATCCTGCTGATGTTCTTTGTTAACTTGGGCGATCATATCTTCAGGCGCTATGCCTAATTGCTGGGCTTTAAGCATGATCGGCGTGCCATGGGCATCATCGGCACAAATATAGTGGCACTCATGTCCACGAAGCTTTTGATAACGCGACCAGATATCTGTCTGGATGTATTCCAACATGTGACCTAAATGTATCGGTCCGTTTGCGTAGGGAAGTGCGCTGGTCACGAGAATTTTACGTTGTGAAGTTGCCATCTTGTCTCAAATATCGTGGTGGGCCAAAAATATTGGTAGAGATACTAACCGATTACAGGATGATTTTCATCAAAAGCTGAGCCGATTGAGCTAAATCTGCGCTAATGTTTTCTGCATTATCTGGTACACTTGGGCAAATTTATTGGTGGGGGTAATTCTTTTGTCTTCAACTCAAACTGATTATCGTCTAAATGACGATCTTCTCGGGCCAGTTCTGGCTATTCTCGATTCATTTATTGACCCATATCTCGCGAAAGGGTTAGTGAGCGCAGGATGCGTAAATAAACTGGCGTTGGAAGGTAAGCGTTTGCAGCTTGGCTTAGTCTATCCATACCCTTGTATGACTCAGTATCGCGACACTGTTATGGCGCTGACGAATAAGTTAGCGGTGCTCGATGCTATTGATGAAGTCGAATGTGAAATCGATTTTCAACCTAAAGCCTACTCAGCGTTATCTTCTATCGCACCGATTGCCAATGTGAAGCAAGTGATTGCCGTAGCCTCAGGTAAGGGCGGCGTGGGTAAGTCAACCACAGCGGTGAACTTAGCTTTGGCCCTCGCGGCTGAAGGCGCGCAGGTGGGTATTCTTGATGCGGATATTTACGGCCCGTCAGTGCCTATGATGCTAGGTATTCCTAATTTCAGACCGCTTTCCCCCGATGGCAAACATATGACTGCCGCCAGTGCCCATGGCATTGCCGCGCAATCGATTGGGTTTATGCTCAGCGGTGATGAAGCCGCCGTGTGGCGTGGCCCAATGGCAGCGGGCGCGCTAGCGCAACTGCTCAATGAAACCCAATGGCCAGAGCTGGATTATTTAGTCGTCGATATGCCGCCGGGCACCGGTGATATCCAATTAACCCTGTCGCAAAAAGTGCCAGTGAGCGGTGCTGTTATCGTGACTACGCCGCAGGATATCGCGCTGGCCGATGCCAAGAAGGGCATCAATATGTTCCAGAAAGTGAACATTCCTGTGCTGGGTATCGTCGAAAACATGAGTTTCCATTTATGTCCCGAGTGTGGTCATAAAGAACATCCATTTGGAACACACGGTGGCAGTAAAATCGCCGAGCGTTATCAAGTTCCACTGTTAGGCGCCTTGCCGCTGCACATCAATATCCGTGAAGCCATGGATAACGGTGCACCGACCGTCGTTGCCGATCCAGACAGTGAAGTAGCCGCACTTTATCGGGAAATTGCCCGTAAAGTGGGCGCAGAATTGGCTTTAAAGCAAAGCCAGAAAACAGTTTCTATTAGTGTTTCAGATGACGAGTAAGGTTTAAGGGTATGAATTCTCAGCAGTGTGTCATTATTGCAATTGCTGGCGCGTCAGCATCGGGCAAAAGTTTAATTGCCAAAACGATTTTTGACGAATTACGCCGCGATTTAGGCACAGATCAAATTGGGGTAATTAATGAAGACGCGTACTATCGCGATCAGAGTCATTTATCCATGGATGAACGGGTATTAACGAATTACGATCATCCAAAAGCGTTGGACCATCAACTGTTGTGCACCCATTTACAGTTGCTGAAGTCTGGCGAAGCTGTTGATATCCCTTGTTATAGCTACACAGAACACACTCGTATAGCAGAAACCCTGACGATGACACCGAAAAAGGTGATCATTTTAGAAGGTATCTTACTGCTGACTGATCCTAAGTTACGTGCGCTGATGGACGCGAGTGTGTTTATGGACACGCCGCTGGACATTTGTTTCCTACGTCGCTTAACCCGTGATGTGGCAGAACGCGGCCGTACGATGGAATCTGTGATTTCTCAGTACAAGAAAACCGTGCGTCCTATGTTCTTACAGTTTATCGAACCGTCGAAACAATACGCCGATATTATCGTTCCCCGCGGCGGTAAGAATCGTATTGCGACCGATATTTTAAAAACTCGTATCCAACATTTACTGGCAAAATAACGACATAAAAACTCAAGGAGTAATAGGCAAGATGCGCTTAACCGATATCGAAATTGAACAGGCCCTTGATAACGGCACTATCGTAATAGAACCTCGCCCAGGCATAGAAGCTATTTCAGGCGTCAGTGTTGATGTGCGCTTAGGTGGACAGTTTCGCGTCTTTAAAGATCATACTGCGCCTTATATCGACTTGAGTGGCCCAAGCGTCGAGATGCAAGCTGCGCTTGATCGGGTGATGAGTGAAATTATCGAAATCCCTGATGGCGAAGCGTTTTTCCTGCATCCTGGCGAATTGGCCTTGGCGGTGACTTACGAGAGCGTGACGCTGCCCGCCGATATCGTCGGTTGGCTCGATGGTCGTTCATCATTGGCGCGTTTAGGCCTGATGGTGCACGTGACGGCGCACCGTATCGATCCGGGTTGGCAGGGTAAAATCGTGCTCGAGTTCTATAACAGCGGCAAGTTACCTTTGGCCCTGCGTCCACGTATGACCATAGGCGCGCTTAACTTTGAACGCCTAAATCATGCGGTTGCACGTCCTTATAACACCCGTAAAAGTGCCAAATACAAAGATCAGCAAGAAGCGGTTGCCAGCCGTATCAGTCAGGACTAAGACAAGTGTTTTGGGTGAATGGCGCATCGCAGGCGAGTGTCGACCCTTCCGATCGAGGGCTTGCCTACGGTGATGGCCTGTTTGCGACTATGCGGACAGGCGCTGAGGGGATTTTGTTTTTCAACGCCCATCAAGCTCGTTTAACCGCAGGCGCCGCAAGGCTTGGGTTTCAATGGCAAATGAGTGAAGCACTGCAACAGCAGCTTCATGCCTTAGCCATTGAATATCCTCATCATTGTATTAAGTTAATCGTTACCCGTGGTGTCGGTGGCCGTGGTTACACACCACCAGAAACGGTTAATCCTACCGAAATCGTCTCAGTTCATGCTATCCCAAGCCATTATGCAAAGTGGCAGCAAGCGGGCATTTGCCTTAAAACCTCGTCGATACGATTGGGTTTGCAGCCCTTGTTGGCTGGGATGAAGCATTTAAATCGACTCGAACAAGTCTTAATAAAATCCCACCCTTTACCTCAGGGGTTTGATGACTGGTTAGTTAACGATATCGAAGACAATGTGATTGAATCTTCGATGGCGAATGTGTTTTTTATCAAAGGCAATCGCGTTATAACCCCTTCATTAGCCCAGTGCGGCGTGGCGGGTGTGATGCGCGAACAGGTTATGATAGCCTTGCTTGAACAGAACATGAATATCGAATGTTTGCCCGTTGGCGCCGAGCGTTTAATTGAATTTGACTCAGCGTTTATCACTAACAGCGTTTTAGGAATTGTGGATGTGCTGGCGATAGACTCGCTTAAGTTCAGCCGTGCTCCGATTACCGCGCAACTTAGACAGACACTTTCACTCACCCTATGAAAAAACTCATTCTTATCGCCAGTTCAACCCTGTTGACCTTGCTGACATTAGTCTGTTTGGGCGCCTTTTGGGGCTATCAAACTGTTATTGAATATAGCCAAACGCCGCTGAGTCTCAGCGAGCCTAAAGAGCTGACCGTTGAACGCGGTACCAGCGTCAACCAGCTTGCGCAGCAACTTGCCGACGATGGCGTGATTCAAGACACGTGGAAACTCAAGTGGCTACTTAAGTTCCGCCCTGAGCTTGCTAAGATCCGCTCGGGCCTTTACGAAATCTCACCTTCACAAACCATTACCGATTTGCTGAATGATTTGATTGCCGGAAAAGTGAAAACCTTCAGTTTGACCTTAGTTGAAGGTAAAACCATCGTTGAATGGGAACAACAACTTGCCAGTGCGCCGCATTTACAGATGTCACCAGAGGTGTTTGCCGCCGTGTTGATGGCGCAGGGCGATGATTCAGGTTTGCCAGAGGGTAAATTCTTCCCCGACACCTATCATTATACTGCTGAGGCGGATGTTAAAGTCCTGCTGACTCAAAGCTATAAGATGATGGAGCAAGAGCTTGCTAAAGCGTGGGCAGATCGGGCGCCGAATTTGCCGTTAAAATCCCCCTATGAAATGCTGATCTTGGCATCGATAGTGGAGAAGGAAACCGGCCAAGCCCATGAGCGTGACCAAATTGCCGGAGTATTTGTTAATCGTCTTAATCAAGGCATGCGTCTGCAAACCGACCCGACGGTTATTTATGGCATGGGCGAACGCTATAAGGGCAATATCACCCGTAAAGATTTAGTCGAAGAGACACCTTTTAACACTTACCGTATTTTTGGATTACCGCCAACGCCGATTGCAGCACCGAGTAAAGCCTCACTGATGGCCGTGTCTAAACCTGCTAGTGTGAGTTATCTCTATTTCGTGTCACGCAACGATGGTACCCATGTGTTTTCAAGCACACTTGAAGCACACAACCAAGCTGTAGATGTGTATCAGCGTAAGAAAAAACCGGCGACGCCAGAAAAATCACCAAAGTAAAAATGCAGAGAAAGAAAATCCAATGTCAGTTTTTGCAAAATTTATCGTTATTGAAGGTTTAGAAGGCGCGGGTAAGTCGAGTGCGATTAACCTTATTCGCGACTTTATTGAAAAACATACGGGTAAAGCGCCGATCTGCACCCGCGAGCCGGGTGGCACGCCACTGGCCGAACGTATCCGTGACTTAGTCAAAATTGCCGATGCGACCGATCCCCTGTGTGACGAGGCCGAGTGTTTACTCATCTATGCCGCCAGAGCCCAGTTGGTTGCCAATGTCATTAAGCCCGCGCTTGCGCAGGGTCAATGGGTATTGGGTGACAGACACAATTTATCGTCACTGGCCTATCAAGGTGGTGGCAGGGGCTTAATGCCGTTAGTGGAAGCGGTGAGCACTGCAACCCTTAAAGGCTTTAAACCCGATCTCACCTTATACTTAGATTTAGATCCCAAGCTTGGGCTAACCCGCGCAGCTAAACGCGGTGAGCTTGATAGAATCGAGCAACAAGCGATTGATTTCTTTGAACGAGCTCGCGCGACTTACCTTAAACTTGCCAGCGAAGATGACAGCATAGTGGTTATCGATGCGAGTCAAACCATGGCCGAAGTGCATAAAGATATCTTAGCCGTGCTACAGGCGATGGCATGGTAGTTGAGTCAGGATTTACGGCTGCACAATTGCCTTGGCTCGAAGGGCCAAGGCAGGCATTTTTAGCGCAACTCACGCGGCAAAAAATGCCCCATGCACAGCTTGTCGGCATTGATTCTGCCTATGGTGGTGAGCTGCTGAGCGTATTTATGGCGCGTGCGGCCATGTGTTTGCAGCCAACATCTGCGGGGGCCTGCGGTTTTTGTAAGTCTTGTCAGCTCTTTGATGCGGGCAATCATCCCGATTTTTACCATATTGCCGCCGATGGCAATCAAATTAAAGTCGATCAAATTCGTGAGCTTTGCACACGTCTGACGGCGACTGCCCAGCAAAGCGGTATGCGGGTGGCGATTATTCACCATAGCGAGCGACTTAACTCCGCTGCCGCCAACGCACTCCTTAAAACCCTTGAGGAGCCAGGTAAAGATACTTTACTGATATTGCAGTCGGATACGCCTGCACGTCTGATGGCGACGGTCAGCAGCCGCTGCCAACGCATTCCCTTCGTTGTGCCAAGCCGAGAGACCATCAAAAACTGGTTAGCGCAGCAATGTGATATCCAAGAGGATGTCACTTGGTGCCTGAGTGTGGTGGGTGGACCGCTAAAGTTGGCAGAGAGCTTGCAGTCTGAAGGTAGTCAACAGAGCCGTTATCAATCCTTGCTACAGTTTCGCAAAGATTGGGCCCAAAGTTTGTCGTCTGGTCATCTGTGTGCTAGTTTGTTAAGTATAAGTGAACAACAAATAATTGATGTTCTTAAGGTTTTATACCTGCTTATACGACAGGTGTTACTGAAAAATAGCCACCAAGATGCGTTTATCCATGCGCAGCTCGGGAACTTGGCGGCCAAGATCATGGGAATGTGTCATAGCTTAAGTACAATGCCGAGCGTCAATTATCTGGCCTTGTGTCAAAGTTATGTCTTAGAATATAGAGAGATAACAAATAAGTAATATGCCATGGTAGATCTCGTCGTTAATTTTGATACCTTACATCAGCTATATCGTGCCTATATGCCTTTTATTAAGCCGGCAGGATTATTCATAGCCACCAGTGAAGGGCATTACCTTGGCCAGCCGCTGACGATTGCGTATCGCTTACCGGGCGCGACCATAACGAATGAATTTCGCGGTGTTGTGGTATGGATCAATCCCTTAGGTGCTTCGGGCGGCCGTCCTGTAGGCATTGGCATTAAAATTGTTTCTGAGCCCGATAGCCATAAACACCACATCGAAAAATTACTGTCCCGCGAACTTGCCTCCGGCGATCTAACCTGCACTATGTAGGTTGGCCCGCATTATTGCTCTGGTTTGAAGGTTACTTAGGTTTAAATGTTACTTAGGTTTAAACGCTCTGCTTTAAGCGTTACTCTCGTTTAACTGTTCTAGTTTTAACATTGGCCCGCACTCTAAACTGACTCTTCACCTTCGCGGAATTTGACCTCGATCCCTTGGCTGGGTATCCTTGTCGTCCTTTTGTTATTCAGCTTGGAAATCCCTGTGCTTATTGATTCACACTGCCATCTCGATCGCCTTAAAGCGGCGCCTGATCAACAAACCCTAGAACATATTCTGGCCAGCGCGAAAGCCCGTGGCGTGGACTATATGCTATGCGTCAACGTGCGTCAGCAGGGATTTGAATCGATGCGAGATAAAGTTGCAGCCTTCGATCAGGTATTTTTATCATCGGGCGTGCATCCATTAGACGTTAAAGAAGGGCTTGATGTTGAGCAAATTCGCCGCTTTGCCACCGATCCTAAAGTGGTCGCGATTGGTGAAACTGGCCTAGATTATTTTTATGCCGACGAAACTAAATTGCTGCAACAACAATGTTTTGAGCAGCAGATCGCCCTTGCGGTCGAAGTGAATAAACCTTTGATTGTCCATACTCGCGATGCGCGTGAAGACACGATCACTATGCTTAAGCAGGGCAACGCGGATAAAGTTGGCGGCGTACTGCATTGCTTTACTGAGAATTGGGAAATGGCGAAAGCGGCGATTGATCTTGGTTTTTACATTTCAGTATCAGGCATAGTCACCTTTAAAAATGCCGGTGAACTGCGCACCGTTATCCGTAAAGTGCCACAGGATCGCCTGCTGGTTGAAACAGACTCGCCTTATTTGGCGCCTATTCCGCACCGTGGACAAGAAAACCAGCCCGCCTATGTGCGTGATGTTGCTGAGTTTGTGGCCGAGCTTAGAGGTGAGCGCTACGAAGATCTTGCTGAGTACACCAGTAATAACTTCTTTAATTTATTCAAAGATGCGGCGCGTTTAGTCGGCCGTTAGCCTCAAGTGCTTTGACCCATGTTATGCGATTGCGTGATTGTTAGCGTGCAGGCATAAAAAAAGGCCCAAAACGATGAAAGCTGTTTGGGCCTAGGGGAATGGCTCGTTGAAGAGCCGTGCGCTACAGGTGAAAGCGCCATGCAGTGCGCTTTACAATAGACTCAGTGTAGTTGAGCTTTTGCCCTAGAGTCGCGTTCACCTTCCCCTTTTTTAGGTTATTTATCGCTAAAAAACAGCAGAACTATAACGATTTTGTCTGTTCTGGTAGCAATAACACTTTATCTTTCACTAAGTCTCTGGGCAGGTTGTTTTTTAACTTATTGCCTAAATGTTTCGCCATGCCTAATGGCGCGCCGCCATAACAGACGATCACTTCACCTTGGGCTTTGCCTGCGGTGGCTAAGGGAATATCTCGCCCCATTAAATACTCTTTAGCTTCAACATCGCTCACATCGACCGTTTTTGCCGTTGGGCTAAGTTGTTTTCCCGCTAAAGCAATAATCGCTTCATGGCGGACTTTAAACCCGTGCTTACTGTTATCGGCGAGTTTAATGCCAATACGCTGAAAGCGCATACGGCCGATAAAAGCGTTGAATTCATGAGGAAATAGCCAGAATTCATCATCGCGAACCATGATGAGTTCGTCCGGTAAGCTGATACCTAAATCCTGCTGAAAATAGTCTTTGATCCCTTGAGCTTGTTTCGCTGATGCGGTCGTGAAGGGGAAGTTTTTCTGCAGTTTAGGCTCAGGCAGTAATCGCGGCACAGAGGCAGTTTTTGTCAATTTAGCGACAAAGAAACCTTCACTGTCGTAAATCTGCGGCCAGACATGCAAGAAGCCTTCGGCTGTCGTGGCTCGATCAGCGCCATCAAATAAATCACTTAAGGATTCAAATTGCACGGCATCGCCGTAGACTTGCTTTAAATACTCGCACACGCCTTGGTTTTCGAGGCGGTTTAAGGTGCAGGTTGAGTAGACCAAACTGCCGCCGGGTTTCAGGGCGAGAAACGCTGATTCGATTAAGGCTTTTTGGGTTTCACTAATGGCCAACACATCGTCAAGGCTCCAGTGTTTTAGCGCATCGGCATCTTTACGCACTGTGCCTTCGCCGCCACAGGGCGCATCAATGAGCACTGCATCGAAACTTTCGTACAGGTATTCGCCAAACACACGGCCATCGAAATGGGTGAGAGCACAGTGACTTGCGCCCATGCGCAGCACATTGGCGTGCAATACTTTCACGCGGCTCGCCGAATACTCATTCGCTACCAATAAACCTTGGTTTTGCATCAATGCGGCCATTTGCGTGGTTTTTGAACCCGGCGCAGAGGCGAGATCGAGTACGCACTGCCACTTTGCACTAGTCGTAAATGCACTAGGCGTAAAAAGTGCGGTCGGCGGCAACATAGAGCTGGCTTCTTGAATGTAGAATAAGCCCTGAATGTGCTCTAAGGCATTGCCGAGTTGTTCTTCTTCATCGTAGCTGATCCAAAATCCGTCTTCACACCAAGGAATAGGATCAAACGTCCAGCCCTTAGGTTGCATCAGAGTCTTAAAGTCGTCGCTGCTGATTTTTAAGGTATTGACCCGAATTGAACGTCTAAGCGGCCTGTCGCAAGCGGCAATAAACTCGTCCATGGATAAATGGGCGGGGAGTTCTTGGGTGATTGTATCGATAAAATTTTGATTTAATTGAACCATTGATTTCATTGAACCATAGGAAAATAGACTGTGTATCAACTGGCGCGAGTATATCATAATCCCTTATTGGGTCTGAGATTTTATCCCAAGTGCCTCAGCCGTTATGGTTATTTGAGGTTTATGCACAGACGATTGCCGCAATATTAGAATGAGTTGCCATAAAGCTAGCACTCAGTAGTCATGAGCTAATAGAATAAAAACAAATAAAAATAAGGGGATTAGCGTGCTGAATCGCGTGTGGTTAGCTTTCTTTGTTACGGCATTGCTGGCAATAGCGGTGCAACTGTTCAATGGGCACATAGAAGTCCTATCGGCTTCGGTCGCCGCATTATTTGCTAGCGCTAAGCTTGCCGCTGAAATTTCCCTTGGGCTGATTGGTGTACTTTCTCTGTGGATGGGATTGATGCAGGTGTGCGAGAAGGCCGGAGTGGTCAGCGCTATCGCCTTTGTGTTTGAGCCCTTACTGCGCCGCTTGATGCCAGAAGTGCCCAAGGGCCATCCCGCCTTTGGCAGTATCACGATGAATTTAACGGCGAATATTTTTGGTTTAGATAATGCCGCCACGCCGCTTGGTTTAAGGGCGATGCATGATTTGCAGAGTCTAAATCCGCTAAAAACCGTGGCGACTAATGCGCAAATCTTGTTCTTAGTGCTCAATACTTCCTCTGTGACCTTAGTGCCTGTGACGGTATTCCTTTACCGTGCCCAGCAAGGTGCAGCCGCGCCTGCGGATATTTTCCTGCCGATTTTACTGGCAACCTCGGCCTCGACATTGGCGGGTTTATTGGTTGTGGCGTTAGTGCAGCGGATTTCGTTATTAAACTCTGTGGTGCTCGGTTATGGCGCCTTGATGCTCTCTGGCCTAGTGGCGAGTGGTTTTTATCTGATGACCTTAAGTGCTGAAGCCATTGGCACAGTGTCGACGGCAATGGGTAACGGCATTTTATTGTTATTAGTGTTTACCTTCGTCATTGTTGCGGGCATCCGTAAGGTGGCGGTTTATGATGAGTTTATTGAAGGGGCGAAGGCGGGTTTTGCCCAATCTATCCAACTGATCCCTTATTTGCTCGCCATGCTATTAGCGATCGGTTTACTGCGCGCATCCGGCGCCTTGGATTATCTGTTGCACTTGATTGCCAGTGGCGTGCGGATATTGGGTTTTGATACGCGTTTTGTCGATGCTATGCCGACCGCGCTGATGAAGCCTTTTAGTGGTTCAGGCGCCAGAGCCATGATGCTCGAGACAATGGATCATCACGGCGTCGATTCTTTTGCTGGCCGGCTAGCGGCGATTTTTCAGGGCAGCACTGAAACTACTTTTTATGTTCTCGCCGTGTATTTTGGTTCTGTGGGTATTCGCCATGGCCGCCACGCCTTAGCCTGTGGATTAACCGCGGATTTTGCGGGGAGCAGCGCTGCGATTGCTGTCTGTTATTGGTTCTATGGTTAAGGATGGTAAGGGTCTTGAGCGCCCTAGAATGTGTCAATGACATTTCGAGAAGCTAAAAATAAATCAGGCGCATTATGCGCCTGATTTATTTGTAAGAGCTTTAATATTCGTGCGTTGGTGTAAGTATTTTGATGAAAAGAATTACTGGGCCGGTGCCCATTCCTGCCATTCGTTTTCGGCTTTGTGTTGCAATCTTAATACTGTTCCTGCTGCTAAACGATTACCTTCTTGAGTCGTGTCCTTAGTCGCGACATTAATACCGCCAGCGAGTAAGGTTTCCAGCGAGCCCGCTTCGATTTGAGCACCTGAAAAGAGGCCAACATCGACTTTAATTCCAGAAGCATCCCAGAACTGACTGCTTTGATTCACTAAGTGACTGTACTGCGGCTCAATATGGGCTTGCATCAGCACGCTATTGCCCTGTGTCGACAGGTGATAACCATCGATTTGACCGACTTTGATACCACGGAAGAAGATAGGTGTGCCGACCTTCATCGAGCCTAAGTTGTTATCTTCTAAGACGAATTTAAGCGCATCTTCGTCAACGTTGGCATAACTGCTGGCAGAGAGGTTGGCAACAAACTGGGTCGCTTTTTGACTGCTTGTACCCGGCAGTACACCGATATAAGGGCCAGTTAACAAGGTTTCTGGCGCTTTAATTCCTGCTAGAGAAATTTGCGCATCCACTAGATGATATTCACAGTCGCTGCGACTGAAATGTTCGGCGTATTCGCCGTAGAGATAGGCCGTTGCAGTGAGAGTATTGAGATCGGCATTGAGCTTCACCTGCGACACTTCACCCACTTGATGACCTTGATAGCGAATCGCTGCTTTGGCCGTCAGTTTACTTGAAGCGGGTAAGGTGAGGCGAATTGCCTGCGCCTGCGTTAATGCCAGCTGCTTGCTCTCATAGAGTTTTAAGTTAGCTGCATTGCTGGCTTTGTCATTGCTATCAAGCAATCCCAGACTGATGCTGCCCTTTAATGCTCCTTGAAGCGGCGCGACCGCAACATCAATGCCCGCAAGACTGGCGCTAATATCCACTGCGCTGTTACGCCAGAACACATTCGGCTTTTTCAGCAAGGGCTGGAACTGTTTGTCGATAGCGAGCTTGATAGCAAAGTCTTCGGTCTTACTTTGCCAGTTCACTGAGTCAACTGTGCCAATTTGCATCTTTTTATAGTAAATCGGTGAGCCTTGGCTGACATCGGCGCCATCTTGACTGATTAAGGTCAGATGCACTTGTTGCTGGCGATCATAAAAGGCTGTCGCGGCATCCACTGAGCTAAACAAGGTGAGGGCGCTGTTGGCAGCTAAAGGTGTGTCGCTATGACCTTGGATCAAGCTAACTGCACCTTGAGTGAGCGTTGTAAAATCCCTTGCTTTGACTGAGACACCATCTAACGATGCGTTTACCGTTAATGCTGACTCAGGCACAAAATAGCTGTCACTGCGAATAAGGCCTGCAAACTCAGGTTGTAGCTCGAGTTGATATTCTACCGCTGATAAATCTTTGGTTAACTTAACCGCAAGCACTGAGCCAATGGGGATTTGCTTAAAGCGAACTTCGGCGCCCGCTGAAATGCCCATGTTTTCGGCTGAGGTTAAGGTCAAGAAACGCTTCTTCGATTGCAGTAAATCAGGCGCTTTGGCTTGTAAGGCAAAACTGCTTGGCATCGCCGTTTTTGTATTCATGCCAGGCAGGAAGTTGATCACGCTGCCCGTTAGTAAACGCTCTGGATTTTTAATGCCCGAGAGGGAAATATCGGCACCTTCAAGCCAGAACACGCCGTCGTTAGTTAACAGCGAACCGTATTGAGGTTCAAACTTAGCCACGGCTATTACGCCATTCGCGGTGAGTTGCTTGCTTAAAATGCTGCCGATATTGATGCCGCGATAAACAATGCGAGTGCCTTTGTCGACACCGTTAGCATCAGCCATGGTCAGGTTTATTTCTATGCCGCCAAGGGCTGTGGTTTCTGAATCATAAAGCGAAAAAATGTCACCGTTTTTGGCAATATCCGCTTTATCATCAGAGCTAAAGCTCACGCCGCCAGCCAGAATGGATGCCAAACTCTCAGAGCTGACTTTAACCCCAGTCAGTGATGCATCAATTTTGACGCCGGAGACATTCCAAAAGTGGGAGTTTTTCTTCACTAATCGCGCGTATTGCTCTTGAATGAAGGCACTGATGATGACCCTTTGATTGCCATCTAAACGATAGCTGACCACACTTCCCACAGGGATTTGGCGGAAAAATATTGGCGAGCCAACATCCAACGAACCGAGTTTGTCTGAGGTCAGTTCGACCATCACACCTTCTGAGCCGATTTGCATCGGCGGCGGTTGGCGCTCAGCCTCGAAGAAGGTTGACGCATTGCCTTTACCCGGTTGAATCGCAATGTAGTTACCTGAGAACAACGCATCTAAACCTTCAACACCTGTGATACTGGCCTTAGGGGTGACAAGCCAGAAGAGGGTCTCTTTATTTAAGAAAGGCTTAGCACGGTAGTCCATCATGACTTTAACGTTTACGCCCTTGAGATCTTCATCTATTCCTATGTCTTTGACTTTACCGACAGTCAAGCCTTGGTATTTGACTAAGGTTTTACCTACATCAATCCCAGTTGCACTCGGAAAGTGAATTTGAATTTCAACGCCCGATTCTTTAATACTCTTAATGCCCAGCCACGCACCCAATGCCAACGCGACAATAGGCAGCAGCCAAATGGGCGAAAAGAGTTTTTTCTTTACAACTTTCGGCGATTCAATTTGTGTCATCTTGAGGTTCCAATCGATCCCAGAGTAAACGAGTGTCTAACACTTTTGCGGCTAACTGAGTTAACAGAATAACCAAGGCAAATGCGGTCGCTGCAGGCGCGGGTTTAGCGTCGAGTAGTTGTCCCATATTCACTAATGCCACTGTGATTGAGATGACAAATAAATCGAGCATAGACCAACGACCAATCCATTCGATGATGTGAAAACCCACCATCAATTTCTTTTTTGAAATCGGAATATCAAAGCTGATCGCACACAGATAAATGGATAAGCCGATGATTTTAATCCATGGCACTAAAATACTGGCAGTAAAAACTATCACGGCAATGGGCAACATATCTGAATGCACTAGATGCAAAATGCCCGAAAAAATGGTGTCGTGCCGCACTTGCCCTTGGTTGGTCAGCATAGTGATAGGGTAAATGTTGGCAGGCACCAGCAAGATGGCAGCGGTAATCAACAAAGCCCAACTTTTTTGCAGGCTGGAATAGTCCCTGACCTGCAACTCAGCTTCACAGCGCTGACAGTGGCTGAGGTCACTACTATTGAGCTGGCAGCAGACCTTACACAGACACAGGCCGA
This sequence comes from Shewanella vaxholmensis, assembly GCF_031932135.1. Classification (NCBI taxonomy): domain Bacteria; kingdom Pseudomonadati; phylum Pseudomonadota; class Gammaproteobacteria; order Alteromonadales; family Shewanellaceae; genus Shewanella; species Shewanella vaxholmensis. The sequence goes on from NZ_JAUOEV010000011.1 coordinate 25,740, forward strand.
TATCTTTACCTTGTTGCTTCATATCAGCGATGACCTTCCAATAACGTCCACATGTGCTCTAAGTCGTACTCTCTTTGCAGAAACAAAGTCACGAGAAACAACATAGTGAAGCAAAATGTGCCCATACCAAAATAAATATCCGAAAAATCAGAAAGCTGGAATGATGAAACCAAAAAGCTGATCACATAAATTTCTAGCATAGTGAGCTGCGACAATACGCCATGAAACTTCAATAATTGCTTTAATGAGTTACGCCAAAAAAGACGACTCAGTCCCCATTTTACAATCAAAATCTGCGTCAGTATCGATAACAGTAATAAGCCTGGACCAATCACAGCGGCGGCAAGCACGGCTAAACCAACGACCCAATAACCTTGGTCAAAAACCGCAAACGCGCCCTGAAAAACCGTGGTGGTGCGAATGCTGCCGAAAAAGTGAATTTCGAGTACGGGTAAAAAATTGGCAGGAAAATAAAACACTAATGCTGAGATACATAGGGCGAGCATGCCATTTACAGAGCAGTAGGGAGTGTCATAAAGTGCAGTGCTGCAACGGGGACAAAGGGCTCTGACACCGCTTGGCAAGGCACGTTTGCGGACTGCTAAATCGCAGGAACGGCAAAGGATTACTGAATTTTCTGCTGCGTTTTCATGCATATAAAAATATATATTAGCCTAAATAGGAGTAATAACAGCGAGATCGGTGCAAAGTGTAGTGCTAATCAGCCGTTCTGCACAGTCTAGCGCTTTATAATCTTGGCAACGAAAGTACGCTAATAATATCAGATTAATCAGAACACTTGCATCACAAGTTCAATCTATGTCACTCTAGTTACTGTATATAAAAACAGTGCGAGGGCAGTCATGGCAGTAATAACACAGTTTGTCGTGGTCAGAGAAGGGGTTGAAAAGATGACATTCACATCTAAGAAGGAGGCTGATGCCTACGATAAGATGCTCGATATCGCCGATAACCTGATCCCCTTCATTCAAAAAGCTGATTTAGGTATAGATGAAAGCGTGGGCGAAAAGCTCGCATTCTATTTTGCTAACAATAAAGATGAGCTGACGAACTTGCTTAAAGGTGTCGTTCAGGTTAATAGTACGCCAACGAATCCACCTGCTGCGAAAAAAACGGCTAAAAAGACCGAAGCAGCAGAATAAAATTGTTAGGAAATGTAATGAAATCGAAATTTTATGAGTCACTTAACCGTCAAGCTTTGGCTTTGTTGGAAGGGGAAGACGACCTTGTTGCGGCAATGGCGAATTTTTCAGCCTTACTCAATGATAATTTAACTGAGCTGAACTGGGTGGGATTCTACGTTATGCGTGGCGAACAACTCGTATTAGGCCCATTTCAAGGTAAAGTGGCTTGTACACGTATTCCGTTAGGAAAAGGCGTGTGTGGTACGGCGGCATTCACCAATCAAACCCAGCGAGTGGCCGATGTTCATCAATTTGATGGCCATATTGCCTGTGATTCTGCCAGTAATTCTGAAATCGTTGTGCCAGTTTGTGCTCAAGGTAACGTGGTTGCCGTGCTCGATATTGACAGCCCAATCTTCGATCGTTTCGACGAAGAAGACCAAAAGGGGCTGGAATTACTGGTTAAAAGTTTTGAAAACTGCCTATTTGATTAATTTGCGTACAATAACGCATAATTCATAGTCGCAATCGGTGGCGTGCGCCTTATAATATGCGCCTGCACGCATTAAGCTGGTTTGATTGGCATGCAATGAATAAGCTTAGTGTTTTGAGCTGTAAAAATTTGTTAAGGTATATTTTTTTTAACTTTAGTAAACGCGGCTAGGATGCTAATTTGTACGTTGACTCAATATTGAGTTTAACGAAGATAAACGACACGTAAGAAGTTGATATATATCACCTCGAATCGATGTCCCTTTTTGACTGTGGAAGTAATGATGGAATCAACAGAAAAGTTGACCGACACCAATGCAATTTTGGCGTATTTGTATGAAACATTTCCTTTGTGCTTTATTGCTGAAGGTGAAACTAAGCCATTAAAAATCGGATTGTTTCAAGATTTGGCTGAAAGGTTGGCTGATGATTCTAAAGTCAGTAAAACTCAGCTCAGAGTTGCCTTAAGACGTTACACCAGCAGCTGGCGCTATTTAAAGTGCGTTAAAGCGGGCGCACAACGCGTTAATCTGGATGGCGAACCTTGCGGCGAGTTAGAGCAAGAGCACATTGACCATGCTCAAGCCATGTTGAAAGAGAGTCAGGATAAAGCGAAAGCGAAACGTGCAGCACTCGCACCTAAGCCTGCGGCGAAGAAAGCACCTAAAAAGGTGGCTGTTCCTCAACGTGCTAAAACTGAGCGTCCTGCTAAGCCTGCGCCTAAAGCTGCAGCGCCAGTCGTAAATTATGTCCAAGCACAATTGACTGATTTAACGAAAAAACAACGCGTCAATGTTAAGTTAGGTATGACACCCGTAGCCGGTGTGATTACTGATATTAACAAGGAAGATATTCATGTTCAGCTTGATAGTGGCCTAACGATTAAAGTTAGAGCAGAACATATCCTGCTGTAATCATTTTTTAAAACGGAGTAACTTGTTGATGCGAAAACTCACTTTGGCTACCTCGATCGCCACTGTTTTTGTCGGATTCTCGGCTTGGGCCGTACCACCCACGATTCAAATCAGCGAGTTACCCACTCTCCAGCAGGAAGCGCAACATAAGGTCGCGAGCAAAAGGGTAACGGACTTATACACTCGTTCGCACTATCATAGATTTAATCTTGATGATGCCTTTTCTACGCAAATTTTTGACCGTTATCTACAGCAGTTAGACTATCGCCGCAATGTGTTAACCCAAGCGGATGTCGATAGTTTTAAACCTTATGCTACCCAATTCGATGACATGCTCAGTTCTGGTGAACTTGAGCCTGCCTATAAAATGTTTGATATCGTCCAAAAGCGTCGTTATGAAGGCTTTGTCTATGCTTTATCCCTACTGGATAAAGAGATGGACTTCTCCGCCCCTGGCGATGCCTATGAGTACGACCGTGACGATGCGGCATGGCCAAAAGATCAATCCGAGATCAACGAGTTATGGCGTCAACGTGTTAAATACGATGCGCTAAATCTAAAACTCACAGGTAAAAAATGGCCTGAGATTGTTGAGATCCTGCAAAAGCGTTACAACAACGCCATCAAACGTTTGACTCAAACCAACAGTGAAGACGTGTTCCAAGGCGTGATGAATGCCTTCTCACGCAGCATTGAGCCGCATACGAGTTACCTGTCACCACGCAATGCTGAACGTTTCCAAATGGAAATGAATTTAAGCCTTGAAGGGATTGGTGCTCAACTGCAACTTGAAGACGATTACACTGTTATTAAAAGCTTAATTGCTGGCGGCCCTGCGGCTGGCAGCGAAAAACTGTCGCCGGAAGACAAGATTGTCGGCGTCGGTCAAGAAGGCGGTGAAATTGTTGATGTGATCGGCTGGCGTTTAGACGACGTGGTTGATCTGATAAAGGGGCCTAAGGGCAGTAAAGTCGTACTGCAAATTTTACCGAAGAAAGGCGGTTCGAATGCTAAGCCATTCGACGTTACCTTAGTACGCGATAAAATTCGTCTTGAAGACAGAGCGGCAACCTCTAAGGTGATTGAACCTAAAGACGGCGAGTACGCTAATCGCAAAGTCGGCGTGATCCATATTCCTGGTTTCTACATGAACCTGTCACAGGACGTTGAAAAAGAGCTAGTGAAGTTAAACGAAGCCAAAGTTGAAGGCATAGTCATCGACCTTAGAGGTAACGGTGGTGGTGCATTAACAGAAGCCGTGTTGCTGACGGGACTCTTTATCGATATGGGCCCTGTGGTGCAAATTCGTGATGCTGATGGCCGTGTGTCTGCGCACCGTGATAACGATGGCAAAACCAGTTATGCGGGCCCGTTGACTGTGATGGTTGACCGTTACAGTGCTTCAGCCTCTGAGATTTTTGCTGCCGCATTGCAAGATTATGACCGCGCGCTGATTGTTGGTGAATCTAGCTTTGGTAAAGGTACAGTGCAGCAGCATAAGAGCTTAGGCCGTATCTACGACATGTATGAAAAGCCAATTGGTCATGTGCAATACACGATTCAAAAGTTCTATCGGATCAATGGCGGCAGCACTCAGCTTAAAGGTGTGACACCAAACATTGCTTACCCAAGTGCGTTAGAGCCAGGTGAGTACGGCGAAGCTGAAGAGAAAAATGCCTTGCCTTGGGATAAAGTGCCAATGGCACAATATGGCACGCTCAATGATGTGACGCCTGAGTTAGTGACTAGCCTTGAGGCCAAGCACCTTAACCGCATCAAAAGCAGTGTAGAGTTTGCTTATATCAATCAAGATATTGCCGACTTTAAAAAGCACCACAAAGAGAAGACAGTTTCTCTGGTTGAAAGTGAGCGCATTGCCTCCCGCGAAGCCGATGAGAAGAAAGTCCTCGATAGAACGAACGAGCGCCGAGTCGCCAATGGTTTAGCATCGGTTAAATCCATGGAAGACATTAAAGACGACGCCGAATTGCCAGACGCATTTTTAGATGAAACGGCTTATATCACTTTAGATATGGCTGATGCGCAAAAACTGGCTAAAACTAGTGCTAAGTAGGCGCTAGTCGAGTCGATTTATCCAATATCAAAACGCGCTTATGGCGCGTTTTTTCTTATTTAGATCAGCGTTAAAGGGATCGAAATGACACAAGCTCAAGCAAAATACTTAAAAGATTATCAAGCGCCACTCTTCACGATAGACACGATCGACTTAGCCTTTAATCTGGCGGGCAATGAGACTCATGTGGAGGCGATAAGTCGGGTAAAACGCGCTTCTAAGCATGCCCAAGCTTTAGTATTGGATGGCGAAGACTTAACTGTCGTCTCGTTGACGGTTGACGGTGAAGCAGTGCCTTACCATGTTAGCGCGGGTCAATTAGTCTTAGAAACGGCGCTTGATGAGTTTGAGCTGAACATCGTCACTAAGCTCGAACCCGAGGCCAATTCGAGCCTTGAAGGCCTGTATATGTCCGATGGTGCCTACTGCACGCAATGTGAGGCTGAGGGCTTTAGACGGATCACTTATTTCCTCGACCGTCCCGATGTATTAGCCAAATATACTGTGCGCATCGAAGCCGATAGAGCCGCATTCCCGTTTTTACTGAGTAACGGGAATTTGATTGATCAAGGCGAATTAGAGGGCGGTCGCCATTATGTTTGCTGGCAAGATCCGTTTCCAAAACCGGCTTACTTGTTTGCCTTAGTCGCTGGCGATTTTGATCTGTTGCAAGATGAGTTCATTACCCGCAGTCGCCGTAAAGTGATCCTGCAAGTGTTCGTCGATAAAGGTAATTTACATAAAGCACACCATGCGATGGCATCGCTGAAAAAATCCATGGCATGGGATGAGAGTCGTTTTGACCTCGAGTACGATTTAGATATTTACATGATAGTTGCCGTCGACTTTTTCAATATGGGAGCGATGGAAAACAAAGGCTTAAATATCTTCAACACTAAATATGTGCTTGCAGATACGTTAACGGCTACCGACGAGGATTATCACGGTATTGAATCGGTGGTAGGCCATGAGTATTTCCATAATTGGACCGGAAACCGCGTGACGTGCCGTGATTGGTTCCAGCTAAGTTTAAAAGAAGGCTTAACGGTTTTTCGCGATCAAGAATTCAGCTCCGATTTAGGCTCACGCGCTGTGAATCGAATTCACGCAATCAAAGTGATCAAGAATCAGCAATTTGCCGAAGATTCTGGCCCAATGTCCCATCCCATTCGTCCAGAATCTGTGATTGAGATGAATAATTTCTATACAGTCACTGTGTATAACAAGGGCGCTGAAGTGATCCGCATGATGCACACTTTGCTCGGCGAAGAAAAGTTTCAAGCGGGGATGAAACTGTATTTTAATCGCCACGATGGCCAAGCGGTCACCTGCGATGATTTTGTGGCGGCAATGGAAGATGCCAGTGGCGTGGATTTAACCCAATTCCGTTTATGGTATAGCCAAGCGGGCACGCCGATTGTGACTGCGATGGACAGTTTCGATGCGCTAACGGGCATTTACCAATTAACCCTTAAACAAAGTTTAGCGAACTGTGCATCACCCTTGCATATCCCGTTTAGCATCGAACTCTTAGATGCCAAGGGCCACTCTTTAGTGAATGAAGTTCTCGACTTTACTCAGGCTGAACAAGTGTTTAGTTTTGAGGGATTAAGTCATAAACCGGTGGTTTCGTTACTACAAAACTTCTCCTCGCCCGTTAAATTGCAATATCGATTCAATGTGGATCAACTGGTTCACTTGATGCGTTTTGCTAGCAGCGAAGTGGCGCGCTGGGAAGCCTCAGTGACCTTAGTGAGCCAAGCGATTTGGCAGAATGTTGCGAGTTTACAGCAGCAACAAGCCATGACACTCGATCCCCGCGTGCGCGATAGTTTTAAAGGCGTGTTGTTAGACACTGAACTTGACCCAGCATTGATTGCCGAAATCTTAGCCATACCTACGGCATCTGCTTTGATTGAGCAAACTGACAGCGTTGATCTCGATGCGTTAGCCTTAGCCCGTGAATTTGTGTTAACAGAGCTTGCTTCACACTCTGAAGATGAATTGATCGCGCTCTATCGCTCTTTGGTATCAGTCGATAGCACGCAGGCAAGAGCGCTTAAAAATCAGTGTTTAACTTGGTTAGCACGGGTGTCGGATGAGGCAGAAGCGTTAGTGATTGCTCAGTTTGATAAAGCCAGCAATATGACTGATTCCCTCGGCGCACTGACTGCGGCGAACGTGGGTGATTTGCCTTGTCGCGATGAGTTGATGACCGCATTTGAGTTGCGTTGGCAGGACACGCCATTGGTAATGGATAAATGGTTTATGTTGCAAGCGACTCGTAATGCGCAAGATGTGATTGAATGTCTGCGTCAATTACAGCAGCACAAGCGTTTTAGTATGAGTAATCCAAACCGAGTGCGCGCGTTAGTGGGCAGTTTTGCGGCGGGGAATATTTACCAATTCCACCGTCAAGACGGTAAGGGTTATGCTTTCTTAACCGAATGCTTAATGACCCTTAATAAGCTCAATCCGCAGGTCGCGGCACGCATGGTGACGCCATTGATCCAGTTCAATAAATTCGACTTAGGCCGTCAAACCTTAATAAAAGCCTGTTTAGGGCAACTTTTGGCTTTACCTGACTTATCTAAGGATATGTACGAAAAAGTCTCTAAGGCATTGGCAAAATAGCGGTTTGTAGGAGGAGGGCGGCAATCGATGCCGCCCTTATATTATGGAATTGTATTTCAAACTAACGATCAGCTATCGAGATTTCTTACCCTACTATCAAGGGCTTGCTGATAAAATTGAGGTCCGCGAAACGCAAGGACGTATTTTGTGGATTAATGGCCGTCATTTCAGACGTTTTTTAACCGAAAATGGCATTCAAGGCTATTTCAAATTGGTTTTAGATGACAAGGGACAATTTGTTTCATTAAATCGAGTCTAGTCTGAATTTGTTTATTTGCGCTTAGAGTAATTACTTTAAACGGTCGGCTGATTATCAGGCTCGGTTTGTGATATTTATTTTTTAAATATGTTAATGAATTATATGATTTTTTGATATCTTTTTCCGCTTCATTTCTATCCTGCTTTTCTCTAATTTAAATCCCACCTTTTCAACTGCTGGCACAAATGTGTCTACATGCTTAATTCTTTAGAAAATTTTCTCTAACTGCGCCTTGCCCAAGGGGATTAATTGCTGTAACAATGATGTTACCTGTGAGCTAACAAGATGTTGGTTGTAATTCCTAAAACAAAGAATCCAGCAGGGTACGGAGAGCTAAAATGAAAATTGTTAAAAATAGTTTTAACAAATCGGCGCTTGCTTTGGGGGTGGCGTCGGCATTGAGTTTGTTAATGATCCCAAGCGTTAATGCAATATCTTTTGATTGGGGAGAGGTTGAGGGGACATTTGACTCAACTTGGACTGCTGGTGCGAGCTGGCGTGTTGGCGCGCGCGATTGGGAAGGTCAAATTGGTAAGGTGAATCAACCCCAATTCGATTGGTCTAATTACAGCGCATTTGGCAATACAAAATATACTTCAGCTGAGATTTGGGCCCAGCCCGGGTCGTATTCCAGTAACAATGACTTAAGTAACTTACTTTATTCTCAAGGCGATACTACGTCTGAGATCGTCAAAGGTTTGCATGAATTATCGTTGAAATACAAAAACTACGGTTTGTTCGCCCGCGGTATGTATTTTTATGATCGTAAACTGAACGATGGCAATTATGACTACAACGATCCGATCACGGGTAAAGAATTTGACCCTTGCGAAGATAGCCGCGCTTCAGAAGTACAATGTAAAGATATCCGTTTATTAGATGCGTTTGTCTATGCCAACTTCGATTTGAATGAGGGTGCGAATCCATTATCTATTCGTGTTGGTAATCAAGTGGTGTCATGGGGTGAAAGTACACTGATTGCCCATGGGATCAGTGAAATTAACGCCGTGGATTTGAACATTCTTAACGCACCTGGTGCTGAGTTAAAAGAAGCGTTTAGACCGCAAGGTATGGTGTGGGCATCCCTTGGCCTGACAGATTCGCTAACGGTTGAAGCATTCTATCAATATGATTGGCAACCTATTTGGGTCCCAACTCCGGGCTCCATTTTTGCGACTAACGATTTTGCTGGTTTTGGGGGGTATGCTCAAAACGCTCAGCTTGGGTTTAACGCTAACCCTGACATCAACTTAGATTTTGTGATGCAAGAATATGAGCGTTTAGCGGGCATGATCGCCAGCGGCCAATCTATTCCGACGCAGCAATTGGTTTCTATGGCTTTAGCCTACCCAACGAAAGTGACCCTAGTGCAGGATGAAGAAGAACCAAGCAATGATGGCCAATACGGTATCAAGCTGGGTTATTACGCGCCTGAGCTAGGTGAAACGGAATTTGGTTTCTATTTCATGAATTACCATAGTCGTCGTCCACTTATCAGTGGTACTGCTGCCGACTTTAGCACGGGTGCATTGTTATCTGATTTGGCGACGGTAGGCCAAAACTCGGGCAACATCAACCGTGAATTGCTGCTTAGTCTGAAGAGCTTCTCTAAGGCGCAAATCGTCTATCCAGAGGATATTAAACTCTACGGTTTCAGCTTCAACACCTTGATTGGTGATACGTCTGTCGCGGGTGAGATTGCCCATCGTCAAGATGAGCCACTGCAGATTGATGACGTTGAATTGCTGTTCGCCGGTATGCCACAACAGTTAGCCAATGCGGGGCTTCGTCCCGATCTTGATGGTATTTCACAGATTAAAGACGTTCAACCGGGTGAAACCGTCGATGGCTTTATTCGCGTGGATACCACACAGGCGCAGATGACTTTCACCCATCTATTTGGCCCAACCTTAGGTTTAGATAACTTAACTATGTTGGCCGAGGTTGGCGGTGTGTGGATCCACGATATGCCAGGTTTCGATGAGTTACGTCTCAATGGTCCCGGTACGTCACGTTCTGGCGGCAACCCAGATATGCCTGGCATCATTCAAGCCTTGCACAATGGTCCTGAAACTAACCCGTTCCCAACTGACTTTGCTTGGGGCTACCGTTTAGTGGCAAAAGCGGATTTCAACAACGTCTTTGCTGGGGTCAATATGTCGCCACGGGTCATTTTCTCCCATGACGTTGACGGTATTACTCCGGATCCTATGTTCCTGTTCACGGAAGGACGCAAGTCTGTCGCGCTAGGCGTTAACTTCGACTATCAAAACCGTTGGGGTGCAGATATCTCCTATAACAATTTCTTTGGCGGTGTCGGTACGACGAATGCGATGGCAGATCGTGATTATGTTTCATTCAATATCAAGTATTCGATCTAAAAGGACTCAAACAATGAAGAAACTGACGATATTGGCGAGTGCAGTGATGTTCGCACTCGTAGCGCCAGTCGCTATGGCTAAGGTATCAGAGGCTGACGCGGCTAAACTTGGCAATGAGCTCACCCCTTTAGGTGCTGAAAAAGCAGGTAATGCTGACGGTTCTATTCCTGCTTGGGATGGTGGTATCACTAAGCCTGTAGCGGGTTATACCAAAGGGATGCATCACCCAGATCCTTTCCCTGAGGATAAGATTGAATTCACCATTACCAATGCTAACAAAGCGCAATATAAAGACTTTTTAACGCCGGGTCAGATGAAGTTGTTCGAACTTTATCCTGATACTTACAAGATGAATGTGTATAAGACTCGCCGTAGCGCATCAGTGCCGCAGTTTGTCTATGATGCGACCAAAGCTAACGCGACACGTGCAGAATTGATTGCACAGGGCAATGGTATTTCTGGCGCTGCTATTGGTATTCCATTCCCGATCCCAGCAAATGGGTTAGAAGCGATTTGGAACCACATTTTGCGTTTTCGCGGGGTCGATATCGAGACTTCCCGTAGCCAAGCTGCACCAACGGCCGATGGTAGCTATAGCTTAGTGGAAACCTCAGAGGAAATTCGCTTCGAATATTCTCGTCCAGAAATGACCTTAGATCTGCTTAAAGCCAGCAATACGTTGTTCTACTTTAAGCAAGTGGTGACTCAACCAGCCCGTTTAGCGGGAACTGCGTTATTGGTGAAAGAGACCATGGATCAAGAGGCGTTGCCACGTCAAGCTTGGACCTATAACACAGGACAACGTCGTGTCCGTAAAGCGCCAAACGTCGCTTTCGATACACCGGGTACAGTGTCTGACGGTCTGCGTACGACGGATGATTTCGACATGTTTAACGGCTCTCCAGTGCGTTATAACTGGGAACTGGTTGGCAAGAAAGAAATTTACATTCCGTACAACGATTACAAACTGCACTCAGACAAGCTGAAATATGACCAAATCTTAAAACCTGGGCATGTTAATCCTGAGTATGTTCGTTGGGAAAAACACCGCGTATGGCAAGTGAAGGCGACGTTGAAAGACGGTATGCGCCACATTTACAAAGTGCGCGATATGTACCTTGACGAAGATTCATGGCAAGTGTCGATAGCCGATCTCTACGATAACCGTGATCAGCTGTATCGTGTGGCTGTTGCACATGGCTTGAACTACTACGAAGTGCCAACTCAATGGGACACGCTGGAAGTCTTCCATGATTTGCAATCCCGTCGTTATCTCGCCATGGGTTTAGACAACCAAAGTGGTATGTATAACTTCGATGCCAAACTGACTGAAGCTAACTTTACCCCCGATGCATTGCGTCGCGAAGGTATCCGTTAATACGCCACAAATAAAGGGGCGCTCTGCGCCCCTCATTAGTTTAAGGAAGTTTGTATGTCGTTTCGCATCCTTCAGTGTGTTGCTGCATTAAGTTTCGGTGGCGCTTTTTTCCCTTCTACGTTATCTGCAACCCCCTCTGATCCGATTTTTTCTCAAATTCAACCACTTGCGGCTTCATCCCTGATTTTAGATATTGCCAACGTGGGCAAAGGGTTAGTGGCTGTGGGTGAACGCGGTCATGTTCTGGTTTATGACGGCAGTTGGCATCAAGTGGCGACACCCGTGAGCTCGCAGCTGACCAAAGTGTTTTTCCTTAATGACAAACTCGGCTGGGCCGTGGGCCATGATGCGACCATTTTACATACTCAGGATGGCGGTCAAACTTGGCAGCAGCAGATGCATTCGCCCGAGATTGAAAAGCCATTCCTTGATGTGGTCTTTTTAGATGAAAACAAGGGGTTCGCCATTGGGGCTTACGGTTTGTTTTATCGTACTAATGATGGTGGTGCCCATTGGAGCGACGAGTTCCATGAGGAGCTGTTAGCCGAAGAAGATGTGTCCTATTTAGCGGAGTTGAAAGGCAGCGATCAATCAGCCTATGTGAGCGCACGCGCTTCATTATTGCCGCACTTTAATCGTATTTTAACCTTGACTGACGGACGTTTATTACTGGTCGGCGAGTTAGGTCTAGTGGCCGTTTCAAGCGATCAAGGCCAAACGTTTGCGCGTACCAGTTTTGATTACGATGGCTCTATGTTTAATGCCATTGAAACGAGAGATGCCGTGTATGTGATGGGCCTTCGCGGTCATATATTCAAAGCTGACGTGAGTTTAAGCCAGTGGAATGAAATCGAACTTCCAGTGCAATCTTCAATCAATGGGGCGATGTCAGTATCGGACGATGCGGTTTATCTCGTGGGCAATGCAGGGATAGTGATTAAGCTCAATGGGGATGATACCAGCAGTATTGTCACTCGTCGCCAAGGGGAAAACTTAGTCTCTATTGCGAAGGATAATCAAGGGAATATGTGGTTATCCGGCAGCCAAGGGCTGTTTATTCTTAAGCCATAAAATTTTAAAACTACAATAACAGGGCCGAGAAGATGTTAGAAAAACTGGTCAACGGATTTGAGTCATTTTTATTTCGCAATCGTGCGTGGGTCGTCGGCATTTTTGTGTTTTTGACGTTGTTTTTAGGCTTTCAAGCCAGTCAACTCAAAATGGATGCGGCCTTCATCAAAAATATTCCACTGCATCACAGTTATATGCAGACCTACCTGAAACACCAAAAAGATTTTGGTGGCGCCAACAGCATCATGGTGGCGGTGGAAGACACCAGCGGCAATATTTTTAATGCGAACTATTTTGATACCTTAAAAAATGTGCACGATCAGCTGTTTTTTATACCTGGGGTTGATCGCGCGCAGGTGAAATCGATTTTTTCGCCTTCCACTCGTTTTACCGAAGTCGTTGAAGATGGTTTTGCTGGCGGGCCCGTTATTCCTGCGGATTTTTCGACCTCAGTATCTGGGCTCGAAACCGTGCGCGATAATATTGAAAAAGCGGGCATCGTTGGCCGATTAATTGCCAACGATTACAGTGCGGCCATGGTGTCGGCGCAGTTAATGGACTTTGACCCACAAACAGGTAAACCCTTAGATACCATTGCCTTTGCGGCGCAGCTCGAAAATGAGCTTAGGGGCAAGTTTGAAACTGACAAGGTTAAAATTCACATCATAGGTTTCGCCAAAATGGCCGGGGATGTGGCCGATGGTGCTAAGGGTGTATTACTGTTCTTTGTGATCGCAATTTTAATCACCGCCGTCATGGTTTACCTCTTCTCTAAATCGATCATTCTGACCGTTTTACCCCTCGTCTGCAGTTTAACCGCTGTGGTTTGGCAGCTTGGTTTATTGACTGTGATTGGTTTTGGTCTTGATCCCATGTCGATTCTGGTGCCGTTTTTGGTATTTGCCATCGGGGTCAGCCACGGGGTGCAGATGATCAACGCGGTAAGGCGCCGCGTGATGGACGGACAAACCACCAAAGCGGCGGCGGCTTCGGCATTTCGCAGTTTATTAGTACCGGGCGGTGTCGCGTTACTGTCTGATACTGTTGGTTTTATTACCCTGTTGTCGATTGATATCGGAATTATTCGCGAGCTTGCGATTTCGGCGTCACTCGGTGTGGGCGTGATCATTTTCACTAACCTTATCCTGTTGCCTTTGGTGATTTCTTTTACCGAAATCAAAGTCAATAAAACCGCAGAGCCGACGGCTGAAGAAGTCCGCACTGAAGCGATTTGGCGTTTCTTAGCACGTTTCGCGACGCCTAAATACGCTGTGGTGGTGATTATTGCCACTGTGGTGTTGTATTTTGCCGGTCTGCAACAAGCCAATCAGATGAAGATTGGTGACTTACAGGGCGGGGCGCCAGCGTTACACCAAGATTCGCGCTATAACCTCGATACCTTCTTCATCACAGATCATTTCTCCATCACTACCGACGTGATGACTGTGATTGTTGAGGCGGCGCCCGAGGCTTGTACTTACCACGATGTGCTGACTCAAATTGATGAGTTTGAATGGTTAGTGCGTAATACGCCTGGGGTCGAGTCGACTGTGAGTCTGGCGTCGGTTGCTAAAAAAGTGAACGCAGGCTTTAACGAAGGTAATCCAAGGTGGGAAGTGCTGCCGCGCACGACCGCGAGTTTAGTGCAGGCCATTGGCCAAATTCCGACGACCTCTGGTTTGTTAAATGGCGATTGTTCTGTCATGCCTGTGTATTTGTTTATGAAAGATCATAAGGCAGAAACCATAGAAACTGTGGTCGCTAAGGTGAAAGCCGTCGCCGCGAAAATGGATAACGACAAGCTGCAGTTTAAACTGGCATCGGGTCCTGTAGGCGTGATGGCTGCGACCAACGAAGCGGTAGCTGAAGCGCAATTACCTATGATGTTATACGTCTATGGTGCCGTGTTTGTACTCTGTTTAATCAGCTTTAAATCCTTAAAAGCGACTGTGGCTGTGATTATCCCGCTGTATGTAGTGTCGACATTGGCGCAAGCCTTGATGACGCAACTGGATATTGGCTTAGCAGTCAGTACCTTACCTGTTATTGCGCTGGGTGTCGGTATCGGTGTGGATTACGGTATTTATATCCTCTCGACTATGTCGTCTAAGCTCTCGAACGGTATGCCAGTGCAACAGGCATACTATGAGGCGTTGGTCGAACGGGGCAGTGCGGTGATCTTTACTGGCCTCACATTGGCGATTGGTGTCAGTACTTGGTTCTTCTCGGCACTTAAATTCCAAATGGACATGGGAATATTGTTAACATTCATGTTTGTGGTAAATATGCTCGGTGCCATAATTATCCTTCCTGCATTGGCCGCCGTTTTCTGGCGCCAACCTAAGTAGGGTCTACGAATGGGGAGCTTAGCTCCCCATTTGTTTTTGAATACTTAGTCTGCTTTATCGATTGTTTGGTCATTTGTCATTCATTGTTTACGCGAATACTGGATTTCAAGAGGATGTACCACTAAAATTTTCCTCGAAATACAGCGGTTTTAGTAATAAACTTCGCGCGATGATCCAGATCACATTAATTTATCTGAGATCGTTAAGCCGAAGCATCCAAATAATGAAAAAAGCGCTGCCATAGACGCTTAAGGAAACAGCAACATGGCCTTGAAAGATGCAATGCCTTCAGTACTACTTGAAAATGTAGTCAGTTTAATTCACGCTAAAGTCCCTAATTCACAAGCCAAGCAAGTTGAACAGTTCGCCACCTGCCTTTATGCCCACATGTCGAAAGACGATCTCAATGCGCGTAATGACAGTGATTTATACGGTGCGGTTCTCAGTTTATGGAACGCCCTGAACAAAACGCCAAAAGGTAACACTCACCTACGAGTGTTCAACCCTAGCCAGGCCAAACACGGCTGGCAATCTACCCACTCGATCATTGAAGTTATCCAACCTGACATGCCATTCTTGGTAGATTCAGTTGGTATGGCATTGAATCGTATGGGTATTACTGCTCACATGATGTTACACACTCCGCTGGCCATTGAGCGTTCAGATAGCGGTGTGACTAATGTCACTTATCTTAATCAGAGCCCAGAAAGTACTGAACATGTCGCCGTATTCTTGATTGAAATTGACCGCCAAAGCAGCACTGTCGATATCAAAGCATTAGAGCGCGAAATTCAGTCTGTGCTTGCCGATGTTGCTTCATCAGTTAACGACTGGGAAGCCATGTCGGCCAAGTTGAGTGATACGATTAAAGAATTGCCAAAACGTCCGTTCCCGGGCGATAAGCAAGAGTTAGAAGAAGCGATTAACTTCCTAACTTACTTGAATAATCATCACTTTACGCTGTTAGGTTACCGCCAATACGATTTGAATCGTGTCGAAGGTGACGTTGAACTCGTGCCTAATATCGCCTCTAGTTTAGGTTTGATGAACAAGCACACTAAAGCGCAACCTGAGCAAGGTTTGTTATTATCTAGCTTCTCCGATAGCGCCCGCAAAGAAGCCTTAGATCACAGCTTACTGATCCTCACTAAGAGCAGTGCTAAGAGCCGTGTACATCGCCCAGCTTATGTCGATTATATCGGTATCAAGCGTTTCGATAAGAAAGGCAATGTGGTTGGTGAAGATAGATTTATCGGTTTGTATGCGTCAAACGTGTATAACCGCAGCCCACGTGAAATCCCACTGCTGAACGAAAAAGTCCAGCGTGTGTTAGACCGTTCAGGCTTAACCCCACGTTCACACGACTATAAAGCCCTGCTAAACATTCTTGAGAATTTACCTCGTGACGAGCTAATTCAAGCCAATGTTGATGATTTAGCGCACACGGCACATGGCGTGTTGGAAATGCAAGACAGAGACAAGCTAAAACTCTTTGTGCGCAAAGATGGCTTTGGCCGTTTCTTATCCTGTTTAGTGTACGTGTCTAAGGATCGTTACAACACTAAACTTCGCCAAGATACCCAACGTATTCTGGCGCAGCATTTCAATAGTAAAGAAGATGTAGAGTTTACGACTTATTTCTCCGAGTCGACGCTAGCCCGCACTCACTACATAGTCAAAGTTGATAACAATAATATGGATGTAGATGTGGCTGCCATAGAGAACAACTTAATAGAAGCGGCACGTTCGTGGGAAGATAAGTTAAGCACTGCGCTTAACAGTGCACTTGGTGAAGAAGCCGGCACTCATCTGACTAAGCGTTATTTCAACGCGTTTGAGCAAAGCTATAAAGAAGACGTATTGCCAAGCTCTGCCGTCGTTGACATGCAACAGCTCGAAGCGCTGGATGACGAACACAAGCTCGGCATGTTGTTCTATCAACCGCAGGAAGCGGCGCTGAACGACAATAAAGTGCGTTTAAAGCTATTCCATAAAGATGAGCCAATTCATCTTTCTGATGTGCTGCCAATGCTGGAAAACTTTGGTCTGCGGGTGATCAACGAGCGTCCCTATGAAGTCACGACCTCAGACGGTTCTACCTTCTGGATCTTAGACTTCTTGATGACTGTCAAAGTGGTTAACACAGACAACATCGCCGATAGCCAAGACAGATTCCAAACCGCACTGTCACAAGTGTGGCAAAAGAAGTTAGAAGATGACGGTTTCAACCGCATTATTCTAGCGTCTGGCTTAACGGGCCGTGAAGTCTCGGTATTGCGCGCGTATGCTAAATACATGCGTCAAATCGATGCGACATTCAGTCAGTCTTATATCGAAGAAACCTTCGGTCGTTACCCACAAATTGCTGATTTGTTGGTGAAGATGTTTATCCGTAAGTTCAATCCAAAACTCAAGACCCGTACGCTGGGCAAGTTTATGGAACAAATCAATTTACGTTTAGACGAAGTGTCTAGCTTAGATGATGACCGTATTATTCGTCGTTATTTAGACCTGATTAACGCTACTCTGCGTACCAACTTCTACCAACAGGATGCTAAAGGCGAATCTAAGAGTTATATCTCGTTTAAATTCATGCCTTCACTGATCCCTGAAATGCCACGCCCACTGCCGAAATTCGAAATCTTCGTTTATTCGCCTCGGGTTGAAGGTGTGCATTTACGTTACGGTAAAGTGGCCCGTGGTGGTCTGCGTTGGTCAGATCGTCGTGAAGACTTCCGTACTGAAGTATTAGGTCTGGTAAAAGCACAGCAAGTGAAAAACACTGTGATCGTGCCTGTGGGTGCTAAAGGTGGCTTTGTTTGTAAACAATTGCCAACCGAAGGCGGCCGTGAAGCTTTCTTCACTGAAGGTCAAGAATGCTACCGCATCTTTATCCGTGCCTTGCTCGATATTACCGATAACATTTTGAACGGTGAAATCGTCCACCCATTGGATGTGGTTCGTCACGATGAAGATGACCCATATCTTGTGGTTGCAGCCGATAAAGGCACAGCGACATTCTCTGATATCGCAAACTCGATTTCTCTCGAATATAACTTCTGGCTCGGTGATGCATTCGCATCGGGTGGCAGTAACGGTTATGACCATAAGAAAATGGGTATCACGGCTAAAGGCGGCTGGGAATCGGTTAAGCGTCATTTCCGCGAAGTCGGTATTGATTGCCAAACCACAGACTTTACCTGTTTAGGTATAGGTGACATGGCGGGCGACGTATTCGGTAACGGTATGTTGTTGTCTAAGCACACTAAACTGGTTGCAGCCTTTAACCACATGCATATCTTTATCGATCCAAATCCGGATACGGCATTAAGTTATGATGAACGGGCGCGTTTATTCGCTCTGCCACGTTCAAGCTGGGAAGATTACAACAGCAAGTTGATTTCTAAAGGTGGCGGTATTTTCCTACGTTCATCTAAATCTATTCCGTTATCGGCAGAAATTAAGCAAATGTTGGCCACAGAGAAAACCTCTATGACCCCAACTGAGCTGATGAAAGAACTGCTGAAAATGCCAGTTGATTTGATCTGGAACGGTGGTATCGGTACCTATGTGAAATCTGCACGCGAAACCCATGCTGAAGTCGGCGATCGCGCCAACGATGCATTGCGTGTCAACGGTGGCGAACTGCGCGCTAAGATAGTCGGCGAGGGCGGTAACTTAGGTTGTACTCAGTTAGGTCGTATTGAATATGCGTCTAACGGCGGCCGTATCAACACTGACTTCGTGGATAACGTGGGTGGTGTGGACTGTTCAGATAACGAAGTGAACATCAAGATTTTGCTGAACGCTATGGTGACTGAAGGTGAACTGACGCTTAAGCAGCGTAACCGTTTACTGGAAGAAATGACTGAAGAAGTCGGCCACATCGTACTGCAAGACTGTAAAGATCAAACGCGTACTATCTCTGTGACTCAAGTGCGTGGTGCTGAGCAGTTAAAAGAGCAGATCCGCTTTATCCAGTATCTGGAAAAAGAAGGCAAGTTAGACAGAGCCTTAGAGTTCTTACCGTCTGACGACGAATTGGCTGAGCGTTTAGCCAGTGGTCGTGCGTTAACACGTCCTGAGCTATCAGTACTGGTTGCCTATGCGAAGATGGTGCTGAAAGAGCAATTAGTGACGCCAGAAATCACTGAAGATACGCTGTTAAGCCAATTGCTTATCGCCTATTTCCCGAAAAAACTTCAGGAAAAATACAGCGACAAAATGGCAACCCATCCACTGCGTGGCGAAATCATTGCGACCTCACTCGCCAATGAACTCGTTAACGACATGGGCTTGAATTTTGTTCAACGTATGCAAGATGAGACAGGTGCCTCAGTTGCTGACGCGGCAATTTGCTACACTATGGCCCGCGAAGTATTTGGTTTAGCTGAATTAACTAAATCGATCACTGACTTAAACGGCATAGTTCCTGCTGTGGTTCAAGGTGAAATGCTGCATCAGTTACGCCGCAATATGCGTCGTGCTAGCCGCTGGTTCCTCCGTCACCGTAACCGCACTGGTAGCATCGAACAGACAGTTGCCTTCTTCAAACCTGTATTTGAACAAATTAAAGATAATGTTCATTTATATCTGGTTGAAGAAGAAGCTAAAGGTATCCAATCTGAGATCAATGCTTTGGTCAAAGAAAACGTACCACAAGCTGTGGCAACCATTGTGGCTAACATGAGCACCTTGTTCTCTGCCTTAGACATTGCCCAAATTGCCCAAACAGAAGATAAGACAGTTGCGCTAGTGGCTGAAACTTACTTCAAACTCGGCGCCCGCGTTGAGCTGCACTGGTTCTTAGAACAGATCAGCGCTCAACCTGTGGCTAACCATTGGCAAGCACTGGCTCGTGCCGCCTTTAGGGAAGAGTTGGATTGGCAACAACGTGCATTAAGTTCAGTGGTACTAAGAACCTGCAGTGCAACCTGTGATGCCGAAAGCGTGATTTCTCAGTGGATTGAGATCAATCAAGGCTTATTGGAAAGATGGTTCCACATGCTAGCTGACTTCAAAACGTCGCAAAGCCATGAGTTTGCTAAGTTCTCTGTCGCCCTACGTGAACTTAACCTTCTGATCCTTCACTGCGAAGGCCAAAAGTAAACTTATTATAACAATCAGAAGCCCTGGCGATCGCCGGGGCTTTTTTTAGGTCGAGGAAAGTACATGTTTTATAAAATCGCACAGAAAGTCATGTTTCAGATGGATCCTGAGCGAGCTCACCATCTTGCTATAGGCAGTCTAAAAATGACCGCCAATAGCCCGTTAACGTGTCTGTACGGACAAACGATTGCACCGGCTCCCGTGAGCGTTATGGGACTGACTTTTCCTAACCCAGTGGGACTCGCTGCGGGTATGGACAAGGACGGCGAATCGATTGATGCCTTTCATGCGATGGGATTTGGTCATGTTGAAGTGGGCACTGTGACCCCAAGACCACAACCTGGTAATGATTTACCCCGCCTATTTAGATTAAAGCCTGCTAAAGGCATTATTAATCGCATGGGGTTTAATAATAAAGGTGTCGATAATCTGGTCAAAAATTTGATCGCTAAAAAGACCGACATTATGGTTGGTGTCAATATTGGTAAAAATAAAGACACCCCAGTAGAACAAGGTAAAGACGATTATTTGATCTGTATGGATAAAGTTTATCTCCATGCAGCTTATATTGCGGTTAATATTTCATCACCCAATACCCCAGGATTGCGATCGCTACAATATGGCGATCTATTAGATGAGTTATTGAGCGCAATTAAAACTAAGCAACTTGAGCTGGCCGAAAAGCATAAAAAATACGTGCCCATCGCGCTTAAAATTGCTCCAGATTTAACCATCGAAGAAATTGAAAATATCGCAGAGGCGCTGATTAAAAACAAATTTGATGGCGCAATTGCGACTAATACTACTTTAACGCGTGATGGTGTTAGCGGTCTTGCCAACGCCAATGAAAGCGGCGGCTTAAGCGGTAAACCCTTAACTGAGCTGTCTACTAAAGTGATCAAGCAGTTAGCGATATGCTTGAAAGGGCAGATCCCGATCATAGGTGTGGGCGGCATCAATAGTGCCGAAGATGCCTTAGCCAAATTTGATGCGGGCGCCGTTATGGTGCAGATTTATTCGGGTTTTATTTATCAAGGTCCGAAGTTAATTAAAGAAATAGTGAATGCATACCGCTTAAAATAATGATCTTAAGATCAAGATAACGATCTAAAATAAGATCTTATTCTTTAACAGCGATCTAAAAGGATCCTTAGATCGCTGTTAAGATCCTATATTAGATCGACTAAGTAACTGTTAAATAATTTGTATTTTATTATTTTTATTTTGATATTGGATAAAATATCTACTATTATGTCCCAGTGTTCAAATATTGGGTCACCGTTATGTTATTAATGCCACAAAAAGATTGGCAATGGAAATATAACGATTCGTATGGTGTTTTAGGCGTATCGTTAGGTTCCGAGATTGAATTTCTGACGTCTTATAAAGCAAAATTACTCATTCCTGATGCCTTATCAAGCATGGAATTTAATATTGCGCACGCCAAATTCTATATGAGCTTACTCGATAGATTACCTAAAACCCTGTCTTTGTCCGATGCTGCAATTGTGCAAATTGCCCTCAATGCCACCGCTGCCCATTTTATGCTGACGCCGCAAATGCCTAAATCATGGTTTTTTGATACCAGTGATGTCTGTGTTTATAGCGATGTGGGTAAAGTCTTTGAGCTTAAATGCCAAAAGCAAAGAGTGCTCGCCCTCGTGGTTGAAAATACCCTACAGTCCGCGCTAGTGATGTTATTGTCACCCGAGTGTGTTTTGTCGGGCGCGAAAACTATGGTGCAGTTTGAAACCATCAAAGTGATGCATAATCGCTTACACCCACTGCGTGCACAGCGCCATGTGGTTGCGGCATAGCTCATCATTGGTTTTTGTAACCACTTGCCGATAATTCGTGAGTCTTAGTTTTCTCTATTTGGCCCTGCTTTTAGTATTAAACTCACTACGCAGTCTGGTTTGCCATGGTATTCACTCGTCGACTCGCAGCGAGTCCGTCCTTGGATGCTCGACCGCCCCGTCCATGGGCGGACGGTCGTCTCGCCAATCACCATGGCACACCTTTCAGGCATTTGCGTAGTGGTAGGTTCAAAGGTGAGAGTTTGCATTTGGCATAATTTTCCCTGATTTTGTAGTGTTGCTTGTAGCTCTCTAAAAAGTAAAGAAGAGTTGTGGATGCCAGATCATTTTCTGTGATTGCTAGCTTGGTATCCATTTTCCGACTCACGCAATTTATAACTTAATCGTTGTTCTAATGATTCTTGAATGAACTTTTATTTAAACATTCAATTTTGTGACATCCAATACAGATAATTATATTCAGTATATGGGTGGTCCATTGCCTAGCATAAGCAAAAATCATGCTAAAAATATGCTGTTACAACACGCTAATCATTGATTTAAATACCATTAAATGACTACAATAAATGACATTTACTATTGTATGAAGTGGTATCATGGAAAGCATAAAAGTTGAAGGATTAAGAAGTCTTAAAAATAGTGGTTTTGTTGATATTAAGCCATTAACTTTACTCCTTGGTGAAAACAGTTCAGGTAAAAGTACTTTCCTAAGGACTTTTCCACTTCTAAGGCAAAGTACTGAATCACATACAAGAGGTCCTATATTATGGTATGGATCGTATGTTGATTTCGGTTCATTTGATGATGCTCTTTCAAATTACTCCGATGATAAGTCAATTAGTTTCTCTTTTAAAATTAAATCTCAATCTATTTTAAGTGTAACGCCAAAAAGAGTTACTAGTAAAGCAGGTATTTTATCAGGGGATATTGAGGCTACGCTTAAAGTTGTTAATGATGGTAGAAATGGTCAAACTCGCGTACGTTCAGTTCAAATTAAACATAATGAAAATGAAATTGAAATAATTTATGGTAAAGGTGATAAGTTAATTAGTGTCATCAGTAATGGGATTAATTTAACTGATTATTTTGGTTCGGTAATTGTTGCGCAAGAAAAGTCAAGATTCTCTTTATTTACTCATATTAAGTTTCCAAGTGGCAGCTCTACTTATGCAGGATTTAATGATTATGATAATCCTAATGTAAAAGAACTAATTAATAACTGTGTCGCAGAATATGCTCATGGTAAAAGTAATTTAGCTGATCTTACACAAAGAATGCTTAGACAACAAACTATGTCACTGAGTGATTTTGTTGAAAAGTTTTCAGGTATTTCTCCAACACATACTTGGAAAAAAAAGACATCATCTTTACATCAGGAATCCAGTAATATTAGGCAAATTCATGCTGCTATTTTTTCATCTAGAGTTGCTTGGTATTGCTTGATTCTTAATGTGTACATTACTGGTGAGTTTAAAAATTTAAATTATATTGCACCATTGAGAGCAACTGCTGAAAGATATTACCGTAATCAAGATCTTAGTGTTAATGAAGTGGATTTTCAGGGTAAAAATCTTGCTATGTTTATTTTTAATTTGAGTGATACAAAGAAGAAGGAATATAAGCAATGGTTATCAGTTAATTTCGGGTTTTCAATCGATGTAATATCAGATGGAGGTCATCTTTCGCTAAGAATTACATATGAAAATTCCGAACAATCATTTAATATAACTGATATGGGTTTTGGGTTTTCTCAAATATTACCTATTATTACTCAGTTGTGGTTTACTAGTATTAAAGATACAAATACAACACATGATATAAATAAAGTTTTCCACAACACTAAGTACTTGGTAATTGAGCAGCCAGAGTTACATTTACATCCAAGGCTACAAGCGAAAATTGTTGATGTTTTTATAAAGATGATCAATCTTTTGAAGTCTGATATCAATGGTATAAACTTGAAGATTATAATTGAGACACACAGTGAAACTATAATAAATCAAATAGGTCATAGAATTAGGCAGGTACCAATTAGTATTGATGAGATATTAGATGGATACAATGAATCAAATAAAACATCTAAAATTTTAAGTACAATAGATAAAGAGGATGTTTCTATTGTTATCTTTGATAAAGCAAATGCTAGCAAGCCCACAAGTGTTACATTTTCTAGTTATGACTCTGAAGGTAATTTAAGAGATTGGCCATGGGGTTTTTTTGATCCGGAGTTTGACATATGATCATAGAAATTTGTGACTCTTTGGCTTTGGATTTACAAAACCTTACAGATGAGGAACATGGTGCACTTATTGGTTTGGCACTTTCACGATCTAGAGGTTATAATTTTATACTTGCCAGCAAAAGTTTACTACATGCTCTAATTTCGTTGAATGATATAGGTGCATTGGCTATTTCTACATATAGAAAAGTATATTCTGATCAAGTTCAATGGAAGAATTTATTGAGTTCATTTAACTTTAGAGTAAGAGTTGTTAGCTCCGGCCAGCAAGTTTCTATTCATTCAGAAGGAAGTGTCGAGATTCTTCAAATACCATTAAAGGATATTCTTTTTTATAAATTAGATGATAGAGCATCACTGATTGCTGAGAATTTAACTGATATCGAGTTTTACGTTAGAATATCAAAATCATATTTAGATTATAGAAAAGTAGTTATTGGATTATGTTATAATGAAGTTAATGGTGGTGGGCATACAACCAAAGACGTTGTAAGTAGCCATTTTAAGAATAATAATGGTGTTTCATTATGCATATTGGATAGTGATTTTAAAACTCCTTGGTGTGAATATGGCGACACAGCTAAAGGTGTTATTGATATTATACCAAACTTCCCATTTGCGCGTTATATTACGACAAAGTCAAGAGAGGCGAAAAATATTATACCAACTATAATTCTTGATTTTTTTGCGAGTGAAAATAAGTTAATTAGGCAGAGTGTTAGTAAAATAAAGCAATTAATTGATGATCATGAGCGTAATCCTGTAAAATTTATTGACTTTAAAAAAGGTATGCGGCTTAAAACTATTAAAACAAGCTGTCAAGATACTAATAAATTTTGGAGTGATTCATTTATAAAGGCTGGTTTGTTAAAGGCTTGCAATCAATCTAATGATTGCCAAACAATTAAAACATGTAAATGTTCATTAATTGATGGTTTAGGTACTGATTTATTGAAGTGTGCAGTTAAATATCTTGAAAAAGAGAAATTTGACTTTAATGATATTGATGAATATTTAAAGTCTGAATGGATTTTTTTATGTGAATCGATAATCCCCTACATCGTTTCTCCTCCAAGAAAAGCAAGCTAAAGACTTCAGTTCTAGAAGAGTAAAATATTCGGATATCATGTTACGTCACTTGTTTAATCGTACAAATAAAAACGCCTGCTATTGCAGGCGTTTTGTTTATGTCTATTCGTTTTACTTTTATGCGCTAGAGTCTTAAATAGCGGACTACTTTTTAATCCATTTGCCTTTGGCATCTTGTACATAGTTGCCTTTATCTGTGGCGGCTATGGCTTTTTCGCCGGCGAGTTTAGCGACGTCGGCGGGGGAGAGTTTGTTCTTCTTGGCAATGGTTTCGTAGTGGGCGCGACGTTTGTTATTTACGTCGTCCATTACGGCTTTGGCTTCGGGATTGGCTTGCACTAATCCTAAGTAGCCGTTGGCTTGTTCGCCTAAATAGCCCTGTGATTTAGCGTCTTGAAGTGACATGGCAAAGGCGCTTAGGCTTAAGAAGCTGAGGGTTAATAGCAATAATAACTTTGTTTTTAGTCGGATTGATTTCATGGTGATTCCTCAATTCTTAATCAATTAGAACAGCTTATCGTCTGACAGGAGTTGATCTAATTCCTTATCCACTTTGATCCGTATCTCATGTTCAATTTTCACATTGAGATTGATAACGATAGGTTTATCCGGCGGTTCTATTTTTACTGTGGGCGCACAGCCCTGCAATGCGGCGAGTGCGAACAATGCGACAAGCGCACTGCGGGCACCTAGGCTAACTTGCTGTAATTGAATTATCTTCACTGAGGTTTCCTTGTTACTTCACTGATTTTTCGATTCTGTCCTGCAAGTCATTACCAATTTGCAGACTTCTAAATAATTGCAGCATGTTCTCTTCATGAGAGTAATTCAAGTGAATAGGACGTTCAACCCCTTGGCTGCGGCCTTTCACTTCGACGAGTAGCTTAGCATCACCGGCTTGGTCCATGTCAAAGCTGCTCGATAATTGACTGTATTGTAAGTGTTCTAGCGTCGAAAAGACAAAATCGAGGTATGGCTGGGATTGGCGCATCTGTTCAACCGCCGGATTACCCGAAATGGCGATTAGGCCGCCGGGGGCGCGGGCGGCGAGTTGACCGCCTGTGATCGAGACTTTGCCGTTGATTAAATCGACGGGTAATACGCCATCGAATATGCCGTCGGCATAGACGCCAATTTGCGGTTGAATGCGCAGAACCTCTTCCAGACTCATGGCCTGCAGCAGCAGATACGCATGGGATTTATCCTGCAATTTCAGATTAAATTCTGGTAGCAGGAACTGGCCGCTGAGTACTTTACCTTTGGCGGTCATGGAAACATCGGTATCACTTAAGCCTGTGAGTTGCTGTATCCAATTGTCGGGCAGCTTCTCGGCATCTTTACCTAGGGCGATATCGGCTTCCACTTCGATATCGGTCAGTGGAAAGCCAGGATCAAACAGGTTAAAGGTCATCAGTGTCTGCGGACAATTGAGCTTACTGAGACTGCTAAAATAGCCTTTATCCTGCGGCTTTTTATGAGACTCTTTTTTATAAGATTGACCCCAACTAAACTCACATTGCGCCTGCAGTTTCCCCCCCTCAAAGGTGGTGTCCTTATAAAAACCTTCAAGTTCGGTCATCGACTGGGTAATTTGCATGGTAAATTGGGTCTGATCGCGCTGTTGGGTTAAATTAAACTGTGCCTGTAATTGGTTATGACCCGTGACATTAAGCTCAGCAGGCAAGGGTTGGGTTTGATTGAGCAAGGACAGCGCCTCGGTCATGCTAGTGTCGACAACCCATTGCCCCGTCAGTACTAGAGGTTTGCTCGCAGTGGCAAGGTTCAGCTTGTGTTGGCTTTGCAGCTCAACCGTGCCCACTTGCCAGTGCTCATCACCAAAGAGCGTGTTATTTTTCCAATTTAAGCTTTGTGCCAGCGTTAACTTGTCCAGCTTGAGTACGGTTTCTTTGCGGCTGCGACCTTTGCTGCTGAGCTGCTTTTCGATATTGAGCTGATTGGCTTGCCATGCGAGTTGATTTTGCCAAGTGGCTGTGAGCAGCGAGTCGAGTGGGGCTTCGACCTCGGGCTTAAACTCAAATGACATGGCTTTTTGTAATGCAATCGAGAAACTGCCCGCGCTCATGTCGGTTTTAGTTGTGATGCTCGTGTTTGTGCTTTTTTCAGCGCTAGCTTCTGCCACTTTCGTTTCAACAGCAGTCGTTTCAGCTTTTTTTGTATCAACAGCTGCTGTTTCACTAACAACCGTCTGTGTGGTTTGCGAAAAATGCAGCTGCTCCAGTGCCAAGGTCAAAGGCGGTAAGGCCAGTGTTAATTGGTTTGCAGTATCGGACGCGGGCACTGAAGTTTGTCCTGAGCTGATACTTGAGCTGGTATTTGAGTTGCGCTGCGAGCTTACGGTAAGCGGTGCAAGGGCGTTTATTGTGATACTGCCAAGGCTCACATCGGCGTGTTTAGCCGCATTGTTATCTTGAGCGCTTAACTGTTTAAGCTCGCCGACAGTGAACTGCAGCGTGTCGCAGGCATTTTGCTGTGTTTGGGTTGTAGCGTCGATAGGCGCAGTGATCAATTGCCAGTTGGTTGAGCTTAGTGTCTGATTAAAACTCAATTTGCCCGCGGTGGTTAACTGGCTACTATTCCAGCTGAGATCTTGGGGAGTATTCGCCCACAATTCAGATAACTGTAGTGAGCTGGTTTGCTTAGCGTTAAGGTGCCAATCTGTGTTAATTGAGAGCGCTTCGGCGGACTTGACTACTTCAACATTGGCCAAATCGATTTGGGTATCGAGCTTACTGCCTAAGGTTTTTAGCTCAATTCGGGGAAGTTTAAAGCTAAGCGGCTCATTTTCAAGTGGATCATTCTTAAGCGGTTGGCTCTGTGCATCCTGCTGGATTTGAGTTAGCGGATAATGCAGGGTTTCAGCCAATGTCAGTGATAATCCTATCGGTGCATCTGTGCTTTTGAGCCCTGACAGAAGCTTAGCGATTTGACCCGCTGTCTGATCAGGCGCTTGCTCCGAAGCGGGCTTGGCTGCCGACTCAGTTAAAGGTTGAGATAATGGCTGAGTTAAAGGCTTAGCCAGCGTCTCATCGAGCAGCTGCATCAATCGCTGTTGCTGCGCGGCATTTGGCGTCAAGGCTAAGGTAAAGGGTTCAAGGCTTAGGTCAAGTTCGGCTAAATGTCCGGCAATTTGAAATTCGAGAGCAGGTTTTGGCGCAAGTTCTAGCGCCGCCAACCGATTAAAAGTCAGCTTAGGATCAATTAACTGGTGCTGGCTGATAAGCTCGCCCGAAGTTAATGTAATACGGCTGTCGGACACTAATTGACCTTGTAGCTCAATCGCTAACGCTTGCCACTCTTTATCAAGCTCAGTTAACGGGCTCAGCACACTGTCTTGTGTTTGCCTCAGGCTGATTTGATGCAAGCTCGCAAGCAGCGGCGCGAGTGCAATTTGACTTGCCAGTTGCCACTGTTGGGCTGCGAGTGTGGCTTTGAGTTTGGCGATGCTTTCACCTTCGTGGCTAAACTCGCTGTTGATTTCCCCCGCGCCGTTAAGGCTCAACTTGTCCATCACCAAACGATAGGCGGGTAAATCGTTTTGGGTGTCGAGATGGTGAGCTTTGAGAATAAGGCTGGTTTTACCGATATCGATGAGGGGTAATGATTTGATATCTAAGGCCAAGGCGGGGCCTTGTTCATCGATGGCATTTCGATTGGGTAATAATAGCGATTGCCCTAACTCGACTTCAATATCACCTGTGGAGATTTGGGTGATTTTTTGAGTGAGGTAAGCGATTTGGCTGAACTGTTTCAGCTCGGCAAAACTTTGCGGCCAGTCAAGTTTTAGCTTGATATTCACATCATTAAGCGTGATATGGCTGTCATGCACCCTAAGATTGGCAGAGGTAATGCGCCAATGTTCTAACTGACTTTTCCCTAATTCAATGTCAATCAGTTCGCTGTCCATGCCTACGAGGGCAAAGTTTGCCGCCTGCATAATCAGTTTTTCAGCCTGGGTATTCACAATCCACACAGTTAACGCCACGCCCGCTAAGATGCCCGTTAAGCTGGTCGCCAATAAGGTTTTTTTTAGGGGGAATTTACGGCGGCTTTGTGTTGCTACAGTGGCATCCGTTCCAGAACCTGCAGCACCACTGGGAGGGCCAGCGGAAGTCTCCGTTGCCTCGTGTTGAGGTGTCTCGCTATCAGAAGCACTGCTACGGCTTGGCTTGTTGTGGATTGGCATTGGGTTCGACTTCTTTCCTTATTCACTGAGCCCTGATCAAACTCGTGCCTTAGCATTGCACAAATACACTCACGCCTGCTTTGCATCGGCATTTTTGCTGAGGTACTTTTTTAGCAACTGACTTTAGTAACTGACTTTAGTAACTGACATTAGTAACCGTCTTTAGTCACTGACTCTAGGAGCCGTCTTCTTAGCCGCTGTCGCAGCGTGCACGAGCATCAGAGGCAGTTTAACACCCAAGGGCTTAGCTGACTAATGTGAAAGGATCATCGAATAGACAAGAGCCTGCTGTCAATAGTTGAAGCTTTACAGGCTCTTGTACCTAATCTGTTATTCGAGCTAGCGAATAGGGCTAACTAACTTTTGGTTAGTGAATTGGAGCTAGCTAAACATCTGCGCTGCGATAACCACTATTCCGCAAAGTGTGGCGAGCATTAAGGCAAACTTGCCGCCCGCGACCCGATATCCCGTCGGCATATTGGCCACATCTCGCGTCTGGCGCTGTGTCCACACCATGGCCACAGGTAAAAAGATGGCGAGGATCACCAGCGCAATCGCCGCGTAACCTAGGGCTGTGATAAAACCTTGGGGGTAGAAGAGGGCAAAACCTAAGGGCGGTAAAAAGGTGATGGCAGCGGTTAGGCTACGACCAGAAAAATTATCCTCTCGTCTTAAGGTTGAGGCCATAAAATCAAACAAACCTAAACTCACCCCTAAAAACGAAGTCGCAAGAGCGAGATCGGCAAACAGACTAATCGCGCTGCTTAAGTATTCGCTGTGTAGTACGCTTGCCAGTTGATTGATAAAGCTCGATAAACTTTGGTTTTCGAGCAATTGGCTTTGGCTCAGTACGCCTTGGCTACCTATTTGCCACAAAAGGTAAATGACCAGAGGTAAGGCCGAGCCGAGCAGCATGATCCTGCGCAGGGATTTGACCTCAACGCCTAAGTAGCGCACCACTGATGGAATCGAACCGTGGAAACCAAAGGAGGTAAAAATCACCGGAATAGCCGTGATAATTAAACCTTGGTTAAGTGGGAGTTCGAGTAAATGTGGGCTTTCTACCTGCGGCAGTAACAAGGCCAACATAAGCAGTAATGCCAATAGCTTAAGGGCAAACAAACCGCGGTTGATAAGGTCCACACAGTGAGTTCCCATGCCCACAATCGCCCCAATCAGCAGGGTAAACAGGATGGCGCCCGCCTGTGGTGGCAAACTTAGCCCTAGCCAAGTGCTCAGCTTTTGGTTCACTTGCTCACCACCACCGGCAATGTAGGCGGCGCAAAGGGCGTACAGTAAAAACATCAAGGCGCTATTGGCGATCAACTGGCCTTTACGGCCCAATAAGCGTTGCGCTAAGTGATTAAGACTGGCATCGCTGGGGGCGAATTGATGGATTTCCACCATAAGCAGTGCCGTGTAGGCCATTAGCGCCCACAGGATCAACATGATGGCGGAGGACGTGCCAAAACCAAGTCCCGCCGATGCGATAGGCAAAGCCAGCATACCCGCGCCAATTGTGGTGCCTGCGATAAGCAGCAAACTGCCGAAAATTTTATTCTGTGTCATAACATAATCTCAAAAGCGTGTCGGATGAAAAAGAGCTAAAGATTTGATCCGAAAGTCACTGTCTTAAAATATTTTGATTCGATTCAATGTGAAACGATTCAAACACAAAATGATTTAAGCAAATGAGACAGTGGCGCTAAGCGGATCCGAAAGGATATGGCCACAATGGAAGGTCAGGCGAGGTGCCTATCTATGCCATTGCGGCTACAGATAGGGAGTATAAAATGCTGTGAAACACATAAAACTTGCCTTAGCGTGTGTTGAGTAAAAACGGATAAGTGTTTTCATGCCTTGCCTTAATAACCTAACGGCAACGGAGGCTACCATAGGGAGTTGAGGTGTACTTGTCAACCATTACAACAGTATTTTGTTTGTTTTTTGTCATGTAACTAAGCTTAAAGACATGCCTAACTCACACTGAGTTTATGGTCAACGAGAGGAAGTAAAGAGGAGTTAGCTAGATTTATGGCAAGATAAAAAATGCCGCAGACTTGGCTTAAGTGTGCGGCATTTCTAGATGTCAGTGACTAGCATGAAATCAGAGTCAGTAAGCTGTTTATGCTTTGCTCTGCAGCGCCTTTTCATGTCTTGCCAGCAAGTTTGCTGTGATATCACTGAGGCTTAAGTTTTGATCTTCAAGCAATACCAGCAAGTGATAGATAAGATCTGAGGCTTCGTTAACCAGTTCTTCCTTATCGTGTGTCGCAGCGGCAAGGGCGGTTTCAAGACCTTCTTCCCCGACCTTTTGGGCGATACGTTTAGTGCCGCGCGCAAATAAAGACGCTGTATAGCTGGAATCGGCACTTTGCCCTTTACGCGAGGTGATTAAGCTGGCGAGATTGTTCAAAAATGGGTGCGCATTGTCATCTAACCAGCAACTTTCGGTGCCTTTGTGGCAGGTTGGGCCATTAGGGATCACTTGCACTAACAGGCTGTCGTTATCGCAGTCCTTATCGATAGCCACCAACTTTAGGGTATTGCCCGAGGTTTCACCCTTAGTCCATAAACGCTGTTTTGAGCGGCTGAAAAAGGTGACATCACCTGTGCTTAAGGTTTTTTCCAGCGCGGCCTTATCCATATAACCGAGCATTAATACCTTGCCCGATAAGTGATTTTGGATCACGGCAGGAATAAGTCCATCCTGTTTGTCCCAATCCAGCTCGCTAAAATCCGCTTTAGTGTTTGTTTGCGTTGACATAGTGTTCACTCTTAATTTGTTGATACTTTTTAGCGACGTATTGTGGTTGCTAGCTTTTACTCATGCTCTTACTGTATCGGTAGGCGGCATTAGCTCGCTATAAACGATTGACCGCGAGCGTCTAATTGCAATCGCTAGCGCCTAATCGCAATGCCTTCGGCCGCTAAATAGGCTTTTAACTCACCGATGTTGATAATCGCCTTGTGGAATACGCTCGCTGCCAGCGCCGCATCGACCTTGGCTTCAATAAACACATCACGGAAATGCGCCATAGTTCCAGCGCCGCCAGAGGCAATTAAAGGCACGTCGCAGATGGCACGAACAAGGCTTAACTGCTTGATATCGTAGCCGCCGCGCACGCCGTCTTGGTTCATCACATTGAGCACGATTTCACCACAACCTCGTTTTTGCACTTCTTCAACCCAGTCTTGGGTAAACCACTGCGTATCCTTAGTCGCCGCTTCATCGCCGGTAAATTGCTTTACCTTATAGCTGTTGCTGGTGGCATCGAAAAAGGAGTCGATGCCAATCACGATACACTGGCGGCCGAACTCGTCCTGCAGGCGCGAGATCAAACTCGGATCGGTTAAGGCGGGCGAGTTAATCGAAATCTTATCCGCCCCAAAGGCTAATAATTCACGGGCTTGGCTAATGGTTTTAATGCCACCTGCCACGCAGAAGGGAATATCAATCTGCTCTGCCACGCGGCTCACCCAAGATTTATCGACCACACGTTCGTGGGCGCTGGCGGTAATGTCATAAAATACCAGCTCATCGGCGCCTTCTTCGGCATAACGCGCGGCTAAGGGCACGATATCACCGACAATTTCGTGGTTACGAAACTGCACGCCTTTCACTACTTTACCGTCTTTCACATCTAAACAGGGGACTAGTCGTTTGGCCAGCATTGGATTGCCTCCACCACGTTAAACTGATTGATAAGCAAGGCTTTGCCTATGATGATGCCCGCAGCGCCGCTATCACGCACGGCGGCAACATCATCAAGGGTCGCAATACCGCCAGAGGCTTGCCAAGCGATATCGGGATAACTTGCAGCAATTTCTTGATAAAGCGCGGTATTTGCGCCCGTTAAGGTGCCGTCACGGCTAATGTCAGTCACTAGCGCGTGCTTTAAGCCGACCGCGCTAAAGGTTTCTACAAGGGATTCTAAACTCTTACCACCGCCACTTTGCCAACCGGATACGGCGACAATTTTCTCGCCGCTCTGGTTGATATTGACATCGAGAGCGAGGCAAATTGCCTCGCTGCCGTACTTGATAAACCATTGTTTAACTAACTCAGGTTCTTTCACTGCCAGCGAGCCAATTACCACACGTTTTACGCCGATATTTAATAATTCAGTGACTTGTTCTTCAGTGCGAATGCCGCCGCCCACTTGAATATTAACGTTTAGTCCCGCCACGAGTTGACTGATAAGGAGAGTTTGGCGTTTAGCGGGATCTTTTGCGCCTGTTAAATCAACGATATGCAACCACTTCGCGCCTTGAGCCTCGTAGGATTGCAGCTGCGCCAAAGGACTTAAATCAAAGGTGGTCTGCTGGCCGTAATCACCTTGATAAAGGCGGACAACATTGCCATCAATTAAATCAATTGCAGGAATAATCATAAGCTCACATCCTTGGTTGATTTGTTTATAAGTAATTTATTAATAAATGGTTTTTTGATGAGTAATTTATTCATTGGTCAGCCTTATTTGCACCCGCTTGTCCATCAGCAGAGCTGCTTTGCAGCGCTTCGTTCATCAGAGCTTTGTTCATCTGTAACTCGTCCATCTGTAAAAAGTTACGCAGAATTTGCGCGCCCACGGCGGCACTTTTTTCGGGGTGGAACTGCACGCCCATAAAGTTGCCTTTGCCGATGGCGGCGCTAAAACCTTCACCATAGGTACATTCGGCTAAGGTAAATTCACTCAACGGCGCGCGATAACTGTGGACGAAATACACATAACTGCCATCTTCAATACCCGCAAACAGCGGGTGAACGTTAGGGCTGTTGGCGCCTTGTGAATTTGTCGTGAGCTTAAGTTGGTTCCAACCCATGTGTGGCAAAGGTAAGCTTTCAGCTTTAAGTAACTGCGTATCCAGTTCACAAATGTCGGTTGGGATTATGCCTAAGCACTCGCAGTCTTGACCTTTTCCGCCGCGCTCCTTAGAAATTGCCGCCAACATTTGCATGCCAAGGCACACGCCCAGCACAGGTTGAGTCAGGCCTTGAATGAGTTCGACCAAGCCTTTTTCATGTAAGGACGCCATGGCGACACCCGCTGTGCCTACACCCGGCAGGACCACACGTTTTGCCGCTTTGATTTTAGCTTTATCGTCAGTGACCAATACCTTAGCGCCTAAACGCTCGAAGGCGAAACGTACTGAGCTTAAATTGGCGCAGCCCGTATCTATGATGACGGTTTCTGCATCTGGCGATTCATTTGCTGTTAATTGCGGGCTAGCTGTTAATTGCTGACCAGCTGTTAATAGAGTGTCTTGTTGCATCCTAACCTCTTAAACGATTTATGCTGATGCCTTAAAGCACGCCTTTGCTCGATGGCAGAATATCGCCTTCGACTTTAACTGCTTGGCGTAGCGCGCGGCCGAGCACTTTAAACAGGGCTTCAACCTTGTGGTGATCGTTATCGCCCTGCGTCGACACATGCAGCGTACAGCGCAGGCCATCGGCAAAGGAGCGGAAGAAGTGTGGCACCATTTCTGTGGCCATTTCACCTACGTGCTCACGTTCAAAATCGGCTGAAAACTTGATAAAAGGACGGCCAGATATATCCAGCAGGCATTCGCCCTTGGCTTCGTCCATCGGCAGACTAAAGCCGAAACGGGCAATGCCGCGTTTGTCACCGAGCGCTTGGCGCAGGGCATCACCTATGGCTAGCGCAGTGTCTTCGACGCTGTGGTGATCGTCGATTTCTAAATCGCCATCGACTTTCACATCCATTCTAAAATTACCGTGGGTGGCAATTTGATCGAGCATATGATCGAAAAAGCCAATGCCAGTGTCGATTTTGCCTTTGACTGAACTGTCGAGGTCCACAGTCACACGAATATCGGTTTCTTTGGTGGTGCGAACGACCGTCGCGGTGCGGCCTTTATTGAGCAGCGCATCGGCGATGGCGTTCCAACCTAAAGTGTCGCGTTGATATTTCAGGCTTTTAATGCCCATGGCATTGCCCAGCTCCACATCGGTTTCGCGATCACCAATCACAGCTGATTGGGTGAAATCGATGCAGCCTTGGGTGAGATAGTCTTTTACTAGCCCAAGCTTAGGTTTACGGCAGCTGCAATTTTCATCGTTAAAGTGCGGGCAAATCACCACATCTTCGAAGTTAACCCCTTGGCTTTTGAGGATTTGCATCATCATATTGTGGGGCGCGTCGAAATCTTCCTGCGGGAAAGACGGTGTGCCAAGGCCGTCTTGATTGCTGACCATGACTAAACGAAATCCCGCCTTTTGCAGACGTAGCAAAGCGGGGATCACCTGTGGCTCAAACACTAATTTAGCCAGAGTATCGACCTGTTTGTCGGTGACGGGTTCTTCAATCAAGGTGCCATCGCGGTCGATAAACAGAATTTTTTGTGCAACGTTCGGGATAAATTGTGGGTTCATGGCTCTACCTTCAAATTCAATTCGTTTAGCCAATGCTTAAGCTGATTTTACCTTCAGCGCGGCATTCGCTTTTTATTGGTTTTATTAGTTTTTATGTTCAGTTACTTATTATTCGTTTCTGGTGGCTGCTCAGTGTGTTGCGATTCAAATAAATTCACTAACACATCGGTATCCGCCTTTGAACTAAAGCTAAAGCGGATAGCCTTGGCAAGCCTTGGGTCTTTGTAGGCGCGGGCGACAACACCGCTTCCTTGCAGTAACGCTGCGACCTTGGCGACATCATCAAATTCAGCCAGCACATAATTGCCGTTAGGCTTAAGCACGCGTGCGCGAGAATTTGAGCTATTCGATTTTGAACAATAAGCGCTGATCGCCGCTGTGAGTCTGGCGCCTTGCTCATTTAATTCAGCAACTTGCACTTTCATCCGCGCAACGCCAGCGCTTGATAGTGCCTGCGTGGCGACTTCACTCACGGGTAGCGGCACAGGATAGGGCGCAATTACGCGCATAATGATTTCGACTACGGCCTCATTTGCCAGCATAAAACCACAGCGTGCTCCGGCGAGCGCAAAAGCTTTTGATAGGGTGCGCAGTACCACTAGATTCGGATAGCTTTCCAGTAAATCCGCCACGTTGTATTCAGGGCAAAACTCAATATAGGCCTCATCGATCACCACAAGCACGTCGGGCAGGGCTTTGATTGCTTGCTCGATAATGGCTTTGTCGATCACAGTCCCGGTCGGATTATTGGGATTGCAGATAAACACCAGTTTTGCGCCGCGAACGTCCTCGGCATAGCTTGTCGGCAAGCCATATTCGGCACTGAGATTTAACGCTTTAACGCCCACATTAAAGGTGTTCGCGCTGATGGCATACATGCCGTACGTCGGGCCAAAGCAGGCAATGCTGTCGACGCCTGGTATACAAAAGGCGCGAATTAACAGTTCAATCGCTTCATCGGCGCCGCGGCTGGCGACTATCTTGCTGGCGCTTACGCCGCTGTATTCGCTGTAGGCATTGATAAGCTGCGGCGGTTGGCATTCTGGGTAACGATTCAATTTTGATAAATCGAGCGCTGCGGTATCGATATTATTGAAGGGTGATTCGTTGGCATTGATCCAAATATCACCACGACCGCCCAGCCTGCGGGCACTCTGGTAGGGCGTTAAATCCAGTAACTCAGGGCGCGCTAGGCGCTCGGCTAAATTTAACGCTAATACTGCGGGTTCTGCTGTTTTTTCCATGCTGCTCACTTGGCTCATTTTCTTCACTCACATCTCATTAAGCGGATCATTTCTCTAGGCTAGCTAAACGCACTGCGACGGCATTTTTGTGCGCATCGAGCAATTCGTTACTGGCTAACGTCATGACCGCTTGCCCCAATCCGATTAAGCCCTTAGCGCTGAGTTCCTGCACGGTAAAGCGGCGGCTAAAGTCTGCTAATGACAGGCTCGACACGGCGCGGCTGTAACCGTAAGTCGGCAGCACGTGGTTGGTGCCACTGGCATAATCGCCAACAGATTCAGGCGTATAAGCGCCTAAAAACACTGAGCCAGCGGCGCGAATGTTTTTCAGCACCTCACGGGGAAAGCGCGTTTGAATGATTAAGTGCTCAGGCCCATATTGATTGGAAACCTGCGCGGCTTGCAGCATATCGTCAACAACAAAAGTGCGACTGCTCAGTAGCGCCGTTGCCGCGATATCTTGACGTGGCAGGACAGCGAGTTGTCTCGTCAATGCGTCATTCACGCCATCGGCGATAGCTTGCGAATCCGTCACTAAAATCACTTGTGAATCAGGGCCGTGCTCCGCTTGTGAAAGCAAATCGGCGGCGATAAATTCGCAATTGGCGTCACTATCGGCAATCACTAACACCTCAGAAGGACCTGCCGGCATATCGATACACACAGTGCAGCGACCATCCTGTGACACTAAGCGCTTAGCTTCAGTCACATAGCGGTTACCAGGACCAAAAATCTTATCAACTGCCGGAATCGTTTCCGTGCCGAAGGCCAGTGCCGCAATGGCCTGCGCGCCGCCCACTTGATAGATTTCAGTGATCCCGCAGGCATTGGCGGCATAGATAATGGCATCGTTGATCGGCGGTGGACTGACCAATACTCTTTGTTCGCAGCCTGCGATCTTGGCGGGCAGGGCAAGCATCATCACGGTAGAAATTAATGGTGCGCTGCCACCAGGGATATATAAACCCACTTTTTCAATCGGTTCGCTACGTAGCTCGCAGCGTACTCCCGCCTCGGTTTCCATATCAATCGGGCGAAATTGCTGGGCGCTGTGAAACACATCTATGTTCGCCATGGCTTTGGATATCGCCGCTTTCAGCTCTGGCGATACCCGTGCGCTTGCCGCAGCTATTTCGGCTTCGCCCATACGGAGTTCACCAATCTTAGCGCTATTGAAGCCATCAAATTTTTGATTAAATTCTTGAATGGCGGCATCACCCCGCGTCGCCACCGCATCGAGAATGGCGCGAACGCTTTGCTCTAAGCCGCTATCACCAATTAAGGGCGAGCGTTTCAGCGCCGTTTTCTGCTCGGTGGTTGATAAGGTTGACCAAGTTAGGATTTCCATACATTACCCCATCATTTTTTCGATTGGCATGACCAGAATCGAGCTGGCACCGAGTGCGGTCAGCTGTTCCATGGTATCCCAAAACAAATCTTCGGTACTGACGGCGTGGATAGCAACGCGGTTAGTATCATCATTTAATGGCAATACGGTTGGGTTTTCAGCGCCGGGCAGCAGGGCGACGATTTGATCTAAGGTTTCGGTTGGCGCGTGCAGCAGGATGTATTTGCTCTCACGGGCGCGGATAACGCCATTGACGCGGGACAGAATTTTGTCGATGAGTGCTTGTTTAGTCGGCGTTTGGGTTTGGGTCGATTGAATGATGCAGGCCATAGAGCGGTAAATCACTTCGGTTTCGTATAAGCCGTTGGCTTCTAAGGTGGCGCCCGTGGACACGAGATCACAAATTCCATCGGCAAGGCCGGCACGTGGGGCGACTTCAACCGAGCCTTTTAACATACAGTCGCGATAAGTTATGCCTTTTTGTTGCATAAAACGGCGCAGTAGGTTCGGGTAAGAAGTGGCGATGCGTAATCCTTCTAAAGAGGAGGCATCGGCGTAACTGAATTCTGTTGGTACGGCTAACGAGAGGCGACATGAGCCAAAATCTAACTGACGCAGTTTGAGGCAATCTGCGGGCTTGTTAAGTGTTTGACGCTCGATTTGTTCTTCTTCGAGCACGTTTTCACCGATAATCCCCATATCAACCACACCATCCATCACCAGTCCTGGGATATCATCATCACGAACGCGCAGTAAATCGATAGGCATATTGTCAGCATGAGCGATAAGGCGTTGTTCATTAATGGAAAATTTAACACCACAGCTTTTTAGCAGTTGCTGAGAGTCAGTAGAAAGACGGCCAGATTTTTGGATGGCGATGCGTAAACGGTTCGATTCAGTCATAGTGTTATCTCGCTCAAAAGTATCAAAATTAAAAGATTCAAAATGTGTTGTTTAATCGGTTTAATACGCCTTGCCGTTCAATGGGCTCTAGCTAAGAGCTCTAGCTAACGTATTGATAAGTTATAAAATACCTAAAATTTCTATTTAAATTAGAATCAAAATTAAAACCAAAATTAACGCCTAAATGCAAAAAACCCCCGGAATTCCTTCCAGGGGTTTATGATCATCTTGAATCAGTCCGCCAGAAGGATATAGTCCTCCGGCAGTGAGCGTCCGAAGGCTACCGCATATGGTGGTGATGGTGGTGGATAGCGTTCAGTAGTGGGCTCATTTTACTCTCTCGGTATTTAGCTTTATTGGCTCAACTGCTCGAAATACAGTGAAGCGTTGAATGCGTTGTTACGGACGTCTATCCGTATAAGTGGATTTAAACTAACCGCTTTTATGAGCCTTTGCAACAGCAATTTTGAATTAAATGAGAATATTTATGCGTTTTTGTGAAAGGCAGAGGGTTATCGCTAAATAAAGCGATCGAGCATATTTGTTGGCGGAATGTTTAAAGTGGGCCGAAATGTGTTGGTAAGTCGTGCCGAACTAGTATCAGCGTAATCTGTTCCAATGACCGAGAAAGTCGTGAAGTCAATGTAATCATTAAGCACAGTCATTCCTGTGACACGCCGTGAATATATCCATATATGCCGCCGTCGAGCCTTCAGCGACGAGTTTATGGCGAGTCACTGGGGAAACAATGGCAATTAATGCTGCGCGTACTCAAATATCTTGTTTTGGGAGCTTTGTATCAAAACTGACGACCCATAAAATGAACAGCTTTAAATGGCGGCTCATGTATGGCGCGAGGGAAAGAACCCGCGAAATTATCCTTGCTAACTTGTAGTCTTATCTTAAATCAGCATAATGCTTCGAGCCGTTAAGCTTAACGCTATCGTTTACGGCCGCGGCTTGCGGTACTAACCAGTGCTTGTGGTTAATTAAAGTCATCACAATGCACTCGCTCAGCAGCCCGCAGCAGCTTATAGTGTGGCCTGACTACATTGTTTTATAACGATCCCTAACACCTTGATAAAGGATTGATTCTCCCTTTGACTCGCTCCCGCCAACCGACATCAAAGCATGCACCCTCTAAAGAAATAGTGGCTAAGCCTGCTGCCTCAAAAGGCGCTGCTGCGGTGAGCCGACTCGCGGGCGAAGTGCAACGCGCATTTTTGCCCGATGGAGTATTGTCTAAGCACATTCAAGGGTTTAGTGCGCGAACAAGCCAAATGCAGATGGCGCAGCAAGTGAGTGAGGCGATAGCGGCGAAGAGTAATGTGGTGATTGAGGCGGGCACAGGGGTGGGTAAAACCTTTGCATATTTGATCCCCGCGATATTGAGCGGTAAGCAAGTTATCGTCAGTACCGGCAGTAAAAATCTGCAAGAGCAGTTGTTTTTTAAAGATTTACCCGCGCTGGTTGCCATGTTGGGAATTGAGCCCAAACTGGCGCTGCTTAAGGGGCGCAATAATTATCTGTGCCAGTGGCGACTCGATAAGCAAATGAGCGAGGCGACACATATCGATGCGCGTTTATTGGATGATTTGTTGAAAATCAATCAGTGGGCTAGCACCTGTAAAGATGGTGATATTGGCGGTTTAACCTCAGTACCTGAGAATTCCTCGGCGCTGCCGCTCGTGGTCAGCACTAA
The DNA here is from genome assembly GCF_031932135.1 of Shewanella vaxholmensis. NCBI lineage: Bacteria > Pseudomonadati > Pseudomonadota > Gammaproteobacteria > Alteromonadales > Shewanellaceae > Shewanella > Shewanella vaxholmensis. Next base: position 66,491 of record NZ_JAUOEV010000011.1, read on the forward strand.
AGAAAGCTGTATTGGTAAGCGCTGCGATTTTTATGATGCCTGCTTTACCCGCAAGGCGCGCAGCCGAGCCATGGATGCCAAAATTATTGTGGTTAACCACCATTTATTTTTTGCCGATAGCGTACTGAAAGACACGGGCTTTGCTGAGTTACTGCCCGATCCCGACGTGGTGATTTTCGATGAAGCGCATTTATTACCCGATATTTGCGTTAACTATTTTGGCCAGCAATGTTCTAGTCGCACTATCGATGATTTTATTCAAAAGCTACTCGCTATTTATCAAACCGAACTCAGTGATACGGGGCAACTCGCCCAATTTTGTCAGCGTTGCCTCGCTAAATTAAGTGACTGGCATAATCAGTTATATTCCTGCGGTGAATCCGACTGGCGTTTAGTGCTGGGCAATAAAGCGCTCGCGGCGGCGTCATGGGATTTATTAGCGGAATTAACTGCGCTGCAGAATTTATTAATGGCCCATATTGGCCGCAGTGAATTGTTAGATGATATTGCCATCAAGTTGGCGGAGCTGAATAATAAGCTCAGTGTGTTTTTTAACTGCGATAATAATCTGGCGGCCTACAGCATTGAATTTGGTAGTCGCTTTGTGGTGCTGCGAATTTCACCCATCAATATTGCCCGTGAGTGCCAGCAGTTATTTGTGCCGGAAACCAGCTGGATATTTACCTCGGCAACTTTGCAAGTTAACCGCAGTCTTGCCCATTTCGCCAGAGAAATGGGTATCGTCGATGCTCAGCAAAGCATTCTCGACAGTCCCTTCGATTATCCCCGCCAAGCGGTATTTTGTGTGCCGAGACAACTCGGCAGCGTGACCAATCAACAGCAAGCATTAAAACAGCTGGTGGAGGTGTGCGTGCAAGCGATAGACGCAGCGCAGGGACGGACTTTTATTTTATTTACTAGCCATAAAATGCTCGAAGAAGCAGCGTTGGCACTGCGAACTCGCACTCAGTATCCGCTGCTGGTACAAGGCCAAGCGGGTAAACAGAGTCTGCTGACGAAGTTTCGCCAACTCGGCAATGCGGTGTTGCTCGGCACCAGTAGTTTTTGGGAAGGGGTGGATGTGCGCGGCAAATTGTTAAGCTGCGTGATTATCGACAAATTACCTTTCGTGTCGCCCGATGAGCCCCTGTATCGAGCCCGAGCCGATAATGTGAGTCGTCAGGGACTCGATTCCTTTACTGAAGTGTCGTTACCTCAGGCGATTATTGCGCTGAAACAAGGTGTTGGCCGTCTTATTCGTGATGAAAAAGATCGTGGTGTGCTGATCCTTTGTGATAATCGCATTGTGAATCGCTATTACGGCCAAGCCTTTTTAAACTCACTGCCGCCGATGGCGCGCACCCGTGACCTAGATAAAGCGCTGGAATTTTTAAGACAGATCCCTTAGAGCTGCTCCCTTAAAGCCGATCACTTAAAACAAATCCCTTAAGGCAGCTCGCTTGGGGAAGTGTTCTAAAAGTTCGACAGCTTAAAACTGAATTCATAAAAAACGGGCTTGCGATAGTTTCGCAAGCCCGTTTTTACCTAGATAAACCCATGTCTGTGGCTGATTGCTATTAGAAACTTGCCGTCACGCCCGCATAAATACTGCGGCTCTTTTGAATGTAATCAAGATCGGTAGCCACTTGGTCGCGCTCAGCATCCGTTAGGTTAGTGACGCCGAGTTTGACTCTGAACATAGGATTAATTTGGTAATTTGCCCCTAGGTCGAGTGAACCATAACCTTCTGATTTTACATTGGTGCGTAGATACTGATCGCCAGTGTAGTGGTAGGCGATAAAGGTGGATAAGCCCTCCAATGCCTGCCATTGCAGTTTAAGGTTGTAGCTGTCATCCGGCGTTAGGGTAAAAGGCGAGCCATTTTGCTTATCTTCAGCATCGGTTTTACTGTAATTACCGCTAATGCTGACCGTGTCACTTACATCGTACCAAGCCTGCAGTTCCCAACCAGTGATCTTAGCTTCGTTCACGTTTTGGTAAGTTAATACTGCACCGGGCGTTCTATCCCAAGTTTCTGTGATGATTTTATTTTCTACATCATTGTGGAAGTAGGTGATCGAGCCACCAAAATCTGTGGTTTGATATTGGGTCGATAACTCGTAGTTCACTGAGGTTTCGGCCTGTAGATCGGGATTGCCCGCAACAGTACAGGCGCCGCGACAAGCGGGGATAATATAATCGGCTTGAGACTGTGACATATTCGGCGCTTTAAAGGCTTTGCCACCGCCGCCTTTGATCACCCATTCAGAGCTTAAGTTATACACTAAATACATGCGTGGGCTAAATTCGGTGCCATACACATCGTGGTGATCGACACGCCCGCCCAAAGTGATATTGAGTTCGCCTAAGCTAAATTCATCTTGCAGATACAAGGCCGATTGACTGTCGTCTAAGGTGCCATCGCCTAAAATGTTACGGCTGTTTTCAAGTTGAGTCCAACGGTATTCTGCGCCGCTGGTTAACATGTGATCCCCAAGCAGGACTGTGGTTTGGCCGTCGAGATTGTGGTTGGTTTGGGTGATATTACCAATTTCGGCGATTAACGCTGAGTCGTCAGTTACCTCAACATTTTCATAGTAATAGCGCAGGCGAGTATCGCCCCAGTTCCAGTGGCCATTGTGGGTTAGACCTGAGCTTATCCGCTCGGCTTGTTGGTTATTGGTGAGGATAGTGCCGTAGTTATTCCAATCTGATTCACGTTCGTCATTGGCGTAACTTAAATCAAATTGCAGATCTTGCTGGCTATCAATCAACCATTGCAGGTTAGCGAGAGCACTGATTTCATCTCTGTCTTCTAACGCATCAATGGTGGGTTTTAAGTCTGAACGCCATGCATCGCGTTTATTGCTGTCGATGATTAAGTTTGCCAGTAATTTATCTTTGATCAGCGCGCCGCTGGTGTAGAAATTGTACTTAGTGCTGTCGCCACCTTTGCCGCTGGTGGGCGTATCGTATTGCACGCCTACACTGGTCTGCCAGTCGTCAGTGGGTTGGCGCAAAATCACGTTAACCACACCGCCTAAAGCTTCGGAGCCATACAGGGATGACATAGGCCCGCGCACGACTTCGATACGCTCAATCGCAGACATGGGAATAGAGGACAAGTCAAAATCGTTGCCATAACCGGAGGTTAGTGCTTCGCGGGAGTTGACTCGGCGGCCGTTGATTAAGATCAGCGTGTAGTCCGAATCCAGTCCGCGTAGGCTAATTTCATTGCGACCATAGGGCGTGCCTTCACTGATATTCACGCCCTGTAAATAACGTACTGCGCTGGCCAGATCGTCAATCACTAGCGCTTCGAGTTCGCTGCGATTAATCACAGACACAGAAGCGGGCGCCGACAGTTCCGAATGCTGAGTTTGCGTAGCTGTGATCACCATACGTTCCATTTCTGGCGTGGCATCTTGGGGAACTGCGGCAGTTGCCCATGCAGCGGGTAACAACAGGCTTAAGCCTATGGCGCGCGATAGCAGGCTCAGTTTAGGAGACAGAGCTGCACCGGATGTATGACTTGTTTTGCGAGTACGGCGGATAAAGCGGGACATATCATTCTTCCTTGGATAATTTCGGCGAATGATAATTATTCTTAAATAGTGCATCAAGAGCGCAGATCCCACTTTTGTGTAAAGACTATGTAAATTTTACTGTTTAATAACAGTATGATAGCGGGTATGTCTGTTGAGGGGGCTGCTTGCATTACCAAGCTGATGTTGCTGAGAAACAAATATGAGAAAGTGAGTGTGATCAGCGAATGTGAGAAGCGAATACGAAATAGCGAATGCGAAAAAGTGAAACGCCGTGGTGGGGTAAATCGCGCAAAAATAGTGAGATTAGCCACAAGTTGTCGGCAGCTTCTACAGATTAACTCAAGCAGTAATTATATTTGCATGATTTTAAAGGGTATTTTAATTGGCATACGCTTTGCTGACACTTCTGCTTCATCTTTGTGGCGCTATGCAGTTTTGTGATGTGGAGCGTCGCCATAAAAATTTACAGTCAACATTCACGGAGAGAATATGAATCCAGCATTTTATAGCCTAGCCACAGTCGCCGTTTTAACTTTGTCACTCGCCACAACCGAACCCGCTGTTGCCACAGATGCGCCCGCATTAGCTAAAGCAGCATCGGATAAAACCGCTGAGGCTTCACATGCAGGCACTGCGCAACCCGCTGCTGCCTTAGAAGATACCTTATCTACCCAAATTGCAGCAGTGGATTTTGCCGTGTTTGACAGTTTCAATAAGTGCGCTGCCCCCGCTGAACTCAAGAAACACGCAGCGTTTTTCACTGAAAATGTGGAGTTCTACCACGATACAGGTGGCGTAACGTGGAACCGCAAGGACATGATCGCCAATACCGAAAAATACGCCTGTGGCCATTACCGCCGCGAGTTAGTTGCGGGCACGATGAAAGTGTTTCCGGTGAAAGAGTTTGGCGCAATAGAGCAAGGCGTTCACCGTTTTTGCAGTTTTGAAACCGGCAGCTGTGATGGCCTAGCCGACTTTGTGATTGTGTGGCGCAAACAGGGCGAGCAGTGGAAAGCCACTCGAGTGCTGAGCTATGGACACAGAGCCGCCGAGGCCAAAACGGACTAAACCATTAAACTAAAGCTAGCTTTTAACAAGAAACGAGCCTTTAACAAAAACTAGCCCCTAACAAAATGCTAGCCTCTAACAAAATGTAGTAATCGATTATTGGCGGGCATAGCCACATCTTGCTTCAGTGTTAAACCTTGCTCGCTGGCTAAACTGCAAATCCATTCGATATCGCGAATGCCGCTGGCGGGATCGCGCTGTTTTAAAAAGGCATCGAATTGGCGATTGCTGTCACTGCTGAATTCGCCTTGGTAGTTGAAGGGGCCGTAAATGCACAGTGTTTTGAGTTGAGGGAGATACAGACCAAGACCAGTAAAAAGCGCTTCTACCATATTTTTGCTCATAATATGCAAAGTATTGGCGCTGAAAACGGCGTCAATCTCGGGCATTAAGCCATCCACTGGCCATGGCGCGGTAACATCAAGGATAAGCGGTAAAGCTAGATTTGCCCCAGCATTGAATAGCCCGCCTTCTTGCTCACACCTTGCGCTAATGCCACCAATATACTCAACTTGATCACTGGTTTGCCAGATTAAATGGGGAAGATTTGCTGCAAAAAATACGGCATGTTGGCCGGTACCACTGCCGATTTCGAGTACATGTTGGTTGAGTGAGAATGCCTGCGTTAATACGGCTAAAATCGGCGCTTTGTTGTTTTCGCACGCTTGGGAAAACGGCAGTTGGCTAAGTGGCTGGGCAATGGGTAATAGTGACATAATGGACTCTAGGCAGTTGAGATTAGAAGAGTATGGCGCCGGACAAGCCTATCTTAAACCAGCAAAAAGCATAAGGCTTAAAAGATAAAATGAGCCACGCTTTAATCCTATGTTCTTCAAGCAGAAGCCATTCCCGCTTCCTTTGTTATGTCCAGCAAGCGGTTAGCACAATCCACTGTTGACCTCGATCTCAACTCAGATATACTCTCAAATTCTGAACGCTTGTAAAAAATATAAAACAACATCGACGGGTAACGTGTTAACGCTAGCGCTCACAGACTAAGACTCAACACTAATCACCAGAACACAGCTTTCAGTACTTAACTTTCAACATCAAGGAATGACTATGCCAGCAGAGCGTTGCGCCTCCTACTACAATGCCACCATTAACCAAGAGTCGGATTATCCTGCGCTTGAAGGTGAGATTCGCGTCGATGTAGCGATTGTCGGTGGCGGGTTTACTGGTGTAGCAACGGCGCTGGAATTGTCCGAGAAGGGCTACAAGGTGGCGCTGATTGAGGCCAACAAAATTGCGTGGGGCGCGACTGGACGTAACGGCGGGCAGGTGACGGGCAGTTTGTCCGGCGACGCTGCGATGACAAAAAAGCTGCGCCGCCAGATTGGCAATGAAGCTGAAGAGTATGTGTGGAATTTACGTTGGCGCGGTCATGACATTATTAAAAATCGGGTGGCCAAGTACGGCATAGAGTGTGATTTAAAGTTTGGTCATATTCAAACCGCTTACCAGATGCAGCATATGCACGAGCTTAGGGCTATGCATGATGAAGCGCAGCGTCGCGGCATGGGTGAATTTATGACGCTGGTATCCGCTGATGAAATGCCCGCCTATTTAGGCTCGCCCTTGTATCACGGCGGCTTAATCAATCGGCGCAACATGCATTTGCACTCAGTCAATTTATGCCTAGGTGAAGCCCGCGCCGCAGCAGGTCTTGGGGCATTAATCTTTGAACACTCACCCGTACTCGATATTGAAGAAGGCGATGTGGCGACTGTTGTCACCGCTAGGGGGAAAGTACGCGCCAACAGTGTACTGATCGCGGGTAATGCTTACCATAAACTCGCCCGTCCAAAACTGCGCGGCATGTTATTTCCGGCGTCTTTAGGCAATTGCGCCACTGCGATTCTGCCCGATGATATCGCTTTGCAAATCAATCCGCAGGATTTAGCCGTGTACGATTGCCGCTTTGTACTGGATTACTATCGTCTGACCGCGGATAAACGGCTGATGTTCGGCGGCGGGACTAACTACAGCGGCCGCGATCCTAAAAATGTGGTTGCGGAATTACGGCCCGCGATTGAGCGTACGTTTCCACAATTAAAGGGCATTAATATCGAATTTGCCTGGGCCGGAATGGCAGGAATTGTGATTAACCGTATCCCGCAGCTCGGCAAAGTGTCGCCTAATGTGTTCTATTGCCAAGGATATTCTGGGCACGGAGTGGCGACATCACACATTATGGCCGAGATCATGGCCAATGCTATGGACGGGCAATTGCGTGAATTTGATTTGTTTGCCGCCATGCGCCATATCCGCATTCCGTTAAATGAATGGTTCGGCAATCAAGCGCTGGCGTTAGGCATGTTGTATTACACTTTGCGGGAAAACTGGCGCTAGTTTGTGCCGTTTTGTCTGCTACCAATCAATCTGCTCAAACAGTATTTAATCCTGCTCGGCGAGTTTTTCGGCAAGGTAATCGACCAATACACGGATCTTGGCCGACAGGTGGCGATTTTGCGGATAGAGTGCCCAAATGCCTTCTTTGGCTTCGCGGTGACTGTCAAGGAAGGAGAGTAACCGTCCGGCTTGAATATCTTCTTCAATATAATAATCAGGCAGTTGAACTATCCCTATGCCCTTTAGTGCCGCATCCCTTAATGCGTAGCCACTGTTACAATTGAGATTGCCGCGGACTTTAATATTGCGCTCGCGGCCATTTTCTACAAAGCGCCAGTAATTATGATTACCGATCAAACAATTGTGCTGGCTAAGTTCAGATAAGGTATGGGGCTGGCCGTATTTTTCCACATAGCTTGGTGAGGCGGCGACATAGTGGGTACGGCTGCTGAGCGGTTTGGCCATCAGGCTTGAATCGGCAAGTTTTCCGAGGCGAATCGCCAGATCATAACCGCCTTCAATCAAGTCCAAGGTGCGATTGGTCAAGTCGACGCTAAACTCAACACTGGGATATTGCACCATAAAATCATTGAGTAACGGCATGATAAATTTTTCGCCATAGGCGACGGGCGCCGTGAGCTTGACTAAGCCTTGGGGTGAGTCCTTTAGGTTTGAGATGGCACGCTCGGCTTCTTCTAACCCAGTTTGTAATTGGCGGCAATGACGATAGTAAATCGTGCCTTCTTCGGTTAACGACACTTTGCGGGTGGTGCGATAAAAGAGTTTTGTGCCGAGGCGGTTTTCTAAGGTGCTCACTTGGCGGCTAACATGGGCGGTGGAGATATTCAGCCGCTGCGCTGCTAGGGTAAAACTTTCGGCCTCGGCCACTGCGACAAATTCAGAAATGCCGTCCCAGAGATACATTGTTGTTACTCAGTAAAAATGAATTGCTTGAATACTAGATTGTCTCTCGCTGAGAAACAAATACAATCCTCCTATTCAGTAGCATCAGTGCAATGGGCGCAAGAGTTTGCTTGGCCTGAATTGAATTTATGATACACCAATGACTTACTCCTATTACCTATTCAAGGGACGTAACAATGTCGAACGAAAAACCGCAGTTTATTAAATCAAAGGCCGCAGTTGCTTGGGGACCAGGACAACCACTGAAGATTGAAGAAGTGGATGTGATGTTACCTAAAGCAGGGGAAGTCTTAGTGCGCATTGTGGCCACCGGCGTGTGTCACACGGATGCCTTTACCCTTAGCGGCGACGATCCAGAAGGGGTATTTCCAGCGATTCTAGGCCACGAAGGCGGCGGTATCGTTGAGCAAGTGGGCGAGGGCGTGACCAGCGTGCAAGTGGGCGATCACGTGATCCCACTTTATACCCCAGAGTGCGGCGAGTGTAAGTTCTGCCTATCGGGCAAGACTAACCTGTGCCAAAAAATTCGGGCGACCCAAGGTAAAGGCTTAATGCCCGATGGCACCACGCGTTTTTATCTCGATGGTAAGCCAATTTTCCATTACATGGGATGCTCGACCTTCTCTGAATATACTGTGCTGCCGGAAATCTCATTGGCGAAAGTCAATAAGAGCGCACCATTAGAAGAAATTTGTCTGTTAGGTTGTGGCGTGACTACCGGCATGGGCGCTGTGATGAACACGGCCAAAGTGGAAGAGGGCGCGACCGTGGCGATTTTCGGCCTCGGCGGCATTGGTTTATCGGCGATCATTGGTGCGACGATGGCAAAAGCCAGCCGCATTATCGCCATTGATATCAACGAATCTAAGTTCGAGTTAGCCAAAAAACTCGGCGCGACCGATTGCATCAACCCTAAATTACTCGATAAGCCCATCCAAGAGGTGATCGTTGAAATGACCGACGGCGGCGTAGATTACTCATTTGAGTGTATCGGCAACGTCAACGTGATGCGCAGCGCTTTAGAATGTTGTCATAAGGGCTGGGGCGAGTCGGTGATCATAGGTGTTGCAGGTGCAGGGCAAGAGATTTCAACCCGTCCATTCCAATTAGTGACTGGCCGCGTGTGGCGCGGTTCTGCTTTTGGCGGTGTGAAAGGGCGCTCGGAACTGCCACACATTGTTGAGCGTTATATGGCCGGTGAGTTCAAGCTCGATGACTTTATCACCCACACTATGGGACTTGAGCAAATCAATGAAGCGTTCGAGTTGATGCACCAAGGTAAAAGCATCCGTAGCGTGATCCATTTTGATAAATAAGCGGTTTCGCACGCTAAGTTGATGCTTCAGCTAGATGTGACAAACCAGCAGGCAGGTGCAAATCTGTCTGCTGTGTTGCCAACTGAACAGATGACTAACGCTAAGACTAACTCTAAGACAAGCGTTATGACCAAGCGCTAACAGATTGAGCTTAAAAGGACTTGTATGACCATAGAAAATATCAGTTGTAACAAGAGTTTCGGCGGTTGGCATAAGCAATATCGCCATCAATCTCAGTCGTTAAACTGCGAGATGCGCTTTGCTATTTATCTGCCACCTGAAGCGGTGAATAAACCTGTGCCAGTGCTGTATTGGCTCTCAGGTCTAACCTGTACCGATGAAAACTTTATGCAGAAGGCGGGCGCCCAGCGCATGGCGGCTGAACTTGGGATGGCGATTGTTGCCCCTGATACCAGTCCTCGCGGTGACGATGTGCCCGATGCGGCGGATAAAGCCTACGATTTAGGTTTAGGCGCTGGGTTCTACCTCAATGCGACCAAAGCACCGTGGAATCGTCATTACAAAATGTACGATTACATAGTCCACGAGCTGCCAGCCTTGATTGAAGCCCATTTTCCTGTGACTACCCAGCGCGCCATCTCCGGCCATTCGATGGGCGGCCATGGTGCTTTGGTGATTGGCCTGAGTAATCCGCACAGATACAGCTCTATTTCGGCCTTTAGTCCGATTTCGAATCCAAGTAATGCGCCTTGGGGCATTAAAGCCTTCAGTGAGTATTTAGGTGAGAATCGTGAACACTGGCGCCAGTACGATGCCTGCGAATTGCTCAAGCTCGCCATTGCCGAGGTGCCAGTTATGATTGATCAAGGTGAAGCCGATAGCTTTTTAGACACCCAATTGATGCCACAATCGCTGGTGGATATCGCCCATACCAAGGGTTATCCCTTAGATGTGCGGATGCAGCCGGGGTACGATCACAGCTACTACTTTATCGCGAGCTTTATTGAAGAACACCTTAAGTTCCATAGTTTGTACTTTAAGGCCTGAATCGTCGATTCAGCATTCATGCCGATGAGCTAAAACAAAAATGCCGCAACTTTGTGAGTGGCGGCATTTTTTATGGTGCGATTTAAGCGATTAGTAGGAGTGAACTAACACTCAGCACTTAGCACTCAACAATGTTTACCGCTAGACCGCCTTTGGCGGTTTCTTTGTATTTGCTGCGCATGTCTCTGCCGGTATCCATCATGGTTTTGATCACTTTATCCAGTGAAACCTTATGGTTACCATCACCACGTAGGGCCATACGAGAGGCGTTGATCGCCTTGATCGCGCCCATGGCATTACGTTCGATGCATGGTACTTGCACTAGACCGCCCACAGGATCGCAGGTTAAACCTAAGTTATGTTCCATGCCGATTTCAGCTGCGTTTTCAACGTGCTCAACCGTGCCGCCCATGATTTCAGTCAGTGCGCCAGCAGCCATAGAACAGGCTACGCCGACTTCACCTTGACAACCTACTTCGGCGCCAGATATTGAGGCATTTTTCTTGTACAAAATACCAATTGCGGCGGCGGTTAATAGGTAACGGGCGCAGACATCAATATCCACTTCTTGTACGAAAGTATCGTAGTAGCATAATACTGCTGGGATAATTCCCGCAGCGCCGTTTGTGGGTGCTGTCACTACGCGATCGCCGGCTGCATTTTGCTCGTTGACCGACAGGGCGAATAAATCGACCCAATCCATAGCGGTTAATGGATCGACATTGTTACGGCCTTCTGCTTTCAAACGACGGTACAGGGCAGGGGCGCGGCGACGCAGTTTTAAGCCGCCAGGTAGAATGCCTTCCTTCTGATAGCCGCGTTCGATACAGGTTTTCATGGTCTGCCAAATGTTCCACAGCTTGGCTTTGACTTCATCTTCGGTGGCTAAACTCAGTTCGTTCGCCATCATCAAAGAAGAAATACTCAGACCTTGTTCGCCACACAATTCTAATAATTGCGCTGCGCTGCCAAAATCAAAAGGGGCCGCTTCGATTTGTGATGCTGGGGATGCGTTACGTTGGCTGATTTCGTCTTCATCTAAGATAAAGCCGCCGCCGACAGAATAATAAGTACGCTCGAAAAGACACTCATTTTTACAATAAGCGTACAGGGTCATGGCGTTGGCGTGGGCTGGCAAGGTTTTGCGTCTGTGGTAGGTAATGCCTTGCTCGCGGGTAAATTTAACCACTTTGCCACAGTGCAACGTTAAGGTTTCGTCCTTGGATACGTGCTCTAAAATGCCGTCGATACTATCAGTGTCTACGGTTTCTGGATCTTCACCCATTAAACCTAAAATCACTGCTTTGCCCGTGCCGTGGCCTTTGCCTGTTTGGCCGAGGGAGCCAAAGAGCTCGGCTCTTAATTCATCAATCTGGGTCACGAGTCCTGAGTCAGTCAGGTTTTGCATAAATATTTTGCCCGCTTTCATTGGGCCGACAGTATGTGAACTCGATGGACCTATGCCGATCTTGAACATGTCAAATACGCTAATCATGATAGAAGTCCTGTTGTGTCTTGTTTATTATTTTAGTCTGAGTGCATGGGATTGCTCGCTCTGCAGATTGAAGCACGCTAATCTTCAACGTGAACTCTGGTCAATGGCGGCGCTCTTTCATGCGAAATCTGCTTGTGTGATACTCTAGCTTCAGTATCCCATAGATTAGCGTGACAATTCACATTAGTTTTTTTAATTCATTATAGTTCGGATAAGCTGAACTTAATTGGGACTTTTTTGTTGACCATTTTATGGCCAAGAATACAGGCTTTAAAAGCGCTACAAGGGCAGATGGTTCGCTTTTTTGGGCTTTTTTGTGAGCGCGACCCACTTATGGCTTGAGTGGTTATTTTTTGAGTATTAATGAAAATTTTTAGGGAGAAGTATGAGCTATTTAATGTTGGACCTACTGTCGTTGGACGTCAGTGAGGCAGAATCTGAGATGCTACGCCATCCACAGGTGGGTGGTTTAATTCTATTTTCCCGTAATTTTTCAAGCCGTGATCAGTTGATCCGTCTGGTACAACAGATACGCCAAATCCGCCCTGAACTATTAATTGCCGTCGATCATGAGGGTGGCCGAGTACAACGCTTCCGCGATGGCTTTACCATTATTCCCGCTATGGGCGACATTCTACCCGCAGCAAAGGGCGATATGGTATTGGCCAAGCGTTGGGCCTGTGAGCTCGGTTTCTTGATGGCGATTGAATTACTGGCCTGCGATATCGACTTAAGTTTCGCGCCCGTGCTGGATTTAAACGGTGTGAGCCAAGTTATAGGTAAACGCAGCTTTAGCCCAGAGCCCGCTGAGGTCATTACACTGGCCGAAAGCTTCATTGCGGGCATGGCGGCCTCAGGCATGGGCGCCGTGGGTAAACATTTCCCCGGACACGGCAGTGTGGTGGCGGATTCGCACTACGAGAAACCGATTGATGAGCGCGATGCCGAGGCGATTTTTGCAAAGGATATCCTGCCGTTTAAAGAATTGATCGCAAAAGAAAAGTTATTAGGCGTGATGCCCGCGCACGTGGTTTATCCTAAAGTTGACCCCAACTCTGCGGGCTTCTCTGAATACTGGCTAAAACAAGTGCTGCGCAAAGAGCTTGGCTTTAACGGCGTGATTTTCTCTGACGATCTTGGCATGCAAGGCGCTGGATTTGCTGGCGATTATCGTGCAAGGGCTAGCGCGGCGTTAGCTGCTGGTTGCGATATGATTTTGGTGTGTAATGATAATGCGGGCGTGATGTCGCTGCTGGATGGCTTTACATGGCCAGCGAGCGCGCCGCAGTATCCGGCAAGTTTACTCAAGCCCAATGCCGCACAAACGGCCGCAGCGCTCGATAATACCGCCCGTTGGGAAAACGCGAAGCAGCTTGCCGAGCAAATTTGTTTGGCCCAACAGGCGAAAGTTTGATGTAGCGCAAGCTGTGAGATCACTCTTTTGCTAGGGTTAGTTAATTCACTGTAATCAAAAATGATTAAAAGGCCTTGATATGATTTTCTATCTTCATGGATTTGATGCGACTAGCCCAGGTAATCACGAAAAAATGCGTCAGCTGCAATTTATCGACCCTGATGTACGTTTGATCAGTTACAGCACCCTGCATCCTAAGCACGACATGCAACACTTGCTCAAGGAAGTCGCTAAGCAAATGAAGCATAGCGACGACCCTGCGCCGTTAGTGGTTGGCGTGGGGCTCGGCGCTTATTGGGCCGAACGCATTGGTTTTTTAAATGGCCTTAAATCTGTGCTGATTAACCCTAATTTGCACCCAGAAGAGAATATGCAGGGCAAGATTGACCGCCCAGAAGAATATGCCGACATTGCTAATAAGTGCGTGTCGCAATTTCGTGAAAAGAATACTCACAAGGCCATGTGCATATTTTCGGTTAATGATGAGATGTTCGATAATCTGCAACTCGCCAGTGAATTAAGCGCCTACTATTCGATTGATTGGGATGACGTTCAGCCCCACAAATTCCCCCAACTCGCCGCACATCTGCCCAAAATAAAAGCCTTTAAATTGGCTTGATTGATATCGATTGGATAAAAGTACCACTCCTCTTTTTATATTTAAGAGGGGGAGTGGGTTTATCTCATCGGCTATTCCGCCTTATGGTTTTGGCTTTCGTACTTCATGTGGCGCATCTTGCGACTTTGAATATGAGCGTGACTATGGGTATATATTTAAGTAGGGCATATTGAGGGCTCTAGATTATAAAATCGACTATATTGGTTTTGGATAGAAATGTGTTGGTAACCAGCGCGGGGGATCGGCAACTTTGGTTTTGGGTTTTGGGTTTTGGGTTTTGGGTTTTGGGTTTTGGGTTTTGGGTTTTGGGTTTTAGAGGTTTAGCGTTGGCTGGTATCCACGCATATAGGCTTGCCATGGCATTGACTCATCGACTCGCAGCCAGTCCGTCCGTGGATGCTCGACCGCCCCGTCCATGGGGCGGACGGTCGTCTCGCCAATCACCATGGCTCACCTTTCGTGCATTCACGTAACCTGTAGATTTAAAAGACATACGCAACACACTTTGAACATTTCCGAGTTAGACTTTTAGTTCGAATTAGTGAGTTTCGAATTAAAATTTCTATGGTCAACGCCGCGAGCACACGTCGGAGGTAACTGGCGCTTTTTTTGCCCCGCAAGTTGCCTGAGGTCTTGTGTCTTGCCTTGTTAGCTTCTTGCTTCCCAGCCATCTTTACCATGAGAATATAGTTCCACTTTCATGTCTTCATTCCAACTTTCAGGATGAGGTACAAATGCTAAGAAGTAATTATCGCCATCTTCCGGTACTGCACCACTCAGTATTGATAACGCCCAATTTTTTATACTTTTACTATGAGAGAGTATCAATAACTTATTTTCTGATCGAGCCATGGCCAATTTACTAAAATCGATTATAGAAGCGCGACTATCGCTTCTTTGAAATTCACTTTCAATAGCCCATTCCATTTTATTCACATAGATTAGCTGCTTCTTGTTTGACGCAGAAGGTATAGATTTAACATTCACAACACTAATATCAAAAAGCAATTCATTTAATTTAAATTCGCTTCTATTATCAGAATAATCTGCTGAAAAAACTCTGTATTCAGTTTGAACATATTCTTCTCTAAATGATGCTGCGATGTTTTTCACCCAAGCTTTACTTCTAGCCGCATGAAATAATCTAGGCTTAGAATAATTTGAACTTATACATTCTTGAAATGCATCTCTTAACGAATTCTGCAATTTTTCTAAAAGCATCGATTTATCCATGAAGCTAACGTCTTAGTATTTATGCGCTGCGCTGTTTGCAGAGCATAAATCGCTTGTTGGACTTGGCCGCTGCCACATCCATGTCAATTGGTATGAATGATGCTATAGGAATTTGCTTTTTTACGGTAGCGGTTTTTTATACAGCTTGGTGAGTAATCACTTGATATCGTTTTAGCTTTCTCATTTTTCGCTATTATTTTTTGATGATGAATAGCTATCTAACGACTCAAAACTCCAAGGAATACACCTCCCCTCGGAGTTGCCGCAGGGCGAATAGACAAATTGCGTGAGTTTGGTCATGGATGACGACTAGCTTTCGCAGGTGCAGGGACGCATCCTTCGGAAGCGATAGCAAATTTGGCAATGAGCACAAGGGGCTTTCAACTCCGTTAGGGGCGTCTTGGAGCATCCAAGGAGGATAGGACGAGCAGTCCTCCTTGGTCGGGTGTGGGGTGAAGCCCCACGACTTTGATTTTGATTAAAGCATTCAAACTACGAAACACACTTTGGGGCAAAAGCTGTTTAGGGCTGATTTGTGTATTAATGGCTTAGTTAAGCTTGACCTTGTTGCAACCGTGACCGTTGGTAACATGGCCGCTCTTTCACATCTGACCGATAGGGATATGGGAAATGTCTATGATGTTGGGAACATCTTAGACCATGTGAACGCGGCATTTACACTTCCGTGTGCTGCAGATGTTATCGTCGAGCCCAAAGGGATACTTCTTATTAAATAAAAAGACGGTGAGTCACTGGGTAAATAATGACAATTAATACAGCAGAACTAGCTTTGCGCATCAGTTCTTTATGTTGTAATTCGTCATTAAGAACTTGCCTAAGATTGGCATTGCTGTACCTGTGACTATCTAAAAAGGATATTTTAGTCGCGCACTCAGGTGTTGTGCTGGATTGGCAAAACAGCAAAACAGCAAAACAGCAAAGCATTTTATTTACTGGGCGTGAAAGGGCATAATGCGGCGCTTACTATTTGAGATACAAGGAATAACCATGAAGTACTTGGTTAGCGTAGTTGCATGCTGTTTATTATCGGCCTGTTCTTTTGGGGATGCTGATGTTGAGTTCACACCTGAGAAAGGGGAAGAGCGCTCGTATCAGCTGTATAGCACCACCAACATCACAGTAAATAATGGTCAGCGTACCGAAACGGTTAATACTAGCTCACATCAATTGCTGCGTTATAAGGTCCTCGAAACAGGCCAAAACAGTCGATTTCAAGTGCACGTCGATTACATGAACATGCGCGATGGTCAAGGGAGCGGAGTCAGTAGTGGCCAGCGGGCTGATCGTAATCCAGAAATGCACGCTATTTTCTCGCAGGGATTTGAATTTACGTTAAATCTAGACGATGGCAGCGTTAAAGAATTCACTGCATTAAACAAACCTGTATGGCAGGCGCTGCTGGCTGAACGCGGCGCAGAGCTTGAGCAGGAACTGAAAAAGCTCTTTAGTTCATCGGCCTTTCTTAACACTATACCCGCCAAAGCGGGGGCGGTCGTCGCGCTTCCTGCCTATCAAGGCCACGCCAATGCCAAACTTACTGTATTGCAAGTCACTGATACGCATGTATTAGCCAAAGTTGAAAGTGACGGCGAGCAAGCCAAAATATACGGTCAGCTGATGTTAGAACGTGAGCGGGGTTGGTTAGCACAGTTAGCCTTAGTGGCAGATGCGCCGTTTGAGCGCTACGGATATAAGGGCACAGTGCGCAGCAACGTTATTATGTTGCCGCAGCAGCGCCAGTTGGGTGATTTAACACAGCGTTTAGGTTTTGATTATGATTTCCCTGCCTTTGAGTATCAAAAACAGCCTGACTTTGTACAGGATGACATCAATAAGACCTTAGGCCTTGATGCTGTGTTTGCCTATGATGCGGGTTACTTTTACCAGCAAGATGATCTATTAAATCTAACCTATCATCATGACTTTTCAGGTTTTAAACCCGAAGGCGGATTTAGCTTAACCGATATCACAGCACACAGCGCGGATGGCACAGTGCTGCCACTGCAACTGAGCAAGGTGGGCAGTTACAGTTATCCAGAACAGGATGGTTTCCATCAATCTGTGCAGCAAAATCTGCTTATTGGCTGGAATGCACCAAATGATCTTTTAGCTCAGGTTGCTGAGTTTCGCGCGACAGCCCATTATCATGGTGCGAAACTGGTCAAACTTAACCTGACACCTGATCCCAGTAAAACTGTGAGCTTGCAGTATGAAGATTTACAGCTGGAACTCTCGCCAATCCCCGACAAGCCATTCAGTTATCTGCTGAAATCGCGAGGCGGCGCTGACAAAACTTGGTTGTACCGGCGCTATGACGGTGCCGAAGGCGCTATGGTGCACTATCTTTCACCGCCAGCCACTGGACCGGATTGGTTAACGTCGGCAGAGCAAAATATGTTGGCGCTGGCCTCATCGGCGCAATATGAAACGATTACACAGTTTACCTTTGCCGCCGCGCCGTCGGCGCTGACACTTTATGTAAATACTGCGGTTGACAGCGGCGAACTGACTAAGAATATTCGTTTTATTCCAACCCAAGATTATGCGCAAAATGTCGCGTATCCGCCGGCGCAGCAGCAACTGCTTTACAGCGATGATATGTATGCGTCCTATGATAATCAGCCGCAACCTAGCACACCTGCTGGTCCTGCCTTACTTGAGCCGCAAATCGTTGCTAAATATGGCGTCAGCATGCTGTTAACGTCCGAGCAGGCAGCGGTGTGCACCCTCAGTGTAGTCGATGCCCCTAAGGTCAACGGGCACACACTGCAATGGACAAACACCAGCGCAAGCAGCAACACGGGTTTTGGTGCTGGGCTGGATAAGTTTGTGCTGTACCAACTGAGTAGCGCCGATGGGATCCGCCGCAATTTTTACGACATCAATGTCAGCAGCACCTTGGCCTGTACTGGAACGCCTCAATGGCAAGCACTCGCATATCAACCCGAGCAAAGTTGGTTGATTGATATCACTCAACTGCCGAATCTTGATGCCACTCAAACCGTCGCCGACGTTATGCGGCGCTATCGTTTTTTAAATGCGCAGAATTTACCCCTTGCGCCTGCTATTCAAGATTATGGCAGTGACTTTTATCAGCGTCCGTTTCAGCAAGTATTACGTGAGCAACGCTGGTTTGTACTGGCGGGGCGCGCTGCAAAGATAGAACAGCTGACGATAAGTGGCGAACCGGTCAATAAACAGTGGGTTAATATATTCCCTGCGTTACCTTAAGGAGCAGAAAATGCGAGTCTTATTACTATTATCTGCGCTACTGATGTCGTTTAATTTGTTGGCTGAGCGAATTTTACTCGACCAAGAATGGCGGCTTAACGATGTACCTGGCGAAGCCATTTATTATCTGGAACAAGCGCCGACAGAACAAAATGGCGAGTGGCCATTGCAGCTATTTTATTTAGAAACGGATAAACCGGTTTTTAAGGGCAGTGTCAACAATCCCAATTTAGTCGAGAGTTTTATCGTTGGCGATTTCGAGTTTTTCTACCCCAACGGTCAATTGTCTCGCAAGGGCAGTAGCGATGCGCAAGGACATTATCAGGGCACGCATCTGCATTATTGGGAAGACGGAGCGCTTTCGGGAGAGTACCACTACCAGAATGGCCAGTTGCATGGAGATCAGAAAAGTTACCATACCAATGGTCAATTGCGGGAACTTCAGCATCGCGTGAATGGGGCTGAATTAGGCTTATCGCAAAGTTATTATGCCAACGGCCAGCTGGCATCGCGCGCAAACTATGGTGCGAACGGTATGGAAGGGCGATATGAAAGCTTCTATGACAATGGTAAGCCAGAACAAAGCGTGAATATGGTGGCGGGAAAATACCAAGGTGAACGACTGTATTGGACTAAAGAGGGCTGGTTATACACCAAAGAGTTTTACCTGAATGGAAAAATGCACGGAGAAGTGTTGATCTATCAGGCCGCAGATATTCTGCAAGAGATCAAACATTATCAGCATGGCGAGCAGGTAGGAAACCAGCAGCGCTTTAAAGGGCCAGGGCTGTTAGCCATGCAGCAAGAGTACGATAATGATGGCCGCGAAATACAGAATATTACCTATGATGATGCTGGCAATGTCGCCACCCAAACCGATACTCAATATCTTGCAAAAGGCCGGATTAGCACTGAACAGCGCTTCGATGCCACTGGAAAGTTAACCCATCAATATCAGCGTGATACTGCGAAAAACTGGAGTTTACGTCAGCGCTTCGACTCAGCAGGTGAATTAATTGAACGCGATGAACAACTCAAGGGACAATATGAAGGCTTATATATCGGTGCTGGCTGGAATGGTTATGTCAGGCAAATCAACTACAGCAAAGGTCAAATGCACGGTGCCTATCGAGAAGATAACGCCGAGGACGGCAGTTTTGTGAAGGGCCAATACCACTTGGGCTTAAAGGTTGGTCAGTGGATCACACAAAATACCGATACGACGCGCAATGAGCAGTTTAATCAACAAGGTCAGCTTAACGGTGAACAGAGTGAAATCTCAGCCGATGGCACGATAATGCACCGAGCATTTTATAAAAACGCTAAGTTACATGGCGCATATTTACAGCGTGGTTTTGATAAACAGCTGCAAGCTCAAGGTCAGTATGTTAACGGTCAGCGTGAAGGCCAATGGCTGCTGCAAGATGAAAGCAGCTACAGCATGGTTAAGCTCTGGCATGGCAACTATAAAGCAGGACACGAAGTCGGGAGCTGGCAGGCCTTTTCAGCCAACGGCCATTTATTAGGGCTGACGCAATATGATGATAAAGGTCAATTGCAGGGCAAAGGCTACAGTTTTAACGAAGATGGCAGCCTGCTGCAAAGTGATGAGTATCTTGATAATCAACTGCACGGCAGGTCGGTGTATTACTTTAATGGTGAACCCTCATCCGAGTATCTCTATCAAAATGGTCTGATAATTAGCGAGTAGCATGCCATCGCTTATGTATGTTAGCGCAATAAAGTAAAAACCGGCTGACTAGGCCGGTTTTTTGCTTTTTATCTCTTACATGCTCAGCTGTAGTGCTAAACGTCAACACGCCCATGTTTTAGCGATATTCACAGTGCGTTTTTTTAAATGAACAATGCAAGTGACGATATGGACCGATTTTCAGCTAAAAGCATTATATTCGTTAGTGGTGGATAGTTTTATTTTTCAAACTCTTGAAAATAATTATTTATTGTGTAAAGTAGCCAGTCTTGCTATTTTGTAACAAAATGCTACAGAGTTACTGTTTTATTTGTCCATTTATTGGATATCCCTTTGCGTATGTCGCCCGACACAGCTAACTGCAGTCTTGTTAGCTGTTTTTTTTGCCTAAAATTAAATATCGTTTGTTTTTTGCTCTATAGATCCATAGGTTAACACTTAGCCTTCGGATAATTGCGGCTATGCTTATTTCTATAACAAGGTTCCGTGAAACAGGAGCGTGAGATGAAGCGAGTATTAATTAATTTGACCGGAAAAGTGCAAGGTGTGGGTTGTCGGCATGCGACCCTGACAAAGGCCAGAGCCTTGGGGGTGACAGGCTATGTCACCAATTGCCGCGATGGCAGTGTCGAAATCTTAGCTCAAGGCAGTGATATTGCGGTGAACAATTTAATTGCTTGGTGCGAAGTGGGTGTGCCCTGTACCGAGGGCTTAACGGTCACTGTGGGAGAAGACGAAGCCGATGATATCTACCTCGACTTCTCCATAGTACAGTCTTAAGTTAAAAGTACAGTCTTAAACAGCTGTCCTGTCTTAAGTCTTTTGCGGTTTACGTATAGGTTCAGTATTGTCCAACCGTTTGTATGGATTCAGCATTCAAACTTATTTGCTGTGCACTAGGTTGTGCCATCTTACGAATTTGGATCACCATGCCCATTTCGGGGTGATCTAAATAATGGATTTCTTCACTCTTCACCCGGCGGTTTTGCTCCAAAGGCACCGACATTAAAAATGGTGTCATGACTTTGGGCGCTGTGAGCGTTGCGCTGCTGTCTGATGCATCGCTTGGCATTACTGGTAATAACTTCCGGCCTTCTTTACGCAAATTCAGTGCGGTTTCAATATACAAATAGTGGCTTAAATAGATATTCAGTGTGCCATCTAATTCCCACACCGGTGATACCACTGGCGCAAGCATAGGCGTGCCATCGGCATGAGTCATAGGCTCAGCTTGAGCTTGCTTAATGATTTTTCTGCCATCGAAGTGATATGTACCTGAGAAATCCTTACCCGCAAATAAACGAATAGGCACTGAACCACTTTTACCACGCATTGGTTGTTGCCACGCCATGTGCAGTAAACTGCGCGTGCCGCGTTCACGGGAGATACTATTGATAATACTCGCAAACTGGCTTTGGCTGCGTGCTAATAACACTGGACCGCCATTGGCGCTGGCATAACTGTTTGTTGCGCTGCTGATTTCTGATGGGATCACTGGCGGATAGCGATATTCAACACTGGTCGGTGCGGCAGCTACAGGCTCAGAAGTTGGCTCACCGTTTAAGGTTTCGGCGCAATGGCTATTGGCATCGGCATCAAATACTAGCGTACAAGGCGCCGACTCACTCGCCATTGGGGTGACAGCTTGTGCAACCGCTGGAGAGATCAAGTCTATCGCGTTATCGGTTTTTGTCTTGATCGGTGCATCTGGCCATTGTTCAGTCGACTGACTTTGGCGTTCAAATACATAGACTTCAACTTCGAACCAAGCTTCCGCTTGGACGACCTGACTGTGCGATAGTGCAATGAGGGTAGCGATAGAGACCGCGAGTTTACGTAACACTATTTATCTCCAAGACGATGTTGCGATTGATGTTGAGATAGTTGTTCGAGCAAGAGTTTGACCAAAGCGAGCCTGTCTTTACTGGTTTCGGCCGCAAGGCTGAACTTTAACTTATTCGGTCCTTCCATTCGATAGATTTGTGGCTGGCTTTGGAGCAATCCAATAATAAACATAGGGTCTATAACGTGATCATCACTAAATTCGATGCTACCACCTTTGCTGTGCACTTCTATTTTAGTCGCCCCTAAGCGAGTCGCCTCATGTTTATAGAGGGTCATTTCCATTAAGTTGCGCGTCGGTTCGGGCAATAGGCCAAAACGGTCGATCAATTCGACTTTTAGTTCATCCAGCGCCGCTTGTGTTTCGCAACCTGCAATGCGTTTATAGAGGGATAGACGAATATTGACGTCACTCACATAGTCCTCTGGCAGCAAGGCGGGGATTCGCAGTTCAATCTCGCATTGCTGATTGAGCATTTGCGCCAGCGAGGGCTCTTTACCTTGTTTTAAGGCCTTGACTGCTGCTTCGAGCATTTCCATGTATAAGCTAAAACCAATTTTCGAAATATGGCCGCTCTGCTCATCGCCTAAGAGTTCACCTGCACCGCGGATCTCTAAATCCTGCGTCGCCAGCATAAATCCCGCTCCGAGATCTTCAAGAGCATCAATGGCTTCTAAACGTTTGCGCGCATCTGGGGTCATACGTTTGGGATGCGGCGTCATTAAATAGGCATAGGCCTGATGATGCGAGCGTCCGACGCGGCCGCGTAATTGGTGTAACTGCGCCAGACCAAAGGTGTCGGCGCGCTCAATAATAATGGTGTTGGCACTGGGCACGTCGATACCGGTTTCGATAATAGTGGTACAGACTAACACGTTGAATCTTTGGTGATAAAAGTCAGACATCACCCGCTCAAGGTCACGCTCACGCATTTGCCCATGGGCAACGACGACTCGCGCTTCAGGCAGTAGATC
This sequence comes from Shewanella vaxholmensis, assembly GCF_031932135.1. NCBI lineage: Bacteria > Pseudomonadati > Pseudomonadota > Gammaproteobacteria > Alteromonadales > Shewanellaceae > Shewanella > Shewanella vaxholmensis. Next base: position 89,248 of record NZ_JAUOEV010000011.1, read on the forward strand.
GATAATACCTTGGGCACATTTCTCAATGGTTTCAACATTATTGTGCAGATAATACACTTGGCCGCCACGGAGAATTTCCCGCAAAATAGCCTCGCGCACGGTTGCAGGATCGGATTCCCGCACAAAGGTTTTCACCGCTAAACGTTTGGCGGGCGGGGTGGCGATAATCGATAAATCGCGCATGCCCGACATGGCCATGTTTAAGGTCCGTGGAATAGGCGTCGCGGTCAGAGTTAAGATATCGACGTTGGCACGCAGCGCCTTGATTTTCTCTTTCTGACGCACACCGAATCTGTGTTCTTCGTCGATGATCAGCAGGCCTAAGTTTTCAAACTTGGCCTCAGATTGCAGTAACTTGTGAGTCCCGATAACAATATCGACTTTGCCTTCTTCCAGTTGCTGCAGCACTTGATTCTGTTCTTTGGCGGTACGAAAACGTGACATCACTTCGGTGACTACGGGCCAGTCGGCAAATCTGTCTTTAAAGTTTTCATAGTGTTGCTGGGCAAGCAATGTGGTCGGAACCAGCACGACCACTTGTTTGCCGGCGTTGACGGCCACAAAGGCGGCGCGCATAGCGACTTCGGTTTTACCAAAGCCCACATCGCCACAGACTAATCTGTCCATTGCGGTCGGCGATTGCATATCGGCTAACACGGCGATGATGGCACTTTCTTGATCGACGGTTTCCTCGAAGGGGAAGCCGCGGGCGAACTGAGCGTATTCCTCTTCGTCAATCTCGCAGCTTTCGCCGGGACGAGATTGGCGACGGGCGTAGACATCGAGCAGCTCGGCCGCGACGTCGCGGATTTTTTCAATGGCTTTTTTCTTGGCTTTAGCCCAAGTCTCGTTGCCGAGTTTATTTAAGTGGGCGTCTTCGTCGGCGCCAACACTGTAGCGACTGATAAGATGCAGTGAAGACACTGGCACATACAGTTTGTCACCGCCAGCGTATTCCAATTGCAGGTATTCAGCGACCAGTCCGCCGGTATCTAGCGTGACTAAGCCTTTGTAGAGGGCAACACCGTGTTCTAAATGCACAATGGGCTGGCCGACTTTGAGTTCGGCCAAGTTTTTAATCAGGGCATCGTTACTGATCTGGCGCTGTTTTTCACGGCGGCGTTGCTGGGAAATTCGATGGCCAAAAAGCTCAGTTTCGCAAATGATACTGATGCCATCTTTGGCGCTGATCTGCATCAAACAACCGCGTGACAGCGGCGATACGATAAGGCCTAACTTGGCATCACTTTGAATAAATTCATCAAAATGGTTAAACAGCGCAGGTTTAAGCTGAATTTTAGCGAGCAATTCAAGCAGCGCTTCGCGGCGACCCTCGGACTCAGCGCTAAACAACATGCGTTTGGCGCTGCTGGCGTAATCTTGCAGCGCTAACAGTGGTTGCTTTAATTTATGGTTGGCGCTGATATCGGGCAGGGTGCTGGCAGCAATCACGACCGCTTTCGTCGTTTCGGTGCCATCTGTCGGCACGTGCATTTGATAACGTGGCAGCGGTTTAAAGGCGGCAAATAACTCTTCGATGAGTAGATACAGCTCTTTAGGCGCCAGTAGCGGCCGCAGCGGATCGACGCGCCTGTCTTGATAGCGGTGTTCGACTTCTTGCAGATGCGCGCGCGCCGACTTTTCGATATCCCCTAAGGTGACGAGTTGAGTGTCCTTGGGCAAGTAATCGAATAGGGTGGCGGTGTCATCAAAAAACAGCGGCAGATAGTTTTCTATCCCCGCCGGCATCAAGTTGCGGCTCACCAGCTGATAAACTGACTCTGGCTCTTTGACTATGACTTCAAAACGGCGACGGTATCTTTGTCTAAAGCCTTCGATGGCTGAGCTGTCGGTCGGAAATTCCTTCGCGGGCAATAGGCGAATCGAGTCGACAGGCTGCAATGAACGTTGGGTTTCGGGATCAAAATGGCGGATGGTTTCCACTTCTTCATCGAATAGCTCGATGCGCAGTGGCATGTTCATCCCAGTGGGGAAGATATCCAGAATCGAGCCGCGAATCGCAAACTCGCCGTGTTCATACACTTGCTCCACCGAATGGTAGCCAGTGTCGGTTAAATGCTGGCGTACATCGTGTAATTTGTAGCTATCACCTTTTTTCAGCACAAACACGTTAGCGCTTAAATAGGCCTTAGGTGGCAGGCGCATCATTAAGGTCGTGACGGGCACGATAACGATGTTTTGCTCAATTTGAGACAGCTGCGACAGGGTTTCGAGTCGCTGGGAGATCAAATCCTGATGGGGCGAAAAACTGTCGTAGGGCAAGGTTTCGCGGTCAGGGAATAATCTGACCTTAATGCCTGTTTTACCGAGCAAATAACTCAGTTCTAGCTCTAAGCTTAAGGCGCTTGGCGTATCACTGGTGACAACTAAGGTCGTCCCCTTATGTTGACGCGCTAAACTGGCGAGTGTAACGGCTTGGCAAACGCCGCCCACAGTGGACAGAGTCTGAATTTGATTGCCATTTTTGACGGCTGGCGGCGTTAGGGCTGATATGTGAGTCATTGGCGTACGATAAACTGATTCATTCACAAAGAGTTGCAGACATTGTAGAGACTTGATGGCGCAGGTGCCAGTGAAAAGTCTGCGGCTATTGACGCTCGTCTCTGGCGAGTTTACGTAACTTGAGTTGTTTCTGCTGCACATTGAGGCTGGCTTTGACTAATTGCTCCACGTCAGCTTCGAGAATTTGACTGAATTCAAAGTCGGTTTGCCACTGCGTGGCAGGAGAGTGAAGTTCCGCCTGAGTATGTTGTTCGGCATTTTGTGTGTCGCCGCTATTTGTATCGCTATCGGCGCTGCACTCGGTGGATAGCTTTTTTTGCGCGGTAGAGGCGGTCACTTTGCCAAAACAAAGAATGGCGACTAACTCGTCGTGAATAAACAGGGTGATTTTATAGTTTGAGCCGATGTCCAAGGCTGTGGGTGTGAGTAGTCTTAGGCCGCTGCCACCAAACTGATTGCCAATGCATTTTTCGCCTTCTTGGGTTTCTTTCTCTAATACATGCTGCAGCACTAAATCCACTTTGCGGGATTGCAGCTTTAAAAAGTCCACCACCACTTTAGCGTCGTTGTCTAAATGGCGCAGTTGCAGCAAGCAATTGGCTTCGAGCGTTTTCACTTCGCTGAGTAGCTGAATACCCAATGATTGCATTGATCTTAATGCCATTTCAGAGGGTAATGGCTCGGAACTCGGCCACAGACTTAAGTAGGCGGTAAAAGGGTGAGGCACACTAAAATACGGATTGGTGTCAGTGAACAAGGCTTGCCTCTTTATTTATAGGACCAATACCCCTATTATCGTGCCCATCTTCATGATTTAGCAAGTTCAGCACACAGGACGCAACCCTCTTTCAATGAATCCAGGATTTCCTTTCTATATTGGTTACCGTTATTGGCGGGCCAGAAAAGCGAACGCGTTCGCGTCGTTCATTACTCTATTTGCCGTTTCGGGCATTTTTTTAGGCGTTGCCGCGCTCATTGTCGTGAGCTCTGTGATGAATGGTCTCGAAGGCCAACTCAAGCAACGTATCTTAGGCGCAGTACCGCAATTAACCCTTTATAGTGAAGCGCCTTTAGTCGATTGGACTGAGCAGGCGAGTGCGCTTAAAGCCTTACCTGGCGTATTAGGCGTGACGCCGAGCGTGTCGACGCAGGCCATGGTGCAATCGGCGGCGAGTATTCGTGCTGTACAGGTTTATGGCGTGTTCCCCGAGTTAGCGGAAAAGTTATCTTCGGTTGCCCAGCACACTTATTCAGGTGCATTTGAGCAGCTGACGAGCGGCGACTACAAGGTGATTTTAGGCTCTGAGCTGGCAAGGCAACTTAAAGTCGCCCCTGGTGATACGGTGCGATTACTGAGTGGCGATGGCGTGGTGTATTCGCCCTTAGGTCCAGTGCCGAGTCAACGTAAGTTTTTGGTCTCAGGCATTTTTGAAATGGGCTCTCAGGTCGATGCGGGCGTGGCGTATATCCATTATCAAGATGCGAAACGGCTGATGCGTCAACCCAGTGAGGCTATTGATCAGCTTAGACTCTATTTAGCCGATCCCTTTAGCGCACCGGCTTTAGCGCCTAAAGTGCAGGATATATTAGCTAAACAAGGCATTAAGGCGACAACCAGCGATTGGCGTGATACCTATGGCCACTTGTTCGGCGCGGTCAAAATGGAAAAGAACATGATGTCGCTAATGTTGAGTCTGATTGTGGCCGTGGCCGCATTCAATATCGTCTCGGCGCTGGTGATGATGGTGGTCGATAAAACCACAGATGTGGCGGTGCTCAAAACTCAAGGCGTGACCACATCCGCCGTGATGGGCATTTTTGTGGTGCAAGGGTCGCTTAATGCAGTGCTCGGTTTAGTGCTGGGGCTGGCGGTTGGGATACTCATCACCTTGAATCTGAATGGCATTATGACCACTTTAGGGATTTCTATTCTAGGCGTAGGGCAACGTTTGCCGGTGAAACTGGAATTGATGCAGTTGTCTGTGATCGTGATTGGTACGCTACTGGTGACCCTGCTGGCGACCTTATATCCCGCACTGCGCGCCGCCAATGTGCAACCCGCGACTGCGCTCAGGTACGAGTAAAGAGATACGAGTAACTGGATACGAATACAGAAATACGAGTAAATACGCCAATAGCTGCACACCGTCGCCACTGTTGAATTGAGCGACGGTTTAGCAAGATGCGAATAATTAAATGCATTGATTTGATGACATAAATCGATGCCAAAGCCTGTTTAAGAGAGAACTTCAATGCAAGACGTGTTACTGCAAGTGCAGAGTGTCAGTAAGAGTTACCATGATGGCGCCGTGACCACGCAAGTGTTGTCTAATGTTGATCTGCACGTGTTTAAGGGCGAGCAGTTGGCGATTGTCGGCAGTTCAGGCTCAGGTAAGAGTACCTTGCTGCACATCATGGGCACGTTGGATGAACCAACCGCAGGTAAAGTCTTGCTGTTAGGCGAAGATTTATATCAAGTGTCCAGTGCGCGCCAAGCGCAGATCCGTAACCAAGACTTAGGTTTTATCTATCAATTCCATCATTTATTGCCAGAATTTACCGCGCTAGAAAACGTCGCTATGCCGGCGTTTATTCAAGGTAAAGATCGTAAACTGGCGCTCGCCGATGCTAAAGCCTTATTGGAGCGCGTTGGGTTAGGGCATCGCATGACGCACATTCCCGCCGAGCTATCGGGCGGCGAACGTCAACGTGTTGCTATCGCAAGAGCCTTGATTAATAAACCTAAGTTAGTGCTGGCCGACGAGCCTACGGGTAACTTAGATGCCAACAGCGGCGATGCCGTTTATGAGTTGATCCGCGAGTTGGCCGATCAGTTAGGCACGGCGTTTGTGGTGGTGACCCATGATCATAAATTGGCCGCCCGTATGGACCGTCAACTGATGATGAAGAACGGCTTCCTGCAATTAGCGGCGGAAACCCAAGTATGAAAGGACCGTTAGCCTTATCCATTGGTTGGCGTTTTTATCGCGCCCGCCAATCCAACAGCTTTATTAGTTTTATTTCCTTCGCATCGACAGCGGGCATCGCCTTAGGCGTGGCGGTATTGATCATAGTCCTGTCGGCGATGAACGGTTTTGAGCGCGAGTTAGAACATAGATTACTTGGTGTTGTGCCGCAGGCGGACATAGTCGGTGTGAGCGAACCTATCGCGAACTGGCAGAGTGTTGCCGAGGGCGCGCTGTTAATTGAAGGTATTCGCGGCGCGGCGCCTTTTATCCGCATGCAAGGTTTAGTGCAAAAGCCCGGCGGTTTTCAAGGCTTAGCTGTCGTGGGGATCGATCCAAAAGAAGAAATCAAGGTCTCGACACTGGCGCAATTTATGAGTGATGCCAGCTGGCAGAGTCTCGGCCAAGATGAAAATCACATCGTCCTTGGGCAAAGCTTGCTCACTAAGTTAGGGCTTGAGATTGGCGATACGCTGGCCTTATATGTACAGGATATGGATCCAGAAGCGGCGGGCAGTTTACGCGCGGCGAAGAGCCATCGTTTTGTGGTGTCTGGCGCCTATAATCTTGGCGGCGAGCTTGAGCTGACTACGGCTTATATTCCTATGCAGTACGCGGCGCAGATTTTGAACATGAAGAGCGGCGTGACTGGCGTGCGTATTAGCGTCGATAAAGTGTTTGATGCCCCCGTGAAAGTGCGCGAACTCGGTTATACGCAAAAGCAGTCGGTGTATATCAGTGACTGGACCCGTACCCAAGGGCATTTATATCAAGATATTCAGTTGGTTCGCACAGTCATGTACTTAGTGCTAGTGCTAGTGATTGGTGTGGCTTGCTTTAACATCGTTTCCACCTTAGTGATGGCGGTGCGGGATAAAGCCTCAGAAATTGCGATTTTGATGACCATGGGCCTGAGCCGTTTGGCTGTGATGGGGATTTTCATGGTGCAGGGCGCCTTGAATGGTCTGCTTGGCTGTGGTCTTGGTGGCATTATCGGCGTGAGCGTGGCACTGAATTTAAGTGCGATTGCCAGCTCAGTTGAGCAGTTGCTCGGTATTCAACTGCTGTCAGCCGATGTGTACTTTGTCGACTTTTTACCGTCTGAGTTACATGGCTCAGATGCGGCGCTGGTGATTGTGATGGCATTTGTCATGAGCTTAATCGCCACGCTTTATCCTGCTTGGAAAGCCAGCCAGATTGCGCCAGCACAAGCTTTGGCAGGTAGATAATCTATTGAGTGGTTGTACGTCCTGTGAGCTGGTTATCGTTGAAAATCAGTGCACGCTTGCAGGAGTATCTTCTTAAAGTTTTAGGAATGAAAGCCCCATAAACAAAAAGGCCAGTGAGCGCTCTTAGAAGAGACTGCCACTGGCCTTTTTTATGTCTAACGTTTTGTATCTATGCGTTTTGTATCTAGCGTTTTGAAAGCGAAGCGTTAGTCGAGATTAATACTTCGAGCACTTGACACTAACGCTTCGAAACTAATCGCTTAATATTAACGCTTTAAACCTTCGTTCAATAATGGACGCATGATTTTAACTAACTCTGTGGTCACTTTAGGTGAGCCTGCAACTATGTTACCAGAAATCAAATAGTTATGGTTGCCAGTGAAATCGGTAACTGTACCGCCCGCTTCGCGGCAGATAAGATCGCCAGCAGCGATATCCCATGGCTTTAAGCCGATTTCGAAGAAACCGTCTAAACGACCCGCAGCAACATAGGCTAAATCTAATGCGGCAGAACCTGCGCGACGTAGGTCAGCACATTGGCCGAACACTTCGCCGAAAATAGCCATATAAGTTTCAGTATGTTGACGGGCCTTGAATGGGAAGCCTGTACCAATCATTGTTGGGGCTAATTCATTCACGTTAGTCACACGCAGACGGAAATCATTGAGTTTTGCGCCTTTACCGCGGACGGCGGTAAAGAGTTCTTCACGGACAGGATCGTAAACAACTGCAACTTCAGTTTTACCTTTATGTTGCAGAGCGATAGAAATCGCGAAGTGGGGAATGCCTCTAACAAAGTTGTTAGTGCCATCCAGAGGGTCAACTATCCAAACGTAGTCGCTATTCTCACCGCGGTTTTCGCCTTTCTCTTCACCCACGATAGTGTGATCAGGGTAAGATTTACGAATTTGGTAAGTAATAGTCGCTTCTGCTTCCTTGTCTACACTGGTAACAAAATCGTTGATACCTTTTGAACTGACTTCAATACGGTCAAGTTCGGTATAGGCGCGCATAATATTTTGGCCGGCCGCGCGGGCAGCGCGTACAGCAATCGTCAGCATCGGATGCATTGCAATCCCCTGGATGTTAAAGAACGTTAAAATAGCGGGCGGCATTATACCCGATTTGATAGTTATATCAAATACCGATTTTCATATAAGCATTCGGCAATGGCTGTGATAATATTCGTCCCCAACGTTTTATGAATTAAATTAAGTTGTTTCATGCTAAGTAATATTCGAGTGGTTTTAGTGGGGACTTCGCACCCCGGCAATATTGGTTCCACTGCCAGAGCGATGAAGACTATGGGTCTGTCAAATCTGTACCTTGCAGAACCGCGTGTTGAACCCGATGGGCATTCCATTGCATTAGCCGCGGGTGCATCGGATATTCTGAAACATCTTGTGAAAGTGGATTCACTCGCTGAAGCGATTGCCGATTGCAGCCTCGTGATTGCAACCAGCGCGCGCAGTCGCACCTTAGATTGGCCGATGTTAGAGCCAAGAGAAGCTGGGGTGAGATTAGCGACCGAGGCACTTAAAGGCCCCGTTGCAATCGTGTTTGGCCGTGAGAACCACGGGTTGAGCAATGAAGAGTTGCAACAATGCACTTATCATGTGGCGATTCCTGCAAATCCTGAATACAGCTCGCTCAATCTTGCGCAAGCCGTACAAATCATTTGTTATGAAACCCGTGTTGCCCACCTCGCACAAAAAGAAGTGGCCGAAGAAGAGCTGACTGAGTATCCCTTGGCCGCCGATCAGGAACGTTTCTTTGCACACCTTGAAACGACGCTGCTATCAACCGGATTTATCATTAAGAATCATCCCGGACAAGTGATGATGAAACTGCGCCGCTTGTTTAGTCGTGCGCGGATTGAGAGTCAGGAGATGAATATCCTCAGGGGAATCTTGACCTCTATTGATAAAGTCACTGGTTCTAAAGATAAATAGCCAAATCCTCATCATCAATAATTACCGTACAGAATGACCGTAAAGGGATAAACAATGGGCGTGATAGCTAGGCTAAAAGAAGACATTGAATCTATATATCACCGTGATCCTGCGGCGCGCAGCGCGTTTGAGATCTTGGTTAACTATCCGGGCATGCATGCCATTTGGTTGCATCGGATAAGCCATAAGCTATGGAAGCGCGATTGGCGCTTAACGGCACGTTGTTTATCGACTTTTTCCCGTTGGTTGACGGGTGTAGAAATCCATCCCGGCGCCACCATAGGTCATCGATTTTTTATCGACCATGGCATGGGGGTGGTGATTGGTGAAACGGCTGAGATTGGTGATGATTGCACTCTTTATCATGGTGTAACGCTTGGCGGAACCACATGGCAGGCGGGTAAACGTCACCCGACGTTAGCCAATAACGTGGTGGTGGGCGCGGGGGCAAAAATCCTCGGTCCTATTACCATGCACGACGGTGCGCGTGTGGGGTCAAACTCGGTTGTGGTGAAAGATGTGCCAAAAGATACCACAGTAGTCGGTATTCCTGGGCGCGTGGTGGCATCACCGTCACCGCAATCGAAAGAGAAAACTGAACGCCGTAGCGCGATGGCGAAAAAATACGGTTTTGATGCATACGCAGTATCACCGGATAATCCCGATCCTGTTGCCAATGCAATAGGGCAGATGCTCGATCACATGCATCTGATGGACTCGAAAGTTCAAGAGTTGTGTCAAGCCATTCAAGGGTTGGGTGGTAATGTCTGCACCGAAAAACTGCCAGAGCTGGATATGGGCGAGTTTAATGATGCAGAAAAAGCGGCAGCGGAAAAACGCCATAGTGCATTAGATGAGTTTGATCCGAGTATCTAAGTTTCAAGAAATGGTTCAACGAAATCATTTAACTTAGTGGCCTTACTTGCGTAAGGGCTGACCCTCGCAAGGGTCTCGTTTAGCGTTTTACTTTAGCTCATCCTGTTGTAAAGACGCATATTGCGATCAAACCTGAGTTTGATCGCGTCCCAGTGCAGCGATGACTTTTATTGTGGGTTTATATCGTGCTAGATGTCGATTAATTGGTGCTCTAGCATTGAATCTTAAGCTAGAAAAAGGTTAAATACCCCACCAAGATGAAAGGGTATTGGTTATTTGCACACTCATATACTTGAGTGTTTTAGTAGGTTTTAATACTTGACTGAATTACTCGGGTATGTTGAAATAATGCATACCTGTTCGGGAGCTATGGTAGTTATGAAACTTACATCAAAAGGTCGTTATGCAGTAACCGCTATGCTAGATGTGGCAATCCACTCAGCATCGGGACCAGTTCCCTTAGCGGACATCTCTGAAAGACAAGGGATTTCGCTTTCCTATCTGGAACAACTCTTCGCTAAGCTAAGAAAACACGGCTTAGTTGCCAGTGTACGTGGACCGGGCGGTGGTTATCGCTTAGGCCTAGAAGCCAATGATATTTCAGTCGGCATGGTTGTCCATGCTGTAGACGAGTCTGTCGATGCGACTCGTTGCCAAGGACTTGGCAATTGTCAGAGTGGAACTCGCTGCTTAACCCATTCACTTTGGGGCGATTTAAGCAAACAAATTTCAGATTTTTTAGATGGTATCAGTCTTGCTGGCTTGATGCAGAAACGAGATGTGCAATTTATCTCGCTTAAGCAAGACACTATGCAAAAGGAACAAAGAGTCAGTTTATAACGGCCTTTGTTATATATAAAAATAATTTTTGTACGTTGTATGTAGCCTCTACCAGAGACTGCTCAGTACGGAGTGTGTTATGAAGCTTCCTATCTATTTAGATTACGCCGCCACCACGCCTGTTGATCCAAGAGTCGCGGAAAAGATGTTCCAATGTATGACAATGGACGGCATCTTTGGTAATCCGGCATCACGTTCACACCGCTACGGCTGGCAAGCTGAAGAAGCGGTGGATATTGCTCGCAATCAAATTGCTGAGTTAATTAACGCCGATCACCGTGAAATTGTGTTTACTTCTGGTGCAACTGAATCAAACAATCTTGCTATCAAAGGTGTTGCTCATTTCTATCATAAGAAAGGCAAGCACATCATCACCAGTAAGACTGAACATAAAGCGGTTCTCGATACTTGTCGCCAATTAGAGCGCGAAGGTTTCGAAGTGACTTATTTAGAGCCTGCGGCAAACGGCATCATTCCGATGGAACGTTTAGAAGCGGCAATGCGTGACGACACTATCCTTGTCAGCATCATGCACGTTAACAACGAAATCGGTGTGATCCATGATATCGATGCAATCGGTGAGCTATGTCGTTCAAAAGGCATTATTTTCCACATGGATGCAGCGCAAAGTGCGGGCAAAGTGCCTATCGATGTGCAAGCCACTAAAGTGGATTTGGTTTCGATTTCGGGCCATAAAATGTATGGACCTAAAGGTATCGGTGCCCTGTATGTTCGCCGTAAGCCACGCATTCGCTTAGAAGCGCAAATGCACGGTGGTGGTCATGAGCGCGGTATGCGCAGCGGTACGTTACCGACGCACCAAATCGTAGGTTTAGGTGAAGCGGCTGCAATCGCAAAAGCGGAAATGGCCTCTGATGACGTCCGTATCGGTGCATTACGTGACAAATTATGGAATGGCATCAAGCACATTGAAGAAACCTATATCAATGGTGATGCGATTGACCGTGTTAGCGGTAGCCTCAACGTCAGCTTCAACTATGTTGAAGGCGAGTCGTTAATGATGGCACTGAAAGATTTAGCGGTTTCATCGGGTTCGGCTTGTACTTCAGCCAGCCTAGAGCCTAGCTACGTATTACGTGCACTGGGTTTAAACGATGAAATGGCCCATAGCTCAATTCGTTTCTCTATCGGTCGTTTCACCACCGAAGAAGAAATCGATCACGCTATCGAAGTAATTACTCAATCTATTGATAAATTAAGAGAAATGTCTCCTTTGTGGGAAATGTTTAAAGATGGGATCGACCTGAACCAAGTTCAATGGGCACATCATTAATTCTGACCTTTACAATAGATAATTTTGGAGCAGTACCATGGCTTACAGTGAAAAAGTGATAGATCATTATGAGAACCCACGTAACGTTGGTTCTTTTGATAAAAACGATCCTTCGGTCGTGACCGGCATGGTAGGCGCGCCTGCTTGCGGTGACGTGATGAAACTTCAGTTGAAAATTGGTGCTGATGGCATCATTGAAGACGCTAAGTTTAAAACCTATGGTTGTGGTAGCGCGATTGCATCTAGCTCACTGGTAACTGAGTGGGTTAAAGGCAAAACTATCGAACAAGCTGCGGCGATTAAGAACACAGATATCGCTGAAGAATTGGCATTGCCACCGGTGAAAATCCACTGTTCAATTTTGGCTGAAGATGCCATTAAAGCTGCTATCGACGAGTACAAATCGAAACAAGCTAAGTAACATCTGGAGTTAAGATGGCGATTACAATGACCCCAGCGGCAGCCGATCGTGTCAGATCTTTCTTAGTCAACCGAGGCAAAGGTGTGGGCCTGCGTCTCGGCTTAAGAACATCAGGCTGTTCTGGTATGGCTTATGTACTTGAGTTCGTTGATTCTTTAAATGATGACGATGAAGTGTTTGATATCGATGATGTGAAAATTATCATCGATGCTAAGAGCCTCATCTATCTTCAAGGGATCGAGCTGGATTTTGTTAAAGAAGGGCTGAATGAAGGCTTCCAATTTAATAATCCTAACGCAAAAGGTGAGTGTGGTTGCGGTGAGAGTTTCACTGTTTAACCGCTAAAGTTGACGCATGAATTATTTCGAGCTGTTTAAATTTTCCCCTGCCTTCGATATTGATACCGCCTTACTTGCAGAACGCTATCGCGAACTGCAACGGGCGGTTCATCCCGATAAATTTGCCAATGATACTGAGCAGCAGAAATTGTTGTCGGTGCAGCGCACGGCGCAAGTCAATGATGGTTTTCAAACCTTAAAAGATCCCATTCGCCGCGCTGAGCATATGTTGTCGCTGCGTGGCATTGAATTAAGCCATGAAACCACCACAGTGAAAGATACTGGCTTCTTGATGCAGCAAATGGAATGGCGCGAGGCGTTGGAAGACATACGCGATAGTGCCGATCCTCAAGCGAGTATTGACGAGCTATATCAATCTTTTGCGCAGTACCGCGCGCAACTCACTCAGCAATTGACTCAACTGTTAACCAGTGAGCAGGCTGAAGATGCATTGTTAGCGGCGGATCAAGTTCGCAAACTCAAATTTATGGCAAAATTACACGACGAGTTGACCAGAGTCGAAGACGCTCTGTTAGATTGATTTTCCGTGTTTATGTTACTTTGCTGACTCAAGCACGCTTGGGTTGGCATTACTAAGTTGGATATATATGGCCCTTTTGCAGATAGCTGAGCCCGGTCAAAGTGCCGCGCCGCACCAACATAGACTTGCCGTTGGCATAGATTTAGGTACGACCAATTCTTTGGTGGCGGCTGTTCGAAGTGGCGAGACGGCAACCCTGCCGGACGAACTTGGACAGCATTCATTACCTTCTATCGTGCGTTATACCCAAGATTCAGTCGAAGTAGGCGCCCTTGCGGCGTTGAGTTCGGCGCAGGATCCGCAAAACACGATCGTTTCGGTTAAGCGTTTTATGGGCCGCAGTCTGGCTGATATCAAAGCCGGTGAGCAATCATTCCCCTACGAGTTTGCTGAAAGCGAAAACGGTTTACCTTTATTTGTGACGCCCCAAGGCCAAGTGAATCCCGTGCAAGTGTCTGCGGAGATTTTACGTCCGCTGATCGCCCGTGCTGAAAAAACCTTAGGCGGCGAACTGCAAGGTGTGGTGATAACCGTACCTGCGTATTTCGACGATGCCCAGCGCCAAGGCACGAAAGATGCCGCAGCTTTGCTGGGTGTTAAAGTGCTACGTTTGTTGAATGAACCGACGGCTGCTGCGATTGCCTATGGCTTAGACTCTAAGCAAGAGGGTGTGATTGCCATCTATGACTTAGGCGGCGGCACCTTCGATATTTCTATTTTGCGCTTGAATCGCGGTGTATTCGAGGTGCTTGCTACGGGTGGTGATTCAGCGCTTGGCGGTGATGATTTTGACCATTTATTGCAAGCACATATGCAACAAGTGTGGCAGCTTAGTGACATCGACTCACAATTAAGCCGTCAGTTGCTGATTGAATCGCGTCGAGTCAAAGAAGCCTTAACGGATGCTGTAGAAACTGAAGCAAAAGTGATCCTTGCCGATGGGACTGAACTGACGCAAATCGTTACTAAAGCTGAATTTGATGCCATGATTGCGGCGTTGGTTAAGAAGACCATTGCCAGCTGTCGCCGTACCCTGCGTGATGCGGGCGTGACAACGGATGAAGTGCTTGAAACTGTGATGGTTGGCGGTTCAACGCGCGTGCCATTAGTGCGTGAACAGGTCGAAGCTTTCTTCGGCAAACCACCGCTGACATCTATCGATCCCGATCGTGTTGTTGCCATTGGTGCGGCTATTCAAGCCGACATTTTAGTGGGTAATAAACCTGAATCGGATTTGTTATTGCTTGATGTGATCCCTTTGTCATTAGGCATAGAGACCATGGGCGGCTTAGTGGAAAAAGTGGTATCGCGTAATACCACGATTCCGGTTGCGCGAGCACAGGAATTTACCACCTTTAAAGACGGTCAAACGGCCATGGCATTCCATGTGGTGCAGGGCGAGCGTGAGCTGGTTGACGATTGTCGCTCACTGGCGCGTTTTACTTTAAAAGGTATTCCGCCGTTAGCCGCTGGCGCTGCGCACATTCGGGTGACATTCCAAGTGGATGCCGATGGTTTACTTAGCGTGACCGCTATGGAGAAATCCACCGGCGTGCAGTCAAGTATTCAAGTTAAGCCATCATTTGGTTTATCGGATACTGAAATTGCCACTATGCTGAAAGATTCGATGAAGTATGCCAAAGACGATATCACTCGTCGTATGCTGGCCGAACAGCAAGTGGAGGCGGCGAGGGTACTCGAGTCTTTACATGCCGCGTTAGCGAAAGATGGCGACTTGCTGAATGCCGATGAGCGTGGACAAATCGATGCCACTATGGCCAATGTGGCGCAAGTTGCCGCGGGCGATGATGCCGATGCGATTAAGCTCGCGATTGAAAAACTGGATGAGCAAACCCAAGATTTTGCTGCCAGACGTATGGACAATTCTATTCGAGTGGCACTCAAAGGCCAGTCGATCGACAACATATAGGTGATGTAATGCCCCAATTAGTCTTTCTTCCCCATGCCGAGTTGTGCCCAGATGGCGCAGTGCTTGAGGCGAATGTTGGTGAGACCATTCTTGATGTTGCGCTGCGTAATGGCATCAATATCGAGCATGCATGTGAAAAGTCCTGTGCTTGCACGACGTGTCACTGTATCGTGCGTGAAGGCTTTAATGATCTTGAGCCAAGTGATGAGCTGGAAGATGACATGTTAGACAAAGCTTGGGGACTTGAGCCCGAAAGCCGTCTATCTTGTCAGGCGAAAGTGGTCGACACTGACATGGTGATTGAGATCCCTAAATACACGGTTAACATGGTCAGCGAAGGCAATTAATGCTGCCGCGATAATTGTTAAAACCAGTCCACGTGACTGGTTTTTTGCTTTTGGCGTTGAGCATTTGTGCAACTAATCTTGTCTATGCCTCTAGTTGTTTGATTTATCCCTGCGCAGGCGTATTATGCGCTCAAAATTAATGGTTGCCGGAGACCAGAATGAGAATAGCGATCTTATCGCAAGGGCCTGAGCTATATTCAACGAAGCGACTCGTTGAAGCGGCTCAATTACGTGGTCATGAAGTACACGTAATTAATCCCCTTGAATGTTATATGAATATCAACATGCGGCAATCGAGTATCCACATTGGTGGGCGAGAGTTACCCGCATTTGATGCTGTGATCCCCCGCATCGGGGCGTCGATTACCTTTTATGGCTCTGCGGTATTGCGTCAGTTTGAGATGATGGGCGTATATGCTTTAAATGATTCCGTTGGGATCTCGCGCTCACGTGACAAATTGCGTTCTATGCAGTTGATGTCACGCCGCGGCATTGGCTTGCCCATTACTGGATTTGCCAATAAACCGAGTGATATCCCCGACTTGATTGATATGGTGGGTGGCGCGCCTCTGGTGATTAAATTACTCGAAGGCACCCAAGGTATCGGCGTGGTATTAGCCGAGACCCGTAAAGCGGCTGAGAGCGTGATTGAAGCCTTTATGGGCCTTAAAGCCAACATCATGGTGCAGGAATATATTAAAGAAGCCAATGGCGCAGACATTCGCTGTTTCGTGCTCGGCGATAAAGTGATTGCCGCCATGAAGCGTCAAGCTATGCCCGGTGAGTTCCGCTCTAACTTGCACCGTGGTGGCACGGCAAGTTTAGTCAAATTAACCCCAGAGGAACGCTCAGTCGCCATTCGTGCGGCTAAGACCATGGGGCTCAATGTCGCTGGCGTTGACTTGCTACGCTCAAACCACGGTCCTGTGATCATGGAAGTGAACTCTTCGCCCGGTCTTGAAGGAATTGAAGGCGCCACCACGAAAGATGTGGCGGGTGCTATTATTGATTTTGTTGAAAAAAATGCGATTAAAGTGAAAAAGGTGACGCAAGCACAGGGTTAGTGCCCTTGCTGTCGAGTATTGACTACGGAATATCAACACTTGATTCACCTCCTTATGGGTAACGTCTTTTAGCAATAGCTTACCCATTAAAGCGAACCGAATAGGGGAAAACGATGACATTAACATGGATAGATTCGTTAGATATTGCGTTGGAATTACTCGAAGCACACCCAGAGGTGAATCCTACTCAGCTGCATTTCACCCAATTGTATGAGTGGGTGTTAGCCTTGGATGATTTTGCCGATGATCCCAAGCACTGTAATGAAAAAATACTGGAAGCGATTCAGCAGTGTTGGATTGATGAAAAGTAGTGAGCACAGCGGTGATACGGCTTTTTATGTGAGGCATCTTGTCCTTTTGACGTTTAACTAAGGTGATTTACCTCACGCATTTGCAGCGGCGCAGAGAATATTTGGCGAGAGTTTGATCACAGTCAAGTTCATCTTTAGCGGATATCGTACCTTGTTGTATATTGGTTAAGGCATTTAAATGGCTTAACTTTGTTATCGCAACTGCAAGGATGTTCACATGAAACTTTTGCTTGTATTGTTATGTATGCTTGTCCCTTCAATGGCTTGGGCTCATCCAGGGCATGGCGGTGTCGGTT
Organism: Shewanella vaxholmensis; assembly: GCF_031932135.1. Taxonomy (NCBI): domain Bacteria; kingdom Pseudomonadati; phylum Pseudomonadota; class Gammaproteobacteria; order Alteromonadales; family Shewanellaceae; genus Shewanella; species Shewanella vaxholmensis. Next base: position 106,176 of record NZ_JAUOEV010000011.1, read on the forward strand.
TATTCCACCACTTGTTAGATCTTGCTCCCGCAGTCATTTTAGTCGCTTTGATTGCTTGGGCAGGTATTTGGGCCAAAAATAGAAAATAATCCCATTTTTTAATGAGTTAATGGACCCTGCTAAGGATTTATCCTCCTAGCGGGGCCTTTTGCGTGATCAAGCTGATTACGAATAAAGCGAATGTGCGCAATATCTCAGACTAATTTGCTATAAAGATAGGATTTAGCTTTTAAATTTCGTATAATCCGCGCGAATTTTTTTAAACTTGCTGACAAAGGAAGCTAGTTATGGCGATCGAACGCACATTTTCTATTATCAAACCTGATGCTGTTGCAAAAAACCACATCGGTGCTATCTACAATCGTTTTGAAACTGCTGGTCTTAAGATCGTTGCATCAAAAATGTTACACCTGACTAAAGAACAAGCTGAAGGTTTCTATGCTGAGCATAGCGAGCGCGGCTTCTTCGGTGCTCTGGTTGCATTCATGACTTCTGGTCCTATCATGGTCCAAGTATTAGAAGGCGAAAACGCTGTTTTAGCTCACCGTGAAATTTTAGGTGCAACTAACCCAGCTCAAGCGGCTCCTGGTACTATCCGTGCTGATTTCGCAGAAAGCATTGACGAAAACGCGGCTCACGGCTCTGATGCTGTTGAATCTGCTGCTCGTGAAATTGCTTACTTCTTCAGCGCTGAAGAACTGTGTCCACGCACTCGTTAATTCGATGCTAAGACTGAAAAAGGAGCCCTAGGCTCCTTTTTTATTGGCTGCAATTTAGCGAATACTGCTTGCCGTGCGCAATGAATCTAATGCAGCGATACTAATCACGTCTCGCTTCACCGTTTTAAAGTTGAATTAGCGTTTGTTTTTATTGGTCTTTTAAAGTTCTGCACATTTTTTTAATTTTCTTGCTTGAAATTTTCTCTCCCGTCCTTATATCTATTTCAGGATCGCTCGATGAGGGTCCTAGTGTGAATTCTGTGCCGTAAGGACAGAAGATTTAATTCGGCAGACTCTACAAACGTTTTCATCCTGAAAACAGTCCGCCAATTCTCCATATTGCTTAAGACAAGGATATGAATATGCGTACTTATGATTTAACACCACTTTACCGCAGTGCCATTGGTTTTGACCGTTTAGCGCAATTGGCAGAACATGCCGCTGCCAATAATGGCAACTCAGGTTATCCTCCATATAACATCGAATTACTCGGCGAAAATCGTTATCGCATAACGATGGCTGTAGCCGGATTCTCAATGGATGAACTTGAGATTAGCAGTGAAGGTGAAAAATTACTGGTGAAAGGCAATAAAGCCGAAAGCCAAACCGAGCGTAAATACCTGTATCAAGGCATAGCTGAACGCGGTTTTGAGCGTACTTTCCAGCTGGCAGACTATGTCACTGTGCTCGGTGCAAGTTTAGAAAATGGCTTACTCAATGTTGATTTAGTGCGTGAAATTCCTGAAGCATTGAAACCACGTAAAATTGAAATCACCTCATCGCGCTTGTTAGACAGCCAGTCATAATTGACGCTGTGATAACCGCCTAAAAACCTAAGGGGAGCATTATGCTCCCCTTGATGTTTTTGTGCTTATGCGAAAATATCCGCGAGATTTCCGTCAGAAAACTAGGCTTTCATGGCCTTTTCGCCGCGGGCCAAACCCACCACGCCGGAGCGAGAGACTTCGACCAGTTTGGTGACTTCCCCCAGCGCATGAATAAACGCATCGAGTTTGTCTGACGTGCCCACCATTTGGATGGTGTATAAATTGGCGGTGACATCGACAATCTGACCGCGGAAAATATCCGCCATGCGTTTCACTTCTTCCCTAAATTCGCCTTGGGCGCGGACCTTAACAAGGGCGAGTTCGCGTTCAATATAAGCAGACTCGGTAATATTCGATACTTTTAACACATCGATTAACTTATGTAGCTGCTTCTCTATCTGCTCTAACACCATTTCATCGGCAACGACTGTGATGTTAAGTCGCGACAGGGTGATATCGTCCGTTGGCGCCACCGTTAAACTTTCAATGTTATAACCGCGCTGTGAAAACAAACCGACCACACGAGACAGAGCGCCGGATTGGTTTTCTAATAATACAGATATAATTCGACGCATTAGCATTTCTCCGTCTTAGTCAGCCACATTTCATTCATCGCACCACCGCGGATCAACATGGGGTAAACGTGCTCAGTTTCGTCCACCATGATGTCGATAAAGACCAATCTATCTTTCATCGCCAGCGCTTCAGCCATTTTTGACTCAAGCTCGGCAGGATCGCTTATCGTCATGCCAACATGGCCATAGGCCTCTGCAATTTTGGCAAAATTTGGCACTGAATCCATATAGGAATGTGAGTGACGGCCAGAGTAAATCATGTCCTGCCATTGTTTTACCATGCCAAGGAAACGATTGTTTAAGTTGATGATTTTTACTGGGGTATCATATTGCAGTGCGGTCGAAAGCTCTTGAATGTTCATCTGGATGGAGCCATCACCCGTGACGCACACAACGGTGGCATCCGGCATCGCCATTTTAACGCCCATTGCGGCGGGCAGGCCAAACCCCATAGTCCCTAAGCCACCTGAGTTGATCCAGCGGCGCGGTTTATCGAACGGATAGTACAAGGCGGCAAACATTTGGTGCTGGCCAACATCAGAGGCGACATAGGCATCGCCATTAGTCAGTTTGTACAAGGTTTCAATCACTTGCTGTGGCTTAATGCGGCCGCTGCTTTTGTCATAGGCCAGACAATCGTGGCTGCGCCATTGTTCAATATCATTCCACCAAGTGGCAATGGCATCGCTGTCATTATGTTCGTTAGACTCATCCAACAGTGCCAACATACTGTCTAAAATACTGTCGGCCGAACCCACGATAGGGATATCGACTCGCACGGTTTTAGAGATGGAAGATGGGTCGATATCTATGTGTAAAATGGTCGCGTTCGGGCAGTATTTTTCCACATTATTGGTGGTTCTATCGTCGAAGCGTACACCAATACCGAAGATCAAATCGCAGTTATGCATTGTCATGTTGGCTTCGTAGCGACCGTGCATCCCAAGCATGCCTAAACTGTTTTTGTGGGTGCTTGGAAAAGCGCCAAGCCCCATCAGCGTGCTGACGACGGGAATATTTAATCTCTCAGCCAATTGCAGGATTTGCTTATCACAACCTGAGATAATCGCGCCGCCACCGACATAAAGTACCGGTTTTTTCGCGGCTAACAGGGCTTGAAGACCACGGCGGATCTGACCTTTATGGCCTGATGTCGTTGGATTGTACGAGCGCATTTTGACGCTTTCTGGGTAGCAATATTCGTGCAGCAGAGCTGGGTTTAAACAATCTTTTGGCAGATCGACAACCACAGGACCGGGACGGCCAGTAGAGGCAATGTAAAAAGCCTTTTTAATAATTTCAGGAATTTCAGTTGGATCTTTAACTAAAAAGCTGTGCTTCACCACAGGGCGAGAGATACCGATCATGTCGCATTCTTGGAAGGCATCGTTACCGATAAGATTACTCGGAACTTGGCCTGATAACACCACAAGGGGAATAGAATCCATGTAAGCGGTGGCAATACCGGTAATCGCGTTGGTGGCACCGGGCCCTGAGGTGACTAATACCACGCCCACTTTACCCGTGGCACGGGCATAGCCATCAGCCATGTGTACGGCGGCTTGTTCGTGACGAACGAGTATGTGTTCAATACCAGGGATAAGGTGCAGGGCGTCGTAGATATCTAAAACTGAACCGCCAGGATAACCAAAAACGTGATTTACGCCTTCATCGATCAAAGAACGCACTATCATGCTGGCGCCGGATAACATCTCCATGTGAAACTCCTATTGCATAGTACCGTTACGGTAAACAGTATCTTGTTACAGCGACGGTAATCGCTCTAAAAATTAAGCCTGAAGGGTAATTCAGACTCCGAAATGCTGAACTGACTTCGTCGAAGACAAGTGACTCATCCCTTAGGATGCAGCAACTGTTGCAATGAACAGAATTTCATCATATTCAAAAAAAACAACATTTCAAGCCTTTTATGTAAAAAATAACCAACTTGAAACAATTTCACGTTTGAATTGATTGATAACTTGCTCGAATTGTCAAGTAACCTAGGTCGCCTTATTGGTTTATCCTATATTTTTCAGATTATTAGCTGATTAAATGGTGAAAACGGCACTAAGAGTGCCGTTTTGGTGTGGGACGTTAGATAAGCAGAGACTTAACTATCGCGATTAAATATTACCTATTTGCTACATTCGAGTATGCCAATGCGCTGTTTTCACGCGATCAAACATGTGTTGCCGATGTGGCATTGGTATCCATGGCTCTTTAAAAATTGATCCTTAAACCGTCGGCGGTATTTGATGCTTTGGACGATTGAATTGGCAAATACCGACTAACACAATAGAACCTAACATGAGGGCAGAGAAGGGCACGGCTGTGCCATCGTAAAACACCGCCAATAACGGGCCCGCGAGTGCGCCACAGCCAAATCTTAAGGTGCCAATAACTGCGGTTGCGGTTCCTGTTTCTTGTTTAAACTTCATCAGTACTATCGCATCGGCATTGACTGACATCACCCCTAGGCTACCCATTAAAGGAATAAGCATGATCACGGTAAAGTGATAGCTCATATCCAGCAGGTTTACGGTTAATAAACCGACACCAGCAATCGCCCCGAAAAAGGTCGACACATGCAACATACGTAGCGAACCATAACGGCCCACGATGCGCGTATTAATGATATTGGCCAACATCAAAGCGCCGACGTTAGTGCTAAACAAGATAGCAAAATAGGATTTATCTAAGGCAAAGACTTCCATATAAACGAAGGGCGATGCAGTGAGATAACAGAAAAATGAAAAAGACGTTAACACGCCGCTGGCAATGTTTAGCTTAACGCCAGGGCGGGAAAATACGGTCGCGTAGGCACCAAGAAACGATTTCTGGCTGCGGGTATCCATATCTTTATCGCTGGGCATTTTTAGCGCAAACAGCACCAGTAATAACAGGGTTGCGGCATAGGCGGATTGAATGAAGAAGATTAAATGCCAATCACCGAGTTCGAGGATCACGCTGCCAATGCTAGGTGCGAGTAATGGCGCTAACATCATGATTAAACTCACGTATGACATGCCCTTGGCGGTATTGTCACCATAGACTTCTTTGATGTATCCCGGCACCACCACAGTCGCAGCCGCGCCGATAAAGGCCTGTAAAAAACGTAGTCCAAGAAAGACTTCGACTTGACCCGCAAACCCAATCAGTAAGCTGGTGAACATAAATCCACTCAGTCCCAATATCACCATAGGGCGACGACCAATGCGGTCGGCTAGGGGGCCGAAACATAACATGCCCAGTGCGTAACCCGCTAAGTAGATACTTAGGGACTGTTGCACTGTCGTGACATCGGTATGAAAACTGAGGGCCAATGTTGACATCGCAGGTAAGTACATGTCGATGGCCAATGGCGTGATCGCGACAATCGCCGCAAGCATGGGAATAAGCAGCGCTAAATTCGGTATACGTCTGCCGTTATGGGCAGAAGGTTGTGATTGTGGGTCCACTGTTACCTCGGGTGGCGAAAGAATTGAAAGCGTATTTCACAGGTTTATGCGGTGTGGTTTAAATTGTACTAGAACAATTCACAATTAATCCGCCATTTTGAAGCCAGTTCCTGCGCTACCAGTTTCTACACTAAGAGCGAGAGCATATGATCAAGATCATTGGCGGGGTTTAGGCAAAAGTGAATTGCGGTATTGTCTATTTTCACAGTTCAGACAGCAAGCAATAGCATAGTAAAGTGCTCGGACAAATAAACCAATCTTTGCGTTGATTTCTTTACTGTATTTTACCGATTAAATTGTAACTAAGTGGTAAGTTTGATTATCGAGGCATCACTTTAGTGGATTGAGCCGTTATCTTCACAAGATTCTTCATTTAAATCTTTCTTATCAAGTCTTTCTTATCAAATCGCAGCCCTTTGTAACTCAGCTCTTTACATCTTAGTCCTTCACATCCTTATGGTTCAAACTGACTCATTCGAAAGTGCGAGTTGTCATCTGAGTGTCACGGCTTTGTCATCCCAGCGTCTTTTATGCTGACTAGTTTAGTGGGCTTTAGCTTCACTCTACTAAAAATAAAATATTCAGGAATGACACGATGAAAACACAACGACTTCCGCTAGCCGCTGCCATTATGGCGAGCTTATTACTCGGAGCCTGTAGCGGTGATGATGGCGCAGCAGGTGATAAAGGCGACAACGGCTTAAATTCACTGGTTAACGTGACGACATTGAATATCGGTGATGCCAATTGTCCCGCCGGTGGCCAGCGAATCGATACCGGATTAGATGCTAACAATAATGGACAATTAGATGACAGCGAAATTGCAGCAGCGCAAACCCAATATGTTTGCCAGCCACAAACTGCAGGCTTAAAAGCTGAGTTAATTGGTCGTCATCAGACTGGCGTTTATGGCTTAAGTGCCGCTGAAATCGTTGAATATCACAGTGCATCTAACCGTATTTTTGTGGTCAATGCCATTAGCGGCAAAGTGGACATTATAGATGGCAGTTTATTAGCAACGGCATCCAATGCCGCGGATCCGTTGGCATTGAATAATCTCGAAAAATTTGGCGAACTTGATGTGGCTAAAGACGTTGGCCAAACCTTTATGGGTAGCGTTAACAGTGTGAGCATTTCAGGCAACTTGTTAGCGGCTGCGATTGAACGTGGCGATGCTGACGGCAATAAAACCCAAGCCAATGGTTTTGTCGCTTTTTATCAGCTTAACGGCACAGATGCACCGCAGTTTATCAGCGCGGTAGAAGTCGGCGCTTTACCCGATAACGTGGCATTTACCCACGATGGTAAAACCTTATTAGTGGCCAATGAAGGCGAGCCAAATCCAGCCTATACCTTAGATCCTGAAGGCAGTGTGGCGCTGATTGCAATTACTGACGGTAAGCCCGCAGTCACTGCGACTATTATCGGTTTTAGTGAATTTAATCAGGGCGGTGCACGTGCCAGTGAGATCACGCCAGACATTAAAATCAATGGTCCAATGGCGAGTGTGGCGCAGGATTTAGAACCTGAATATATCGCCATTAGCCAAGATAACCGCCGTGCGTTTGTCAGTTTGCAAGAGAACAATGCCATTGCCGTAATTGATATCGCCAATGCCAAAGTCGCCAAGATTTTACCACTAGGCCTTAAGGATTACGGACTTGAGGTGAATAAAATTGATGCGAGTGACAAAGACAATCTTGTCAACCTGCAAAGCTACACAGGCGTCTATGGTATGTATCAACCCGATACTGTCGCGACCTACCGTTGGAACAATACAGACTTTATCGTTACGGCCAACGAAGGTGATTCCCGTGATTATGCAGGCTTTTCTGAGGAAGCCCGCGCAGGGGATTTAGTGCTCGACCCAAATCATCCACAATTTGCCGCTGCAAAAGATAAAACGCAGTTAGCACGCCTTAAAGTAACTACTAGCATGGGGGATGACGATAAGGACGGCGATTACGACAAGATAGTCAGCTTCGGTGCTCGCTCATTCTCGATTTGGAGCGCAGACGGTCAGCAAGTCTTTGACAGTGCGAGTGATTTTGAACGTATTACCGCGGCACTTTTAGGCAGTAACTTCAACAATAATAACGAAGAAAATAAAGGTGATAGCCGCAGCGATGACAAAGGACCAGAGCCAGAAGCCTTAGCCCTAGGTCAAATTGGTCAACGACTATATGCCTTTGTTGGTTTGGAGCGTACTTCAGGCTTTATGATTTATGACGTGACCAATCCCTTCGATGTGCATTTTATCGACTATGTTGTGAATCGTGATTTTGAGGCCGACTTTGTTATCGATACTGATACGGGTGAAGTCAAAGGGGATGCAACAATGGCGGGTGATTTAGGGCCAGAAGGGATGAAGTTTGTCAGTGCCGATAAAAGCCCTAACGGTAATCCTTTGTTAATCATAGGCAATGAAGTCAGCGGCACGACGAGTGTTTATCAACTAAAGATTAAATAATGGTGCGTTAGTGATTTATAGCTAATTGCTTCTTCATCATGCTTGTCAGTTACCTCAGCGCCAGTAGCATGTATGCTACTGGCGCTTTTTTATGCTCTCTAATTTTATAAATTAGCCATTTAGTGTGAATTAACTTCATCTGACATGGCGCATAAAAATTGGCTGAGTTCGGAGGTTTTTAAGCGCTATTACACCACTGAATAGGCATTTTGTACCAAGGAGTGAATAGTCGCCTCGATACAGTCAATCGCATGTTGAAATTGAGTGTCGTTTTCGGCGCCGCCAAGGCTCAAGCGAATAAAATTGTCATGGCAATTAAAGTCATCTCCATTACGGATCAAAATGCCTTTGGCAGCTAGCGCAGTGACGAGGTGATGGGCCTTGATATCTTCTGGCAGTTGTAGCCAACCGTTCAGTCCTCGCCAAGTTTGGGTTAATCCCAGTCGTTCGCCCATGGCGATACAGAGACGTTGCCGTTGGCGAACTATGGTATCGCGATAGGCAGTGATTTGGCCTTTCTTAATCAACTGACAGGCTATTTCAATGTTCAGCGGCGATACCATCCAGCATTGGCTATGAATCGCGAGTCGCACTTGGGCGATAAGTGGTTCAGGCACCAGAATAAAACCTTGCCTTAGGCCGCCAGAAAACAATTTGGACAGGCTAGAAATATAAATCACCCGTGGGATAGCCAGCTGTTTTGCTAATTGCCACAGGGGCGAATGCCACTCTTCGGGTAAACAATAATTCACATCATCTTCAATGATATAAAACTGATACTGCTCAGCCAATTCGAGGAGTTTTTGCCGCTGCGGCTCACTGTATTGAATACAGGTAGGGTTTTGATTATTCAGGGTTAGATAAACTAACTCGGGATGATGGATTTGCACTAACGCCTCAAAGCGGGCGAGATCCACACCTTCATGGGTGAGGGGCACACCAATGCTGGTCACGCCGAGTTGCTTAGCGCAAATTCTCACGCCTGGATAACTGTATTGCTCGTGCAGCAGCACATCGCCCGTCGATAAAAATGCACTTAAACAGGCAAAAATCGCTTGCTGGCCGCCGTGGGTGAAGATCAGTTGCTCAGGCGTTTGTTGTATGCCGCGTTGGTTAAGCCATTGGTGAAACACTTGTTGGTGTTGATCTAATGGACTGGCGCGATAACCCAGTAACTGGCTGAGCTTTGTCGGGTCTTTTGCTAATTGGCTGAGGCAATCACTGAGGGTGCTAATTTGATCTGTGAGTGGCTGCTGGCAGGTCGCCATATTCAATTGTACTTTACCGATCTCTGGTACTGGGGAGGCGTTGACATAGGTGCCATCACCGACGCGCGCTTCGACGTACCCCCTTTGTTCCGCCAATGCATAGGCGCGGGTCACAGTGCCAATAGTGATGCCTAAAGCATCGGCTAAACGGCGCTGCGGGGGCAGTTTACTGCCTTGGGTTAACACCTTCTGCAAAATGCCTTGTTCTATAGCACTGACTAAGCGCTGATATTTCGGGCCTGAAAAAGCTGTTAGGTCTGGCGTCCAGATTGTACTCATGACAATAAATCCATTGATCTCTAATATTCTCCGTATATTATTTATTGCATCTTTTTATGTCAACAAATGTATGCGTACAATTTAAGGAAAATATGAATACTGCACTGCTTTATGATCCACAATTATGGACTTTAATGGCCTCGACCGCGCTGTTTTGCGCGACGATGACAATGACTCCCGGACCGAACAATATTCTCTTAGCTAGCTCTGGAGCGCATTTTGGTGTGCTGCGTACCGTGCCACATATTGCAGGGATCCGCTTGGGTTCGACCTCTTTACATCTTGCGGTATTATTCGGCCTCGGTACCTTGTTTGAAGCATTACCGGTATTGCACCAAGTATTGAAATATTTCGCTTTGGCGTATTTGCTGTATCTCGCGTACAAATTAGTGACGTCGCCAGTGCAGAGCACGCATTTGGATGATGGACGAAAACCTATGAGGCTCATTGAAGCTGCATTATTTCAATGGATTAATCCTAAATCTTGGATGTCGACGATTACCCTGTGTAGCGCTTTTACATTAAGTGGCGATGGCTTTTGGTTGAGTGCGTTTCTTGGCGTATTGATGTTCAACATAGTGGGATTTCCTGCATCATTTACTTGGGTGTTTGTTGGTGCGGCGATCAGTAAGAAACTCAATACGGATAGACGTAAACGTCATTTTAATTGGTTTATGGGCAGTTTACTTTTAGTGTCACTGCCGATGATATTGCGCTAACTTAGTGTTTATTCAGCGCCTAACTCCATAAATATTCTGAGGAAAATACTCGCGTAATGATTGGCTTTATGCCATAACCAACATACTATTGCTGGCTTTTAGGTAATGACCTTTTCGCTGAATATTTTCAGTCTCGGTTATACTGATTAGTGCTTATCTTGATGGTGTGTATGGAGGTTGCCGAGTGAAGTTCCCTAGTTTGATTTCGTTTATGCCGGGATTGGCGCAATTATTACAATATGAAAAGCAATGGCTTAGGGATGATGTGCGCGCAGGCTTGTCAGTTGCCGCTGTGGCACTCCCTGTTGCTATTGCCTATGCCCAGCTCACAGGCGTCAATGCTGCTGTGGGTTTGTACTCCTGCGTATTGCCTATGCTGGTATACGCGCTATTTGGTACTTCAAAGCAATTAATCGTGGGTCCAGATGCGGCAACTTGCGCTGTTATCGCCGCCGTTGTTACGCCCCTTGCCGCTGGCGATAGCATGAAGCACTGGCAGTTAGTCATGACCATGACAGCCATGACAGGCTTTTGGTGCTTGATTGCGAGCCGTTTTAAGCTGGGTGTGCTTGCTGACTTTCTGTCAAAGCCGATTTTGATGGGATTGCTTAACGGGGTCGCGATCACCATTATCGTCGGACAATTTTCGAAGATTTTTGGTTTTACCTTCGACGAGCGCTATTTAATCGAACGCCTCAGCGGCGCCCCTTCTTATTTATCAAAAACCCATTGGCCGACGTTGACTATGGGGATTGTGACGCTGGCGACCTATGCCTTAGTGAAACGGTTTCGTCCACAATGGCCCGCATCTATGTGCGCGATGGCGATGGCGGCGTTCCTTGTTTGGGTATTTAACCTGACGAGCTTTGACATTAGCGTTGTCGGAGAGGTGACCTCTGGTTTACCTTCATTCCAAGCACCGGCTTTTGATTTGGGGATCGCCCGTGAGTTGGTGGTGCCAGCGCTCAATTTAGCCATGGTGAGCTTTGTGAGCATGATGCTGACCGCCCGAAGTTTTGCGGCAAAAAATGGTTACGATATAGATGCAGATAAAGAATTCAGAGCGTTAGGGTTAGCCAATATCGCATCCGCCATCTCCCAAGGGTTTGCGGTGAGCGGCGCCGATTCCCGCACTGCGGTGAACGATGCCAATGGTGGCAAGAGCCAGTTAGTGTCCATCATAGCGGCAGTGTTGATCGGCGTTGTCGCGCTGTTTTTTACTGCACCGTTGAAGTACATCCCTAGCGCAGCTTTAGGCGTGGTATTGGTGATTGCCTCTATTTCGCTTATCGACCTTAAGTCGCTGTGGAATCTGCGTGTGCGCGATAAATCAGCTTTCTTGCTTGCGTGTATTACCTTGTTCTCCGTGCTGTTCATTGGGGTGATTCCTGGGATCACTTTGGCCGTGTTACTGGGGTTATTCCAGTTCCTTGCTACGGTAATGCGCCCCACGGATCAAGTGCTTGGTTTAGATCATAAGGGCGTTATCCGCAGCGTCGATGATTCGGGTAAAGCTAAATCTGTTCCTGGCGTGTTTATGTATCGCTTTAATTCGCCGTTAACTTATTTTAATGCGACGTATTTTAAGCGCCGTTTACTGGAAAAGTTTATTCGGGAATCTGAGCCGGTCGATTGCATCATTATTGATGCCGTGCCTTGTTTTACCCATTTAGATTTAAGTGTGATGGCCATGTTGGCTGATTTACATCAATTGCTTAAAAAGCGTGGAGTACGCTTAGTGCTTGCGGGGCGTAAACGACAGATGCTGAGTTGGTTCGAGCAAGCGGGTATGCAGACAGGGGAAGGCGGCATTCTGATCCGGCCAGATTTGTATCTCGCCCTTAAAATGAATCAAAGCTATAAACAAGCCTTGGCTGAAGGGCAAGCGCCTGTGATCCAAAAAGTCCCCGATGATGCTGTGCTGTTGCATAGCCATTTATAGCGAATGGTTTGAATTTAAAGATTAAATCAAAGTGGATTCATTCAAATAGCACAGCCTAAGGTTGCGCTATTTTTTATGGATTTTAGTCATTGTAAGTCTATGTTTAAAGGCTTATTTATGTGCTTTTATTGGTATGAAAAAGCCTTTAATTGTGCGGGTCAATGATGCCGTAGCAAGTTTTATCGCCCAATGTGATGGTGTTTGACGGCTTAGTCTTTGAGAATTCTATCGAGGGGAATAAAACCGTGATAACCGTAATATCCCATTGGGCCGAGGATCAAACTGAGTAGGCACCATAACCATTTTTTGTTGGTGCTGAGATCCACTTTACTCTTGAAGGCTCGAAGGGCGAAAAGAAAATGCAGTAGCATCAGGCCCCCAAGCATAATAATGATATTGATATCCATATGTTCCAACTGCCTTATCCTTGTGTTCTATCATTCACGCCTTTGAAAGACATTAAGCGCGGTTACATTTATCTTGAGAAGCTTGCCTAGTGATCTGTAGCTAAATTAGCGACCTAACTAACTGTCAAATACCTTACTCGAATATTTTACCGATGGCTATAACATAAAATAAAAATAATCTTTAAATCTTATTGGGTTACATGTCTCCTAACAAGCAAGTTGGGGAATGGCTAGCGTCCCAGATCACATATTTTTCCATCGCACGAATAAATATTTCACTCGAAATGAGGTTTTCTAGCCAAGCGGCGAGTCGCGGAAAATCATCACTCAATGCATGTTTGAGATCCACTGCGGCAAATTGGCGTACAAAAGGCACGATGGCGTAATCAGCAAGGCGAGGTGTATCGGCGACTAAAAAGGCGTGTTGCCCTAAGCATGCTTCAAGTTGCGTGAGGAAATGGCTCGCTTGCTGGTAATAGTCAGCTTGCGTTTGCTCAGGGTAGCGGTCGGCATATTTATAGCGGTCGAGCCATGGCTTAAATTGCTGATCATTTTGCGCGATAAGTTGCGCCATTTTATCTTCAATTACAGGGCTTTGTTGACATAGCAGATCTAAGGGATCAGCTTGCGTGAGTGCCCAGCGCATGATCTCAAGACTTTCGGCAATCACTTCGCCATTGGCTAGCACTAATACCGGCACTGTCCCTTTGGGTGAAGCGGCCAGCATTTGCGCTGGTTTAGCTTTAAGGGTGATTTCGCGGACTTCAACATTGCATTGGGCGAGTAAGAGTCCGAAACGCGCTCGCATGGCATAGGGGCAACGACGAAAAGTGTATAAGACGGCTAGAGCCATTAGGATTTCCTCTACTGTGCGGCGCCATGCGTGGAAGCTGATGTCAGCGTGTTTATGCATGCTTATTGACGACGCGAGTATGCCAGTATGAATGTTATGTACCAATAGGAGAATACTGCGTAGACCTAATGCAGCGTACATGCGTACAAAGGGCGCTGATGGTAACGCTTTCATCTTGATATTTCTGCTTAATTCGCCAGCTAAAAAAGATTTATCTGACTTCTGTGCGTAAAGAATTAAAGACCCTGTACTTTATCTGTGTTTATCTTGCTGTGACTCAGGTAGAATTCCGCGCTATTTTGGGATCTGTAGCCAGTCTACAGATGATTAATGTGTTTATGCACTGGAAATTAAGTTCCAGCCAGCAAAGAGGGTGTTATGGCTAAAGTTGTCGTGTGTGCGTTATATAAATTTGTGTCTTTACCGCATTTTGAATCTATCCGAGCGCCATTGCTCGCTATGATGGAACAGGCCGAGATCAAAGGCACTCTGCTCCTCGCAAGCGAAGGAATTAATGGCACAGTTGCCGGCACCCAAGAAGCAATTGAAGCATTATTGGTTTGGCTTAACGGCCAAAATGGCCTAGATAATATCGTGCACAAATTGTCATTCGACGATGAAATGCCGTTCTACCGCACTAAAGTCAAACTGAAAAACGAAATCGTGACTATGGGCGTTGAAGGTATTGATCCACTTAAAGTGGTTGGCACCTATGTGAAGCCTCAAGATTGGAATGCGCTGATTTCTGATCCGGATGTGATTTTAGTCGACACCCGTAACGATTATGAAGTGCAAATCGGCACTTTCAAAAATGCCATTAATCCTGTGACTGAAACCTTCAGAGAATTCCCCGAATATGTGAAGCAGAATCTTGATCCTGCTAAACATAAAAAGGTTGCCATGTTCTGTACTGGTGGTATCCGCTGTGAGAAATCAACCGCGTATTTGAAAGAGCAAGGCTTTGACGAGGTGTATCATCTCGAAGGCGGCATTCTTAAATACCTTGAAGAAGTCAAAGCAGAAGAAAGTCTGTGGGAAGGCGAGTGCTTCGTGTTCGATAACCGCGTCGCGGTTAACCATGACTTGAAGAAAGGCCAATACGATCAATGTAATGCTTGCCGCATGCCAATCACTGAAGTTGAAAAACAGAGCCCTGCCTATGTGCAAGGTGTCAGTTGCCCACATTGTATCGATAAAATTTCTGACGAGCAGCGTAAACGTTTTGTTGAGCGTGAGCGCCAAGTGAATCTGGCAAAAGCCCGTAACGAAGCGCATATCGGCAGCGATGTGAATCAAGTGATTGAAGCACGCCGCGAGAAAAAAGAAGCGCAGCGTCGACTCGCCGCCGAGAAAAATAACGCGAAAAAATCGCAAGTGCTTTAACTTTATATTTCATTGGATTAGCTGTAAGTTAATCATGAGTTCGCACTGAGTTCGTTTCTCGCTCAGGCAGCTCATACATTGCTCTCGATTTGAATATGGTTGCACTATGGCCCGACTCGTTCGGGCCATTTTTTTATGCCGATTTTAGTTTTAGTGTGAATGTGCATTAACCCATTATTTAACTCATTATTTATCATAGCGCTATGCCGAAAATCTTAAATTTATGATAACTTTCAGTCGCTAGTATTAAAAAACGCGAGTATTACTAGTATTGAAAAATGAAGTCGAGTGCCATTAAACGACAGGGAGCGATTCAGTGCAAGGTAGGCAAAGCGCATGAGCATTTGGAAAGAGCTATACGATATTTTCGATAAGGAACGCAGTCGCTGGCAGCAATCGAGCGCCAGTAAGCAGGCGATTGCCTTTGAGTTAAAAGCCAATTTGGGTTTTCTGGCCGATGCCTTAAGCAGCGGTTTATCACAAAGCGCGATCGCCAGCGGTTTAGAATGCAGTATTTTTGAGGCAAAACTGAAAGAGGGCGCTGCACTCACTGCGTTAAATCGCCGTAAAGTGACCCTGACGTTTATTGGCGAATTTTCCGAGTTTGCTAAGTATGTCGGTAAAGAGAACGACGCTTTGGTCGAGAATGCTTATTCTAAAATCAAATCACTGCAGAAATTAGTCGCGGCTGAGCCGAATAAAAGCCACGATCTGAGGATTAAATCCCTGTTTCGCTTCTTAGTCTTTTTAGTGGCACACCTTGAGGAGCAGCCATTGAGTCGCACATCAGCGAAAAAAGCTTAAGGTCGATGCGTGGACGAGCTTGTGATTAATACGATTGGTATAAGAGACAAAAAAGGCGCTTATGGCGCCTTTTCTATGTTTGCTAACGTCATTGTTCAGCTTTTTAGCACAGTCTTTAAGAGGCGTGTTTAAGAGCCATCTTTTGACTCACTCTTTAAAAGCCACTATTGAGTTTAGCGCTTAGGTGGCTCATCTGTTTTATTGGCTTCTGAGTCCGTAGAACTTGGCTTGTTTGAAGCCGCATCTGCGTCATTCTCTGCTGCCGAAGGCTTGGCAGTAGGCTTTATCTGCTTATCTTTACCATGTTGGCCGAACTGCGGCAGTTTGAACTTAGCACTGTATTTCAACGCGGCAAGATTGCTGGCGATGACACCGACGATCAAAATAATAATGATCCAGACTTCTAAGGTCGACATACTCAGCTCCTGTTTCGAATAGACTCGCGCACAAGACACACGGGCGATTAATCAACCGCTAAACGTTGCTCACATTTACGAATGTCTTCTGGCGTATCAACTTCAATAGAATCAAAGGCGCTAATGGCGATTTTGATTTTATGACCATATTCTAATGCGCGTAATTGCTCGAGTTTTTCTAGATCTTCTAGACGTCCTAATGGTAGGGCGGCGAAGGCTTGGACGAATTTGCGGGTATAAGCATACACACCTAAGTGCTTATAAACGGGGTAATCTTGGGTGTCGCGGCCAAAAGGAATACGCGAACGAGAGAAATACAAGGCATAGTTGTTGTTATCGAACACCATCTTCACATGCATAGGATCGTCAAGCTCGGCTTTATTCACGATTTCAAAGCCTAAGGTGGCCATTTCAAACTCACCTGGGTGACGCTCGAAGAGGCTGATGACTTGCTCGATGGATGTTGGGTCAATAAGGGGTTGATCGCCCTGTAGGTTGATCACTAAGTCGTCATCTTTCAGTCCCAGTTGGTTTATCGCATCATTGATACGATCTGTACCCGATGCCGCTTCTGGGCTGGTCATGACCACTTTGCCGCCAAAACCTTCAACGGCCGCTTTAATGCGGTCATCATCGGTAGCGACATAAATATTGGTGAGGCCTTTGGCTAACGACGCGCGTTCATACACGTGTTGGATCATTGGCTTGCCGTTAATCGGGGCTAAGGGTTTGCCCGGGAAGCGGCTTGAACCGTAACGAGCCGGGATTAACAGAGTCACATTCATCAAATTATCCTACTTTTATCAAAGATATACAGTGTAGAAATACAATGCATATAGACAAAAGGGCTCACAATTGAGCCCTTTTAATATGTGTTAGAGCTTAGATGCGACGGAACAGGGCAGTCAACATTTCGTCTGTGACTTTCTCTTCCCAACCCGCGCCGTAAACGTTAGCCCATAGTGGACCCATGCTCTTAGTCACGGCAACCATTTTTGCTATGGTTTCGTCTGGCAGATCTTTACAGATGTTCTTCGGCAGTGTGATGTTGTGTTTCTTCATCATCAAACGGAACTCTTCAACACCTTCTGGATAGAATTCTTCTAACACGTCAAAGGCGATACAGTTGCCGATACCGTGGTGGTAACCCAGGATATAAGACAGACCGTAAGAAACCGCGTGACAGGCACCCACTTGGCTATAGGCTATGCTCATGCCGCCCATGAAAGACGCCATCATCAGCTTGTCGTCTTTATCTATATGGTCGTCTAAGTACACTTGGCGACATAAATCCATGGCTTTTTCAGCGTAGGATTTAGAGAATTCGTTTAAGAAGGTACCTTGTAAAGATTCAACACAGTGGATATAGCAATCCATACCTGTGTAGAACCATTGGTCGGTTTCCACGCCTTCGATTAACTCAGAATCCATGATGATTTGATCGAATACTGTGTAATCTGAGTTCAGACCTAGCTTACGCACTGGACCACATAATACGGCGGTGCGTGACGCTTCTGCACCCGTACCAGAAATCGTTGGGATACCAATGTGGTGTACCGCTGGGTTCTTGATTAAGTCCCAACCTTGGTACATGGCAGAGCCACCTGGGTTTGTCAGCATCAGCGATACCGCTTTAGCCACGTCCATGGTTGAACCGCCACCTAAACCGACGACGCTCACTGGCAGTTTGCTATTGAAAGCTTGAACTTGTTCAGTCAGGGCATCGATTTGAATTGTGCTTGGCTCTTCATCAACGTTAACCCAAATTACCATGTCTTGTGCTTTAGCTGGAATGCGGCCCTCAAGGGCTTTGCCTTGATGCACGTCATCGACTAAAAACACCACGAAGTCGTCGGCGTTTTTACGTTCAGCTGCTAACACTTCATCCAATTGGACGAATGAGCCACGGCCGAAGATCATTTTTTCAACTACTTTAAAATTCTTAAAACTCATTGCAACAAACTCCCGTAGAATTATTGGGCAAATGCTTTCTTGATGTTTTCGATACGCTCGGCGATCTGAGCATCGGTCCAAGACAACTTGATGAGCATAGAAATGGTGCGGCTCATAATGGCATCGGATTTAGGCACAGAAACTTGAGTATAGTCAGGTCTATCGGCGATTAATGTGATTGGTAACGCAGCAGATGCCTTAAGCTCCTGAATGTGTTTCCAGTTTTTCAAATAATGCCAGTTGTTTACATACCAGTAGAAGCAGCCATCGACGCCGTTTTCAGCCAGTTTTTTGCTCACTTCTTGCGTGCGCGCTTCGGTTGGCAACATAAAGGTTAAGAAGCCCGCTGAGTCGCCTTCTGGATCGGGGATCAGGCGGAAAGTTACTTCAGGGATAGCTGCGGCCATTGCATCTTTAATGGTTTTTTTGTTTTTACGTTGGATATCGATAATGGTATCGAGTTTACGTAATTGCGCTAACCCTAAGGCGGCGTTCATTTCCGAAATTCGGAAGTTCAAGCCAATGATAGGGTGTGACTCAGCGCCGCGGTCTTTACCAATGTGGTCATGGCCGTGATCGGAGAACATGTGCGCGTTGTTGTAGATTTCAGTGTTATTGGTAATCACAGCGCCACCTTCACCACAGGTGATGGTTTTGACTGAATCGAATGAGTAACAACCCACATCACCGATAGTACCTAGGGCTTGGCCCTTGTAGCTGCCACCAATGGCTTGGCAAGCATCTTCTAAAATCTTGATGTTATGTTTTGCACAGATGGCTTTAATTTCATCCATCTTCGCCATAGAACCACACATATGCACTAAGTTGATCGCTTTAGTGCGTGGAGTAATTGCGGCTTCGATACCTTCTGGGGATAAACACAGTGTCTCGTCGATTTCGGCAAAAATCGGAATCGCGCCAGCCATAAAAATCGCTTCAACTGAGGCAACAAAGGTAAAAGGTGGCACGATAACTTCGTCGCCAGCACCAATGCCTGCAGCCATCATGGCCGTTTGCAGCGCAGCAGTACCGCTTGATAAAAGGTGAGCATGCTTCACGTTCATTTTCTCGCAGAGCAGTTGCTCCATATCGCGCGTCTTCCAGCGATCATTACGCATATGGTCGAAGTTGTAACGGAAGGTAAAACCGTTTTCCATAACGTCAGCGACTTCCTGCTTCTCTTCAGGACCAAATAATTCAAAACCGGGCATGGAAGGTATCTCCTTAGAATTTGTGGCGCATAGGTCGCCTGCAATTAACTGGCGGATTATAACTGGCGTAATAGACCCTTGCGATGTTTTATTGCTGAAAATTGTCATGGAAAAAGAAAAACCTGCACAGGGGCAGGTTTTATCTGAGCATTGATGACACTCAGCTAAGGGTTAAAAGCCTATATTCAGGCCGTTAGCGTGGATTAGCTAAACCATGTTCACGGTCAACCGTGACATCTAAATCTGTCAGTAAACCGTTATCAATGCCGTAAATCCAGCCGTGTACCGCCACTTCTTGGCCGCGATCCCAAGCTTCTTGCACTATGGTTGAACTGGTCACATTAGCAACCTGCTCAATCACGTTGAGCTCGCACAGGCGATCAAAACGTTTAGCTTCATCCATCTGTTGTAATTCTTCCTGATAAATACGGTAGATATCACGTAAATGCCCGAGCCAGTTATCGATTAATCCCAAACGTTGCTGACCCATGGCCGCGCGCACACCACCACAGCCGTAGTGACCCACTACCATTATATGCTTCACCTTGAGCACATCAACGGCGTATTGCAACACAGATAAGCAGTTAAGATCGGTATGGATAACCATGTTGGCGATATTACGGTGAACAAAGACTTCACCCGGCATAAGATCAATGATTTGGTTAGAAGGTACGCGACTATCCGAGCAGCCAATCCACAGGTATTCAGGATGTTGCTGTTTCGCTAATTGCTCGAAAAAATCAGGATTCTCTTGGCGTATACGTCCGGCCCAGCGGCGGTTGTTGTCGAATAAAGGTTTGAGTAGTTTCATTTTAACCTATTGTTTTATTGACATATAAAATGTCTTCTCATGCTCTAATTCATGCAAGCAGCACATTTTTAGCAAGAGTATACCAGCAAAATTGGCTCTGCTGGTCTATCCAATTAAGGTTTGAATCGGGATATTGAGGAATCGAGATTATTTTTTATTAATAGTTCTGCAAATGAATTGGTTCCCTCTGGGGATCTAAGCGCCATTTGTTAGCGTGTTTGGGGGTGATATTACACTAAAACTGAGTGAACGCCTTGTCCGCTAAAAATTAAGGCGGACAAGGATGATGCAGTATGGGTTAGAACTTACTGATCACTTTTACGCTATCGTTCACCTCGCTGACGTCAACAAACCCGATCATATTCGGATTGGCGGCAATCAATGAGAGCATTTCAGCGCTCGAGTCGACGACTTTGGGTGGTTGACCTTGGCCTGAAAAGACCAGTTTTGACCAATAGGCTTTGAGCTGACTCTCAGTTTTATTGAGGATTTGCTTCACGAAGGCATCACGAGCGGGTGAGCCTTCGGGCTGATCGAGCGCAACCACAGTCCCTCCATTGGGGAAAGACTTGAGTTTACCTAAATAGATACGTGAAATATCCGCAGCACTAATTTCGGATGTATTTGAAGGATGTACCACGACGGCAACTTCGGCTTGCACATAGGCACTGCCAAGTAAAAGTGCACTAGCAACTAAGGTTTTCATCATCAACCGAGATCTTATTAATAGTTTCATGTTTAACTCCTTAAAAAACTAAGTCTATTGCCATACTCAGCAACTGTTCATCGGAGGACGGTTTGTCATTGCTGTAGTTGGTGTACTCCAGTTTTAGTGCGGCTGAGGGATGGAAATCCCAGCGTGTTCCTATGATGTAGTAGGCGCTGTCTTCTTGCTGTGCTTCAAGCGCTGCTTTTGTACCGAAAACCAGAGGCGCTAACGCAGCTTGGTTTGCTGGTGGCAGACTATTGTATAGCGGTAACATGCCGTCATAGGCATCGTATTGTGGATCACCTTTGTCAATACCGTAGGTTAAATGAAAAGTGAAATCTTTATAGCGGATCCCGCCGGAAACAAAGGCTGAATCTTGAATATTAAAGCTACTGGGATCGACGTCAATTCGGGTGTATTCAGCCAAGATAAACCATTTACCCGCATCATATTTAACGTTAGCACCTATGAGTAACGCGCTGTCGTTAATGGGTAAAAGATCATCTACCACTTGCTGACTAAATAACCCTGTTTGGGCAATCGCATCGCCTAGGCCCAGCAGAGCAGGTAACTCGTAGGAGAAATCAGTCACTATGCCGATATTCAAGCCGTACTCAAACCCTGAGGTTACAAAGTTGAAGTTCATTATGTGGCCCTCGGCGGAGAAGGGCGCGGGAGGTGTTGATGAACCTATAGGTGCATAGTCAGAAACAGAAGTCGTAATATACTTATAGGTCAAACCGACTTCGGTATCGCCCCATAAATCGGAATATACTAAGCCGACACCTTCGCCTGAATTAAATGGCAGTGAATAAACGCCGCGGGGCGGGGTGATCCAGTGATAGGCATAGCCTACGTCAATATAATCAGAGTATTTATAGAGGTTAAAGCGTTGGCGGCCCGCCATGAGCATAAGTTTGTCGCTGATGTCATAGGAGATATAAGCCCATTCAAATTCGGCACTGTAATCGTTATTGCCTCTGGATAGCACTTGCGCCGTGGCTCTTAGGCCACTACCCAGATCGGCGGTAAATTGTAAGGCAACTTTAGAATCATTATTAAAGTTGATTTCTTTGTCATAACCATAATAGCTTTTATCGTCACTGAGACTCGATCCCGCGACAATAGAGGCAAATCCATTTATTTGAACATCGGCATAAAGAGACGGCATATAAAGTGTGCTGAGCACGCAGAGGGCAACTGTACTTTTTCTCATGGCAGAATACCTTGTTGAGGGAATACAGTAATAAAGGTAGTTGATAAATGGTAGATTTCACCTTTATGCAACATTTTTGAGGCGCTGACGACAAAATGGTGATTTCTATTTGTTAATGCAGATTTTATGGGGAAGTCTTTGAAAGGTGAGTGGGCTAATCTGCGAAGCAAAATCAGCTAAAGCCCAATGTATGCATGGGATAAATAGGGATTGAACCTGGGTTCGGTATTGATGATGTGGATTAAGCTGAAATAGCTGTCTTCAAGATGCGAATGTCCACATCTTGAAGATTTTATTGAGTGACGGTATTTCGCAACGGATCAGTGATGTTGTGCGAGAAAATCGGCTAAGTGTTGATTAATAAACTCCGCTTGTTCAAGGGTTGAGATATGTCCCGCCGCAGGAATATGCACCAACTGACTGCCATCGATGGCATCGCTCATTAGGTAGCTTTCTAGCACACTGCGTGCTTTATCCTCAACGCCCGCCATGATGAGGCAGGGGAGTGTAAATTGCTCCGCACATTCCATGGTATCGCGACGACCAAAAATCATTCGTCCAAGTTTCACTATCGTGGGGATTTTTTCCGCTGAGATTGTGGCAAGTGAGTGTTCAAAGCCAGCGACCAGTTCAGGTGTGTTATGTGCTGCATTGTTTGCGAAGAACAAAGGTGAAATTGCACTGATAAGCGGCGCAGGAATCGCCTTAGCGGCGGTAATCATATCCAGCATGCCATCATATTTCGCGCGGGTCACTTCGGGTTCAAAACCGATAAAACTGTTGAGCATCACGAGGGTTTTAACCCTTGTTGGTGCTTTCAGTACCAATTCTGCGCCCCACATAGCACCAACAGATTGTCCGATAACACTAAAGTCAGTGATATTGAGGGCATCCATTAAGGCCAACATGTGATCGGCAATATCGAGTAGCGTTTTACCATTATCGGGCAGTAAATCTGACTGACCATGACCCCACAGTTCTGGCACGATACAGCGGTAATGGGCACTTAGCGCGGCAATTTGAGGCGCCCACATGGCGCTGTCCCACAAATAACTGTGACCAAACAAGAGTACAGGGCCTGTACCGACATCAAGGTAACTTAATTGACGCTCAACAATCATGAGCTGCTGACGGTGTGAAGAAAAATCCATAAAACCTACTTAATCAAATATCGTTATGTTAAGCCGTATTCTGGCACCAATTTGGGCGATAGATCGCTGGGCTTAACCTTTATAAAAATCTGCGGCGAATATCCCACAGCTAAGGCTGAGCAATACGCAGCACGTATTCATCCACTAGATAGTCTAATCGGGCGAGTACCGCATCTTTGAGCAACATATCACTGTTTTCTAAAAGGATTGCCAGTTCGGCACGATCGAACTGCGGCAACAATAATTGCGCAACAGGGAAATAGCTGATGTGCCAAGGCTCAGGACTGACCGCGCTTTGCCCCTGTTGAAACGGGAAATAAAAGCCAAAATCATGGGCATTTTCCACCAGCCAAGCATGCAATTTTGCGCAGGGGCCAGCTTGGACATATTCAGCTTCAACAAGACGCAGGGCTTTGACATCAATTTGATTCGCATCGAACACATCGAGATCTGTGCCCCAGTGATGACGCGAAGCACCGGGCAGCGCCGACCAGAGTAAAATCAAGTCGACGATGGCATCGTCACTTAAACCTTTTATGCTCACCGCTTGCTCGTTGGCATCCAATACCACACGTTTACCGCTGGCTTTGGCATTCCAAATTGCCAGTTGTCGCTCAAAAGGGCGATGGGCAGAGCAGATGGCGAGTGCTATGCCCGCATCTTTGGCTGTTTCCGCCATCGCATTAAAGGCGATGGCGGTGTTCGCTTCGAGCCAAAAGCTATGATACCCAAGGTGATACGGACTTAAATATTCCACCAATTCAGGGGAGTTTAAGCCGTAAAGCCTCGCGGTTTCGGGGCGGATCTCAAGGTGTGTTAGCACAATAGTTGTTCCAAAATCACTTCATAACACAGGGCTAGCTGCTCAAGGTCGTCCACTTTAACGCACTCATTCACTTTATGAATGGTGGCGTTCACTGGGCCAAGTTCTAACACTTTAGCACCCGTTGGCGCGATAAAGCGTCCGTCCGATGTGCCGCCTGTGGTTTGTGGATCTGTCTCATACCCTGTGACTTGCCGGATCGCAATACGGGTCGCGTCAAGCAGTGGGCCATCGCCGGTTAAAAATGGCAGACCATTGAAAATCCAGCTGATATCGTAATCTAGCTCATGGGCTTTCAATAAGGCTTCAACCCGCTCAATCAAGATGTCGGCTGTCACTTCGGTGGAGTAACGGAAGTTAAACATCACGTCCAGTGCGCCGGGGATCACATTCGATGCGCCGGTGCCGCCATTAATATTGGCGATTTGGAAGCTGGTGGGCGGAAAGAACTCATTGCCATTATCCCAGTGCATCTGACTCAGCTCAGCTAAGAAAGGCGCGGCTTTGTGGATTGGATTATCGGCAAGGTGTGGATAGGCCACGTGGCCTTGAATGCCTTTCACGGTTAAGTTGCCAGTTAAACTGCCGCGGCGACCATTTTTGACCACATCGCCCAGCTTTAGGGTTGATGAGGGTTCGCCGACTAATGCCCAGGTGATCTTCTCGTTGCGTGCTTCTAAGGTATCAATGACTCGCGTCGTACCGTTGATAAAGGGGCCTTCTTCATCGCTGGTGATTAAAAAGGCGATTGAGCCATTATGATCGGGATGTTTAGCCACAAAACGTTCGGTGGCAATGACCATAGCCGCCAATGAGCCTTTCATGTCCGCGGCGCCGCGGCCATATAAGTAGCCATCGATAATGGTGGGCACAAAAGGCGGCGTGTGCCAGCGGCTCACATCACCCGTTGGGACAACATCTGTGTGGCCGGCAAAACAAAAGACCGGACCTTCATTACCACGGCGGGCCCACATATTGGTGGTGTCTTCAAAAACCATAGGTTCGATATTAAAGCCGATGGCGCTGAGTCTTTCAGCCATTAAGGTTTGACAGCCTTCATCAAGCGGCGTCACCGAAGGGCGGGCGATCAGCGCTTTTGTTAGTTCAGTTACAGGATAATCGTCGGCTGGCATCATAGTGAAAATACTCTTTTATAGGCGGCTTCATCAAAGCCAATCAGCACTTGTTCACCGACGACCAAGACGGGGCGTTTGATCAGTGTCGGTTGCGCCAGCATAAGTTGAATGGCTTTGGCTTGATCGATATCGGTTTTATCTGTGTCACTGAGGGCACGAAAGCTTGTGCTGCGCTTATTGAATACGGTTTCCCAGCCCGAGGTTTTACACCAGAATTCGAGGTCTTCTTGACGTAGGCCGTCATCTCTAAAATCATGGAAATGAACTGGAAGTTGATGATTTTCAATCCATTTACGTGCTTTACGCACTGTATCGCAATTCTTAATACCGTAGAGGGTCAAAATGATGCTCCAGTGTGGATGGACGCTTGGCTGGCAAGCATTGATTTTGCTGGCATTGTGGCATTGTGCGGCGCATGTCACAAGTGGGATGTGTTGCTGAGATAGTGTGAGCATAAAAATGTCAGTGTATCCGCCTTTACATGCCTGCTGTTGTGGGCTAGCAAGCATTATCTGAGCATGGTGGAAGTCTCTTGGTTTGTATGAAAAACAGGCTAAAGGCTTAAGCGTCGCTTAAGTTTTCCGCTCTAATGTCTAATAGTGTAATTGTTGTTATTAGTTGAGGGAAATCATCATTAATATCGCCAATGTGGGTCAATCATCTGCGAGCATGCAGTCATCATCGATACAAGCTCAACAGAAACAGACCACTATCTCGCCTCAGAAAGTAGAGGAAATGAATGAGTCATCCCAAAAGCGTGCGAAAGAGGCGGGCGTCGACACTTTTGCCTAAAGTTGAAATAATGATATTTACTATTTAAACCTCTAATTGTTGCGCTTCATATTGCAGTCAAGATTGCACTTAAGGGCGATAATTAGAGCGGCAGTCAATTGTTAAATGTTTCTAACCCTATATATTTCGCTAGTTTAAATAAAACGAATCTTAATTAGAACTCCCAATTTAAATCAAAATCATAGCGAATGCCTAAGGCGATAATCGTGTCATCTTCGCGTTGATCATTATTTTGTTGTAAGTATTCTAAATGTGTACGGACATTTGCCGCAATTTGCCATTCTAAGGTGAGGTTATAGCCATCATAATCCTGACTGCTAGTATCTTCTATCCCATCTTTAAACCAAAAATACCCTAATTTTAGCTTATAGGCGTTAGCAAAAGGGATAGCCAGTGCACTGTCAAAAGTACTACCAGTGCGGTTGACTGCAGTTTCAAACTCGTAATCTTTAGCCTGATAGCCAACAGCAGCATATATACCAGAGCTAAATTCATATGAGATAACCGCGCCTGCCAGTTGTTCTTTTCCAGTTCTATTCGCGTTGGCATAGGTATCTTGTTGTAAATATGCGGCGCCTAAGTGTAATCCATTCTTGTCAAAACCGGCTCCGACATTAATAGTATCAGCGCCGCTGCCACCGGAGTTGCCATCAAAAATTGCAGAAGCCATTACAGTAACGGGTTTGAGTTTCAGTTCGTATATCAAAGCATTATTAACAAAGAATGGACTCTCTTGGTTGTAACCAAACGGGCTATTTGCATTATTAAAAATATCAATGTACTCAGCGACTAAAGTGTATTGCACTGGCCGTTGACGTCCAAAGGTTATCTGACCAAAGGGAGATCCTATTCCGGCGAATGCGAGGCGCGCCTCACCGAATCGACCATTATCATCGAGGCGAATCTTCCATTCTCCTTGGGCAATAGCATGCCAATTTGGGGCAAACTCAGTATCAGCTTTTACCCCTAAACGAGAGAGGGCATCACCTATATCCCATACATCGTCTGCTTTGTCTTGGTATTCTAAGGTTGGACGCAGCGAGCCGTAGAGAGAAAAGTGGCTATTGCGTAAGGAGGACTGCATTGATGGACTGGTTTGTGCAGCTTTCGCTTGTTGCTCCAATTCCTTCACTCTTTGCTCTAGCTGCTGCAGTCGATCTGACTCTTCCGTTTCTTGGGCATTAGCCTGTAGCGGTATTTGAAGAATAGTGCCTAGTACGAACAATGCGATTCTGCTCATGATGAGTACCTTTATTAAGATTTCCACCGTAAGTCATGGATGAATCCATGACTTACTATACCTAAACAATGAATTTATTAAGGATGGTATCTTGCTCTTTGATGTGCTGAGTTTGCGTATGCATAGCCGTATTGGCATGAATAACAGTGTCTGATACTTGGACAGATAAATCTTTAATTCTAATGGTATTATTATTAATTTCTTCGGCAACTAAACTTTGTTCTTCGGCTGCAGAGGCAATCTGTAGATTCATATCGCTGATCTGCAATATTGCTTCACGAATTTTGTCTAATGCGGTATTCGCACCTTGGGCGAGTGTGACCGCATCTTTTGCATTATCTTTACTTTGACTCATGACCTCTGCAACAGCCCTTGCTCCTGTTTGGAGTTGCTCTATCATGTTACGGATTTGAGTTGTAGATTGTTGAGTCCTTTGGGCGAGGGTTCTGACTTCATCTGCGACCACAGCAAAACCACGACCAGAATCACCCGCTCTTGCTGCCTCAATGGCTGCGTTTAAGGCTAATAAATTCGTTTGATCTGCAATGTCATTGATGACTTTCAATATAGTGGCAATGTTGTCTGTTGCTGACCCTAAGGTATTTACTTCAGCAACAGCCATATCGATTTTTGATGACAGAGCGTTAATAGCATTTGTGGTATCACTGACGACTTTGGAACCCACATTTGTCGCTTCATCAGCCTCTTTTGCGGCGGATGAAGCCCCTTGAGCATTACGGGCCACGTCTGAAGACGTGGTGGCCATTTCGTGCATCGCTGTCGCAAGTTGTTCTAATTCATGCATTTGCGAGTTCATGGCATTTGTCGATTGTTGTAACTCTAACGATGTCAGCTCTGAGCTTTGGTGAATGAGCTGCCCAATTGACTTAGATTCAATAATCAGTTGTTGTAGGTTGGTCGTAAATGTATTAAATCCAATGGCTAAAGATGAGAATTCAGCATCTGTTTGTGTATTCAAGCGTTGGGTTAGATCGCCGTCTCCTGAGGCAACATCTTGAATTGCATCGTTTAAGGTTTGTAATGGACGCATTAAACGGATAATCAAAAAGAGTAGTACTGTGATACTGATGATTAAGGCAATAACGGAATAGAGAATAGAACTATTGCGTAGGTTTGTGACTGCAGCATAGGCTATATCTTCATCTAAGATAACGCCGACATACCAGTCCTCTCCTGAAACACGAGAGAAATCTAAGGTATAATGTTTACCATCTATGGTGACTTTTTGTGGCTTCTCCGTCACTTCAACATGTGGCAAATAGTCGCTCATTGGCGTGCCATTTCGTTTTGACTCTGGGTGCGCGATTGTCGTGCCATCTCCAGAAATAATAAAGACATAGCCTGCATTAAAGAGCTTAACCTCATTGACGAGTTTGGCTAGACCTACGAGGCTGACATCGTAGAAAATAGCCCCAATGAACTCGCCATTATCTTTTACCGGTGTTGCAATTGAGACGAGAATTTCACCAGATGCTGAGTCAGCATAGGGCGCAGTGATAATCAGCTTATCGGATTTTTTTGCATCTATGTACCAAGGACGAATTCGTGGGTTCCATCCGGCGCCAGGGTCCCAACTAGGATTGTTATTTATGTTGCTACCATCTTTTTCATAGCCGAATCCGACAAGTATGAAGGTGTTTTTAACAACTGGACGAGTAATAACAGAAGTAATATGTGTGGGGCTGAGATCTTGCTCCAATAGACTTGTCGTGTAAGCGGCCATTTGTTTACGGGATTCAATTTCCGACGAAACAGTATTTCTAACCCCATCGACAATTTCGGTAACACTGGCTTCAACCTGTGACTTCATTTCATTTTGAATTGAAGAGTATTGTTTGGATGTTAACAGCGTTACTGTGACTAAAAGTAATATAGAGGATGCAGCTACAATCTTATGACTAAATTTCATTGTTTTTCCTCTTGAATATCAAAAAGCTTTCTTAGAGGTATAGTCATCATTTCATTCTAAAACAAGTCGTCATATTTATTTTTAAGTTTTTGTGATCAACAAGTGTTTATGGTCCCATTTTAGGTTGTAAATTTTGTCGAATTATTACTCATGCCGTTGCTGTATTACTGGATGAGTTATCCCTTGGTTACTCCGTATCTTCCTTTACACTTGTTTAACTTAAGCTGTCTGTTATATATTATTTTCTTATTAAAATCAGTTTGATATCTGGCGTTGACTCTAGCGCGACTTTTAAAGGATTAAAATGCACAGCGATGTTTCTTTGCAGCGATTTAAGCAATTTCCGCGCTTGATGTGGATATTTTTGTTTGGGTCGTTTATCACCCGTGGCAGTTATTACATGGTATGGCCATTTTTAGCTGTTATTTTATATGAGAAATTTGCGCTAAGTGCCACAGAGGTCGGCATGGTCTTGTCCAGCGCCGCGATTATTTCGGTATTTACCAGCTTTGTTGGTAGCTCATTATCCGACAGAATAGGTCGTCATAAGCTGATGTACGTGACGGGCACTCTCTATATCATCTCGTTTTCGTTATTGGCTGAAGCCAATTCTGTCGAAGGGTATGTGGTTGTGATGACATTGTGCTCTATGGCCACTTCATTATGGCGACCGCTGACATCGGCGGCTATTGGCGACATTATTGCCGATCCTAAAACACGTGAATTGGCGATGCAGTCGCTGTATTTTATCGTCAACGTTGGCTGCGCCGTTGGCCCTATGCTGGGGGTATGGCTTGGTCTTACGGGCAAGCAGTCCAGTTTTTACCTTACTGCAGTGGCCTTTGCCGTGCTGTTAATTATGTTGTACTGGGGATTTAACTATCAAACCCGTCAGGATGCGGCTTTGGCGGCTGGCGCCTCATCGAATGACAATTTAAGTGGCGGTACGAGTGGCACTGAAAGTGATGGTGCAAGTGAGTGTGCATGTGACTGTGTAAATGGCTGTGTAAATGGCATAACAAGTGACGGTGTTAATCGTGGTGTGAATGGCGTATCGAGTGATACAGAGACGAGCACGAAAAAAGCGGCAGTCGTGAGTCGTAAGCAAATTATCGCCATTCTATTGCAAGATAAACTGCTGCAATGTTTAATTTTCGCCAATATTCTGTGTATGTTCATTTATGCCCAAATGGACAGCTCGTTGATCCAATATCTCACTCGCGCTGGGGCACCTGATTTACTGACGTTAATTTCTGGCATGATTTTCACTAATGCTATGGTGATTATCTCCACTCAATTTTTGCTATTGAAACTCATGGCCCGTTTTTCGCTCGTCAAACGGATTCAAATCGGATTGCTGTTATTGATCTGCTCACAAGTCTGGCTGGCATTTAATCCGCTAGATCTTTTTTGGGGCTGGATAGGCGCAATTGTGGTGATGAGTGTCGCCGAGACGATTTTGTTTCCTACTATGAATGTGCATATTGACCGCTTAGCCCCTGAGCATCTTCGCGGCGCCTACTTTGGGGCTGCCTCATTCTATGATTTAGGCTTTGCCCTCGCGCCCCTTGGTGGCGGCATAATATTGGATCATTTTGGCGGTCAGTGGCTGTTTTTGACGGGCGCGGCACTCTCGGTATTAGTGATTTATCTGTACAGTATTTTAGATAAATTGCCGCGACCTGATTTTGCCATGTTTAAAGCGGATTAATGTACGAGACTCTATCTCAGCTCGTTGCAGCTAATGTGATGCTTAGCGTGAGAACGGCCGAAATAGATTCTCCTAAGTCTGTGTATCGAGACTGCTACAGCTTGGCGAATGCAAATACCGTTTTAGGCTCGGTTTTCAAAAACGTAAAAGGCTGGCTCATGATGGTGAGTCAGCCTTTTATTATTCAACAAACAACCGATAGATGATGCAATATTTTTAAATTAGATCTGCACTGTAAAAATCACGTCTTTACCTGCGGTAACACTGCCTTGGGCCTTGTCTAGGTATTTGACGTCTTCCATGTTTGCCAAAACGACAGGGGTGAGTAGGCTGTCTACTTGATCTTTAAGATAATCAATGTCGAAGGACAAAATTGGATCGCCAACTTTCACTTCTTGGCCTTCTTGGGCTAAACGTTTAAAACCTTTGCCTCTCAGTTCGACTGTGCCGACGCCAAAGTGAACAAATAATTCTAAACCTTGGGGAGACTCAATGCTGAACGCATGATTTGTCTCAAAAATTTTACCTATGGTGCCGTCGATTGGCGCAAGAATTAATTCGCCTTTGGGGGCGATGGCGATGCCATCACCGACAATCTTTTCAGCAAAAACCACATCGGGGACTTTTTCAATGGCGACAATATCGCCGGAAACGGGGGCATATACCATGATACCGCCAGCTAACTGAGTCTGACCCGATACCAAGCGCCTAATTCGGCTTAAAAATCCCATAATCTAGAGCCTCTTTTGCTTGTTTTTGTCATTGTTTTTGTTCTGTAATGCAGCATAACGAATAAATGTCTCTATTTATAGCTTGTTATACACTGCTGTAGACCTGCAATTCTATCTTGTTGTAATGCAGTGTGCGCCAGCGCCGAAAATTGTTGGATGTTACCTTGGCAAATGGCGGCCTTGACTTCTAACAGTGAACTTAGGTTAACGCTGAGTTCGTCCAGCCCCATGCCGATTAACAGCGGTGCAATTTGTGGTGAACTGGCCAATTCGCCGCACAGCGACACTTTTACATTGGCCGCTTTTGCTTGGACTATTGTCATGTTAATTAACGCTAAAATGGCCGGCGAAAGGGACGGATAGTCGCGGGTAAGCAGTGGGTTGGTCCTATCGGCGGCCATTGCATATTGGGTTAAATCATTGGTGCCAATGCTGACAAAGTCGAGTCTTGGCAGCATAGCATTGAGGTTAAATACCGCAGCAGGGGTTTCGACAACGATACCGTAGCTGAGTTCACCGTAGCCTTTCTCTTCTTCTTTCAGGGCATCTTGGCACTGGGCAATGAGTGCAAACACTTCATCCAATTCTTCGACTTGATTGACCATAGGGAACATCAAGCGGATTGGACCATGGTTTGCAGCGCGCAGAATGGCCCTTAATTGGGTTTTAAATAAGTTTGGGTGTGCCAAGGTGTAGCGAATGCCGCGCAGCCCTAAGGCAGGATTGTCTTCTATTTCTTGGCACAGGCAGGGCAGTTCTTTGTCGGCACCTATATCTAAGGTGCGGATGGTAAAGGTTTTACCGCCCAGAGCGTGCAATGCATCGCAATATAAGCTGTATTGGGCTTTCTCATCGGGCAGGGTGCTGACGTTCATCAGCATAAATTCAGTGCGAAACAAACCTATACCATCGGCGCCAACATCGCTGACATGGGTGATGTCGTTGAGATTGCCGACGTTAGCCATAAGCCCCACGATATGGCCATCTTGGGTTTGCGCTGGGCCATCTTTGTAAGTTTGCAGTGCCGCCCGTCTTGCCTGTTCGTGGTGGAAAGTGACAGTGAGTCTTGCCTGTTGATCAGGATTGGGATTAACGCAAAGCTCACCATTGAGCGCATCGAGTACTAAGGGCGTGCCATTGGGGATAGAATCGGCATCAAACTGACAACTTAAGATGGCAGGAATACCGGCTGCTCGGGCTAAAATCGCCGTATGACTGGTTAAACCGCCAGTTTTGAGCACAATACCGCAGAGGTTTTCCCTTGGCAGCAAGGCAAATTCAGCGGGGGTTAAATCCTGCGCCAACAAGATAGTGGGTTTGTCGAGTTTGTCGAGTCCTTGGCCTAAATGGCCGTTGATCGCGGCGACAACGCGTTGGCCTAAACAGCGAACATCTTGGGCTCGATTGGCTAAATAGGGATCATCTAGGGATTGTAACTCGTTGGCTTGATGGGCAAATATGCGTTCAACCGCCACACTTGCCGACAATTGTAAGGTACGAATCGCATCATTTACTTGCTCGATTAACTCATCGTCTTCCAATAATAATAAATCGGCTTCGATCAGCTGATAATTTTCGGAGTCGCTATCGAGCGCAGCTTGGCTGTGGGTCAGTTGTGCCTGCAGCTCTTGTAAGGCTTTGGCAAACTTGCCCTGTTGTTGGGGAATTTTCGACAGGGGAATAGGGCGATAATCGAGGTGGTGTTCGGTGTGAATAAGGTGAAGAGCCTGACCAAAGGCAATTCCCGATGACACTATAATCCCCGTTATTGACATATCCCTTCCTAAATTAACCACTGAACTGAATGCTTGTTAGCGCTAGCGAGTCTAGTTGAGTGGCGTTGAGTTTGTAAAGCGTTGGCGTGTAAAGTATTGGCACGTACAGAACCCGTTTCGATTTATCCCTCGTCGGTAAGTTATATATGCAGTCTTAGATATTGGTGCGCTAATCAATACACTCGTAAATAGGACAAAGGCCTAGCTAGCTTAGCGTGATCAGCAGTTCGGAGACTTTCTCAACTGCGGCTTGTGCCTGTTCACCTTCGGCAAACACTCTTACCGTAACGCCAGAATATAGCCCTAAAGTTTGTAGCTTAAACAGACTTTTAGCACTCGCTTGTTTTCCATTGCATTCAACCATGACATCGCAATCAAAGGTTTTGGCTTCTTTAACCAGTAAAGCAGCAGGACGAGTGTGGATGCCATGTTTAGCGGTAATGGTGACTGTTTTTTCGTACATAGTAGATGAGCTCATATTTAAAGGGGTATTACACTTCGTCTTTCGATTCTATGATGTGGTAGCCCTGTTTTTTCAAGGCAGCGACGGCACTTTTGAGGCGATTCTTTTTCACTAAAATGTAGTCAGTATCAAAGGTGGAAATTGCAAAAATACTGATTTGTTCGTCCGTTAAGGTGCCAGACACTTTAGATAAAATGCCTGTCATCGAGAATCCGAGTGGCCCGAGCACTTCAAAACAACACCAGCCCGGTTCTTGTTCTAGGCTGTCGAGTTTCACTTCACTGGAAATAACTAAAGATAAACCTTCTTGGGTTTTTCCAATGAAATACATGTCCTGTACAAAAACCTCACTGGGCAATACGGCATTCGGGCTAAAGCTATGAATAGTGTACTGTTCAGGGTGAACGGCTAAGGTCATTCGCATGGCAGTGTCTCGGTTGGATTTTTAAGGCTAAAGCATACCGCATATCACACGTTAGCGTGACAGAGAATTTGAGGTTAATGGGACTTTTTCATTAGTATTCATCGTTGCTGAGATAGTCGTAACTTGGGTTACTGGAAATGTGATCAAAGAAAAGGGCGCCCTATGCGCCCCCTGTTGGTAAGTCATACAGCCAAGTTAGATTTTAAACTGGCCTAAGGTGCGGGACATGTCTTGGCTAATGTCTTGCAGTGACTGAGCTGCATGGCTATTACTTTCGTTAGCTTTGACTGAGACTTCGGTTAATTCTGAAATATTACAAATATTTCGATTAATTTCTTCGGTCACCAGTGATTGCTCTTCGGTGGCGCTGGCTAATTGTGTGTTCATGTCACTGATATGGGCAATTAATTGCAGAATCGCCGCCATGGCTTTACCCGCTTCGTGGGCTTGAGCCTGCAGCTCATCAGATTGCAGTTGAGTTTGATTGTTGCTCTTCATCACTGAGCCTACACCGGATTGGATCTCGCTAATGATTTTTTGGATCTCATTGGTCGAGTCTTGGGTGCGAGTAGCAAGGGCGCGGACTTCATCGGCAACCACGGCAAAACCACGGCCGTGGGTCCCTGCTCGAGCAGCTTCAATGGCGGCATTGAGGGCGAGCAAGTTGGTCTGTTCGGCAATGCTGCGGATCACATCGAGAATGCTACCGATCTGCTGTGAGGCGACGCCCAGTTTTTGGGTAATCACTTCAGAGGCTTTTAATTCAGCTACCAGCTTTTCAGTATTGCTGACCGTGTTATCAATCACCACTTGGCTTTGCTGCGCTTGTTCTTTTACGCTGTTCGCCGCATCGGCCGCTTGCTGGGTGTTGCTCGCCATTTCATGGGTGGTCGACAGCATTTGATTGACGGCGGTGGCAACGCTGCCCGTTTCTCTGTGGATATGCTCAGCACTTTGATTGGACTCTTCAACTGCAATCATGAGCTGTTTTGCGTCTGTGTCTAACGCTTGGCCTAGGGGCTGTAAATGGCCGACCATGTCGCCAATTTTTTGTGCGAACATGTTGAAGGCGCGGGCGAGATGGGCAATCTCATCTTTACCTTGAGCATTAATGCGCTGACTTAAGTCGCCTTCGCCTTGGGCAATATCTTCAAGGGCATCAATGGCATCATTCAATGGCGAGGTGATGGAATGATTAAGCACAAGGAAGAAAGCAAAAATCGGCACTGAAATCAAAAACATGATAATTAGGTAATCGATAATGACCGACTTTAAACTCGCTTTCACATCACTGAGATAAGCACCTGTCATCACTGTCCAGCCCCATTGTGGGTAGTAACGGGCTTCGGCGAGCTTATCTTCGATAGCGCGAGTCATAGGATCGGCTATGGGGTATTCGAGGGTGGTTTTCGATTTAGCCCGCGCTAAAGGCAGCATAGTGGCCAATGGATTAGTGCCATTGGGTAATTTAAATGTTAATGCTGAGGTGCCAACAAGACTTGCATTGTCACCGTCGGCGAGGATTTGATTATTATCATCAATAACAATGAAATAGCCTGAGCCAGAATAGCGAGTCTGATTGATTAACTCCGCGGCAGCTTTCTTGGCGTCTTCTTCGCTGTATTTACCTTTGAGCGCATCCTGACGATGTACATCTATCACGCTTAACATGCTGGCGAGTTGACCGTCTATTTGTAGCCATTTCTGCTCAATTAAATTGCTGTACTGTTCTTTAATCGAAAAACTGGCAAAACACACAGTCCCTATCGCGGCCATAAGAAGCATCATCATTAAGCGTTGCAAGATAGTAAATCGGCGCAAAAACGTGATCATTGGGGGTCTCAAAGGCTGATAATTGTTACTTAATATACCTGCGAATCAATCTCAATTGAATCGTCTGTGACATAAATTCAGCAAAAGCCGTTATAAAATATGAGTTTCTTTGATCTAAAGCAGGAAATGATGATAGGGAATTTTAATCTGTTGCATTATGGGGCATGTTCTTATTAAGTTATGCCGTTTTTTAAGTCGTTGCATGTTGCAGGTTTTATCTGACCTATTAAATATCAATAAGTTAGCGTTATGTTAACTTTACGGCCTTGCTAAATTAGGCTAATCAATTGTTTTAATTTTGATTTTTTACGCTTTTACGCGCAAGATTAATGCATTATTCAGTTTGAGAATCGATTATGACCACAAATACTATCGTAACGTCGGATGATATTTTACTGAAGTTATGTCACTCAGTCGCCCACGTACTCTCTAGCACCAGTGCCAGTAATGTTACCCACGCAGGTATGGTACAAAGTATCGCGCGCACGCGTCTAAAACCCGATCTTGGTTGTTTCTCGATTTTTGATGGTGGTTTTTCGGGCCTAGTCGTCATTAACTTTTCATCTTCGGCGGCGATTGAAATCTACCGTCGCTACATGCTGAACATGGGCATGCCTGAATCTGAGTTGGCATTTTCGCATACGTCAGATGAAGTGAGTAACGTGATGGGTGAGTTGATGAACCAAATCTTAGGGGATTTTATTAATAAAATTTCAAAAGAATTGCAAACGTCAATCAGCCAAAGTCAGCCAAAAATGTTGACGATTAATAAAGAGTTAACCATTTCAATCGATGCTAACTTAGATGATGCGGTCGCCCGTAGAGTGTCGTTTAGAACTGAAAACAATCATATTTTCTACCTCGAATTTGCCATGGATAAAACTGAGTTCATTCGTTTAGATGAATTTGTTTACGATGAAGAATTCGACCCCGACAGCCTATTAGAGCAGCACAGTACGATAGGCGGTAATAAGGACTCAACGTCGAATGTTTCGCCTTGGGTGAAGATGGCAGACAAACCCGCCATTGCGACTCGCGCCATTGATAATGACGCCGATGATTTGCTCGATCAGCTTGGCATTTAAGCAGAAAATCTAAGTGTAAGACGGATGTTAATGCATTCGTCTATACAAGTTAGCGGAACTGTTTTAGTATCGACGCAAAATAATCACTAAGGTTACCTCCTCTCTATGGCATCGAAAGCGACCTCGATTGATATTGCTTATCGTGCTGGCGTATCCCAGTCTACGGTTTCCCGTGCCCTTAGAAACAGTCCGTTAGTCAATTTAGAGACCCGTCAACGTATTCAAGCCATTGCTAAAGAGCTGAATTACAAGGTTGATAAAAACGCCAGTAATCTTCGCACCCAAAATAGCCATACCTTAGCGCTGTTATTGTGTGAAGACCCCACCAATGATGACTCGTTAATCAATCCCTTTTTCCTGTCTATGCTAGGTTCTATTACCCGAGCAACGGCGCAGCAGGGTTATGATTTACTCGTTTCTTTTCAGCAATTATCCAGCGATTGGCATGCCGATTATGAAGACAGCAATAAAGCCGATGGCATTATTCTGCTCGGTTATGGCGACTATATGGATTACGAGCAAAAGCTGGAGCGACTGTTAGCGCAGAATACCCATTTTGTGATTTGGGGCGCCGAGCATAACAATAAGTCTGTGTTGTCGATTGGTTGTGATAATCATCAAGGCGGCTTGATTGCGACAGAGCATTTGATTTCCCTTGGCCGCAACGCTTTTGCCTTTTTAGGTGATGCTTCGAGCCATAGCCCTGAGTTTAGGGACAGATATTTAGGCCATGTGAAGGCGCTGCAAACGG
Source organism: Shewanella vaxholmensis (assembly GCF_031932135.1). Lineage (NCBI taxonomy): Bacteria > Pseudomonadati > Pseudomonadota > Gammaproteobacteria > Alteromonadales > Shewanellaceae > Shewanella > Shewanella vaxholmensis. The sequence goes on from NZ_JAUOEV010000011.1 coordinate 144,044, forward strand.
CGAATATTCCCGTGGATCGCACTAAGCAAGTGTCGGCCATCAGCACAGAAAGTTCCGGCTACGATGCCGCTATGGTGTTGATTGCCCAAGGCGCTAAGTTTGATGCGATATTTGCGGCCAGTGATTTGATTGCCATCGGCGCGATTCGGGCGCTGAAAGAAAAGGGTATTTCAGTCCCAGAGCAAGTGGCTGTAGTGGGATATGACGATATTCCGGTGGCGAGTTTTGCTAATCCGCCATTAACGACCATTAAGCAGAACACCCAATTAGCCGGTGAGATCTTAGTCGACAGTGTACTCAAACTTATCCGCGGACAAGAGGTGAGTGCGCAGCTTATTCCGACAACCTTAGTGGTTCGCAGCTCCTGCGGCATTGATAGCGCGCCGCTTAAGCCGTTACCGCTAGCATAATGTTTTTGTCGGCAACCGATTGAATCGTTAATTTTACCTGTTGAAACTAAGCTGATGGAACAAAGCCGATAATCCTTGGATTTATCGGTTTTTTGCTTTTTGATACCTCTTAGCTGCGTTGCTTTTTGGATCACTTGACGGCGTATTGGCGTAAAAACTTCGGCACCTCTGCTTTGGTTTTCTTCGCTAATTTTTGCAGTAACTCAAAGGTCGGTGAGCAGAGTCCAAACTCTTGCTGAAGGTCTGCCAGCATAGCCAGCCACAAATGGCCGGTCATTTCGGCATCGGCTAAGGCGCGGTGAAAAGTGCCATCGGTTGGTAACTGTTTATAGCGCACTAAAGTACCTAACTGATGATTGGGTGCCGCTTGATACAAACGTCTCGCCACCAGCAAGGAACAGCCAAATTGCCCAAGATAACGATGGCGAATTTGGGCAAACTCCGCATCTAAAAAGCGTTGATCGAACGCCGCATTGTGGGCAACTAAATTGTGATCGGCGATAAAGTCGGCAAAACGTGCCATCACTTCATTGCAGGGCGCCGCGTCCCTTAGCATTTGATTGCTGATCCCTGTGTAGTCCTCAATAAAGCGACTTATTCTAAATCCAGGGTTCATTAACTCAGAAAATCTTTGAGTGATCACACCGTCTTCTATCAGTACAGCGCCGATTTCAATCGCGCGGTCCCCTTGATTGGGCGATAGCCCCGTGGTTTCAAAGTCGAGCACGACCAAAGTGTTAGCTGCTGATGTAGGCATAGATCTTACGTGGACTCAATAAATGATGTGTCAGCATTAGCGCTGTTTGTGGCGAAATGCTTTTTGATAAGCCGATTGTAATTCAATACGTTAGTAAATTCACTATCACATTGATGCTGACAAAAGACTTAATGCTTTGTTGATCCGGTCGAGCTTTCTTGGTTTCGCTTCCTGTTAGCATTTGCTGCTATGAATAACAGTTTGGTTTGTGAGCAACCCATGCAACTCGATATTAACGGCTTAACGCCCGCGCAATTTTTAGCAGAATATTGGCAGAAAAAACCCTTGGTGATCCGCCAAGGATTCAAGCACTTTCAAGATTTAATTTCGCCCGAAGAATTAGCGGGCTTAGCCATGGATGAGCTGGTGGAATCTCGGCGGGTGTACCAACAAGCTGGCCAATGGCAGGCGGAATTTGGCCCCTTCGATTCCTACGATCATCTCGGAGAACGGGATTGGACTCTGATCGTGCAAGCCTTGAATAACTGGGTGCCCGATGCGGAAGCCTTGATCCAATGCTTTGATTTTATTCCGCGCTGGCGTTTAGATGATGTGATGGTGAGTTTTGCGACGCCAGGTGGTGGCGTGGGGCCGCATATCGATCTGTATGATGTGTTTATTTGCCAAGGTTCGGGACGTCGCCGTTGGCGCGTGGGCGATCTGGGGCCGCACAAAGAGTTTGCCGCCCATCCCGCTTTGCTGCACACCGAAGCCTTTGACCCGATTATCGATACTGAGTTGTTGCCTGGCGACATCCTTTATATTCCCCCTGGATTCCCCCATGACGGCATAACCTTAGAACAGTCGTTAAGTTTTTCAGTGGGTTATCGCACCGCCTCCGCTAAAGATATGATAAGCGCTTTGGCCGATCATTTGTCTGAGCAGGATTTAGGCGCACAGCAAATTAAAGATCCAGACCGTGAGCTGACCACCCGCAGTGGTTGTGTCGATAATGGCGATTTAACGCGGTTACGTACGCAACTGACCAATATGTTGACCGATGAACTCGTGAGCGAGTTTTCTGGCCGCTATTTAACTCAGTCAAAGTGCGCCTTAGATTTACCCGATGAGCCATTGGACATCACACAAGACGAAGTGCTCGCTTGGCTCGATGAGCAGCCGCTTATTCGCCTCGGCGGGCTGCGCTGTTTGTATTTTGATATTAATGTGGCACAGGGCGTTGTCTATATTAATGGTGATAAGTATCAGCTTTCAGCCGAATTGGCTGCAGTGATCCCATTACTATGTGATAGTAATCAGTTGGATAAAACCGCCTTAGCCCCTTGGTTAGCCCATGCTGATTTGCTCACGCAACTTACCGAGTGGGTGAATCAAGGCTACTGGTACTTTGAAGATCTCAGCGATGAAGAGTGTTAAGGCGGAATGAGCCAAAGGTTGATGGGTGTTAATGCCGCTTTAGCGTTAACACCCTACGGGGCTTAGCGCTATATATTTTTTAGATCTAGATGGGTTTTAGTGCTATATGGATTTTAGAGTTAGTTTAGAGTTAGATGGGGTCTGTAATTCGCAGACGATCATTTAGCCACTGGATTTGCTGATTATTTCACTATGGGTAATTGTGCCCATTGGGTGGTGTAACGAGGGGAAAGCTGCTCACGCTTCATTCCCCAAGTCGGGTCAATACCTTGTCCTGCAAACCAAATTTTTCCATGACCGCTGTGGTTCACTTTATCGAGTAACTGCATCAACTCTTTGCTTTTAGGCCTAGGCGTGACGTCATCGAATAATCCGAGCTGAAACACGCCAGCACCAAAAAAATCCCCTAACATGACACCGGCCTTTGCATAGGCATGACCTTCACGCCAAATACTTTGCAGTAGGCTTTGGCCAAGGGTGACAAAATCCCGCGTATCATTGCTGGGGCGAACTAAACTGCCCGACAGCGATTTGCTGTACTGGGGAGTTGCATCGCTAAAAGGGCTAGTACGCACAAATACCGACATTGCTTTAGCGTACTGGCGCTCGGAGCGCAGTTTTTCACAGGCCCTAAAAGTGTATTCATTGATTGCCTGTTGCATCGCTTCTAAATTATCAATACGGCTGCCAAAGGATCGGGAGCTGATAATTTGTTGCTTAGTGGCGGCGACCTCTTGTATGTCATCACAGTCAATGCCGTTAAGTTCGCGTACCGTGCGCTCAACGGTGACAGAAAAGGTGTCGCGGATAAGCTTGGGATGCGCATCCGCCAATTGCAACGCGGTATTTATGCCCATGATGTTCAAGCGTTTTGTAAGCCGACGGCCTATTCCCCAGACTTCGTCGACAGGGATAAGCGCCATCAGCCGTCGTTGGCGTTCACGGTCGCGCAAGTCAACCACGCCCCGCGTCGCGGGATAACGTTTCGCGGCATGGTTTGCCAGTTTAGCCAGGGTTTTTGTCGGTCCAATGCCGACGCAAACACTGATCCCAATCCACTGTGGTATTCGTTGATAAATATCAAGTGCAAGCTGATGAATATCAATGCATTTATCGAGACGAGAAAGATCTAAAAACGCTTCATCAATACTATACACTTCTACTTTCGGTACCATTTGTTCTAAGGTGGTCATGACTCTATTTGATATGTCGGCATAGAGTGCATAGTTGGAGGAGAATACCGCAACGTGATGCTGGCGGAGTTGGTTTGCGATTTGATACACAGGCACCGCCATCTTGATGCCAAGTTGTTTTGCCTCTGCCGAGCGGGCGACGACGCAGCCATCGTTGTTGGATAACACTACAATCGGCCTGCCAGCTAAATCTGGCCTAAACATCCGCTCACAGGAGGCATAAAAATTATTGCAATCGACGAGTGCGAATAGTGAGGGCGTCATTTGAGCTTTTTCACCACGTTGGTTACCACCCCAAAGATGTTTAACTCAGACTCATCATTGATGGCAATCGGGGAGAATAAGGCATTACGTGGCAGTAATTGCACCACAGGGCGCAGTTGCAATTGCTTTACGGTAAACTCGCCGTTGACTGCTGCGACAACGGTATCCCCGTGGGCCGGCTGTAATGAGCGATCCACCACTAAAATATCACCGGAGAAAATCCCCGCGTCGATCATCGAATCCCCTTGGACTTTGACAAAAAACGTGGCGGCTGGGTGCTTGATGCATAACTCATTGAGATCTAATGTTTGTTCTACATAGTCTTGGGCAGGTGACGGAAATCCTGCGGCAATCAAGGAGCTAAATAGCGAGAGCCGATATTGGGTATGTTTGGCGAAGCGGCCTAGGATCATCATAATAAATCACAATATACTGTACGTATGAACAGTATAGTCTAACAATGATACTTATCGAAATAATTTATGTGGGGAGAGTAGGAGCTAAATCAAGCATTATAAAACCCCTATAAAAAAGCTAGAACAACTTATGAGAGGTTGTTCTAGCCAGCGATATACCGAATTTGTAGTTCGACTAATATGTTATTTCAATACATTATTTCAATGCCGCTGGGACGATAGGGTAGTTATCCCAGACTTGGCCGTCGGTCATCGATCGCACCAGTTTGATGTATTCGGCATGGGTCCAAGCGAGCGGCGTGGCCGAGTTAGTGCCTTGTCCGAGTTGGTAATGGTAGCGGGTGGCATCGCCGACACCGTCCCACGCTTGCTCGGGTAACATCATGCCCGCATTCGCAAAGGTTTCCATGCCCTGCACATAGGTGTTGAGCAACTGCTGCTTGGTTTGCTGGGCGTTATTGCCTGTTAGCTCACCTTTCGCTTGGGCGAGTGCTAATTCAAAATGACCGCGCTCACCGGTGAAGAAGGGCCAGACTCGGCCACGTTGATCGGCGCTGTTGCTGCCCGATTCCGCATAGTTATGGCCAGAAACCGTATCCTCACCGTAGCCGTCGTTGCCATAACGTCTAAAGCCGGGGATAGTGCTGCCATCTTTGGCGCTAAACTCGTATTTAAGGCGTAGGTTGTGCTCAAGCTCAGTATTATCAATCAGTTGAAGACTTTGATTGATGAGCTTATCGGTTGCACCGCGCACGCCATAACGCACCAGTTCTAAAAATCCGCCATCGAGGATCTGACGTTGATCTAAACCTTGCTTACCGTTATTTGCCGCCAGTGTATCGCCAGTATTTGGCTCGCCATTCGGGCTTAAACGTAAATAGTAAGGCGTGCTGACTCCGGTGCTGTTCTTCAATAGCCCTTGGGTGGTGACTAAGTGTTTTTCTAAGCTATCACTTAGGCCTTTGGCGGCGGCAAGATAACGACTACTGGAGTCGGGATCCTTGGCTTCTTTGGCGATGTCACTCGCGGCAACAAGGCCGGCAATCACGGCAGCCGTTGTTGAGGGGGAGTAACCCGCTTGTTCTTCCCAACGTTCTTGCTGGGTTTTAGGCGGGGTGATTTGGGTGTGATTCCAATCCAGATTGACCTCACCGCCGCTGATCAAAAAGTCCGCTGCACCTTTGAGCATCTCTTGATACCAGTGACTGATCTCATCAGGGGTGAGCACACCTGCTTGCCAGAGTTTCCAGCCGAGCATGATTGGCATGGCGGTTTGATCGAGCTGTACACCAACCCACTCAATTTGGCCATCCACATGGGTCTTTTGCAGGAACCAACCCGGCGTACCCGTAAAGCCGGGCGTCTTTTCGGTCACTTGCACTTTTTTCAGGTATTCGAAGGCCACTTTGGGCGTTTGGGTGTCACCCATGGCGAGGAATGCCATGGCACATTGGTAAAAGTCACGCGGCCATACCGCTTTATAGCCAGTACTCGGAACGGCTGCTGAAACCGTATCGCCCCAAGGATTAGATAACGAGGCGATCAGTGCGCCCGCATAGGTTTTATCTTCTTGCGCTTTTAAGACCATAGCACTGGTATACAGCAGCTTACCGTTATCGGTCGTGTTGTTGGCCATGTTTGTGATGGCGGGCAGCGAGCTTAAGTAATCGTGCCAGCCGACATGGGTGGCATCGCCTTTATAGGCGCTCAGCACAGCATCATAACCTGCGGCCAAGGTGGCATCGGCATTGGCTAAACTCTGGGTTTCATCTTTACCAAAACCGATGGCGAGATTAAAAGTGACGGGTTTGGCTTTGATGAGCGTAGGGTAACTCGCGGTAAAGGCGATATTGCCAACGGTCGATTTATCCTGTGCACTGGTCGTTTGATAGTGCGTATCGAGTGTGCCGTTATCGGCCAAATCGGCTAGGCCATCAGAGACGCCGACAAAGCCTGTCGTTGCCTGCACAAAATTGAGATCGGATTTCACCGTCATCACGCTGCTGTCTTTGGCGGCGGTATAGGCCACCAGCGCCTGATTACTAGCATGAGTGTTGGCATGATTGTCAGTATGAGTGTCGATGCGGCCGATATCATTGGCGCCCGCGTTATCGATATGCGGATTGACATACAAATGCGGCGTAATGCCGTCTTCAAAGGCGGTAAAGGTGACGCGCATCATTAGGGTGTCGCGGTCAGGATCGGTAAAGATATGCTTTTCAATCTGATATTTACCTTCAACATCTTTATTGATAATTTTATAGGCAAGGGATTGTGGGCGACCGTTAGCATCGGTATCTAAATATTCTATGCTGCTGATGGTGTTATCTTTTTCGGTATCGACAAAGCCATTACCCGTGACCACAAATTGCAGTTCTTTGAGCTGCGCATTGTGAATAAGACCATACATGGTTTCGGTTAAAATACCTTGGGCGAGGGAGAACCAAACGCGGCTAATGGGATTTTGCTTGGCATCTTGGTATTGACCTTGGGTGTAAGGCTCGTAAGACGTTCCAATACCGGTTTTACCCGAAAATGCCCAAGTCGGCGCTTTACCCGGTGCGCCGGGCGCAACCTGCTGCACATTTGATGCGGCATTGCCACTCATGCTCGGTGTTGCTGAATTCGATGAGGGTGAACAGGCTGTGAATCCTATTGTCCCTAATAGACTTGCGGCGACGGCAAGCGCTAGGCGGCTGCGCCTTGTTAACGTTTGTGCGTGACGGGTTTGGCTAGTGTGCAGATCCTGCTGCGGCGTAGGACTAGATTCCATCTCGTTCTCCCCAAATAATGGTTATATTTTTATAGTGATTGAATTGATATAAAAGCTTCATGCTGCGGTGAATCGCCAACTGGCCGAGTTCACCGCGCTTAATGTATCTGGCTATATGCCGACTAACTGATTGTTATCTAAAGACCTAGCATCTAACTGACTGTTATCTAACGGCCTGGCATCTAAAAGAGCCTCACTTAAGGAGATGGCACTTAATTGAGTGCCATCTTATTCAGCGCCACAGCACTTAGTGAACTGTCAGTTAACTTTGTTTGCGGCTTTTGTGGTTAAGTTGGTTTTGCTATTTACGGCGGCGCTTTGGTCATTTTGATCCACAATCTCTTGCTCAACAAAAAGTACCGCAATACCTGCGCACATCATCAAGATGCCACCTGTGATCAACGCATAAATAGGTTGACCATCGAACAGACCATTGAGCACTAAACCCAGCACACTGGCGGCGAGAAGCTGCGGGATCACAATGAAGAAGTTAAAAATCCCCATGTAAACGCCCATTTTTTGCGGGGGTAACATGCCCGACAACATGGCGTAGGGCACAGATAAAATGGACGCCCACGCGATACCGACACCTATCATAGGCAGCCATAACAGGCTTGGGTCTTTAATAAAGAAGCTAATCAACCCGATACCGCCACAGAACATATTGACCGTGTGCGTCAGTTTGATGCCGATACGCTTAGCCAGCATAGGTATAAAAATCGCGGCAATCGCGGCAAAACCATTGTAGGAGGCGAACAGCACGCCAACCCAATCTGCGCCGTCGTTGTAGGCTTGGGACAATACATCGTTGCTGCCAAAATGGTAAGACGTCACGGCAGCTGTGGTGTAAATCCACATGGCAAACAACGCAAACCAAGAGAAAAACTGCACTATCGCCAGTTGATGCATGGCTTTGGGCATATGGAATAAGTCATCGACCACGCTAAATACCATGCCGAGCTTATTGCGTTCAGCGGGTTGTGAATTGCCCAAACGCAGCGCGCAATACAGTTGCAATGGGCCAAAGGCGAAAATCCCTAAGCTTAAGATATACAGTTGCTTATCTAAATCCTGCGCCCAAATAGCGAAGGTGAGCAAGGCGCCGAGACCCATCCACACGAAGGACGCAAATTGATAATCCTTGCGGGTACGAGTGCGAGCTAAAGTTTCATCCTCTGCATCGATTTGTTTAGCGTTAAAGGCGGCTAATTCTTCGGGGGAATATTCTCTTGTCGATACGACAGTCCAAGTGACCGCGAGCAATAACACTGCGCCACCGAAATAGAAGGCATAACGCACGGAGTCGGCAATTTCACCCGCTGGTGCAGTATTAGCGACAGCAAAAAAGTGAGTCAAAATATAAGGTAAAGCTGACGCGACCACAGCGCCAATGCCGATAAAAAAGCTTTGCATGGCATAGCCTTGGGTACGCTGGCTTTTAGGTAAATTGTCACCGACGAAAGCGCGAAACGGCTCCATGGCGATGTTGATCGAGGCATCCATGATCCACAACATGCCCGCGGCAATCCACAGGGTAGGTGAGTGCGGCATGATAAAAATAGCAAGAGTGGTAAAAATCGCGCCAATCAAAAAATAAGGGCGGCGACGGCCAAGGCGTCCCCAGGTTTTATCACTCAAATAACCAATAATAGGTTGAACCAATAAACCCGTCAGCGGCGCGGCAATCCACAGAATGGGGATTTCATCGATAGATGCACCTAAGGTTTGGAAAATGCGGCTGACGTTAGCATTTTGCAGGGCAAAACCAAATTGAATGCCTAAAAAACCGAAGCACATATTAAAAATTTGCCAGAAATTCAGCTCAGGTTGTTGCTTGAATGAATGCGGCGCCTGAGGCGTGGCAGCTTGATGGCTATCTTTTTGATTAGCCTGTTGATGATTCGAAGACATTGAACTTCCTTTCTGTTGCCGGCAGTATTTCTGCCTTGAGTGCTTATTGTTTTAATTGTTTTGCCGAGCAATGGATTGGCACTGTACTTTGCTTTTATGTGGTTCGCTATTCATCACTGCAAAGAGGCTTGTGTGTAAAAGCCAGCGCATCCTCGAAACAGCTAAGAGTCTGATTCAAAGCTTGTTCGCTATGGTTTCGCGCATGCTATGAATGAGTCAGCTCTGTGAAAAAATGGCGAATATACCTCTCCCTCAGAAGCATATTCGCCGATAAATTCATTTCACATTTGGACTTAACACCTTAATTAAAACGAGTCAGTCCAAAAGAATGGCTCAAAGCCAGTCAGCAGAAAGAACTTAAGCCTGATAGTAATCCTTGTATATAACCCTATCAGAAACGACCTCACACATCTCAAACCCCACAAGCAGAGGGTGAAACGAGCGGATTTATAGTAGCCTTGCCTTGGTTTTAGGTACAACCGCTTACATACGTATTCATCATGGGTTGATAACCACACGTAAACAGAGGTGCAACCTGCTGTTGACTGTTTTTAACTTTGCTGGAGGCTAAGTTCATTTGACACTTGAGGACCGCACTATATATTAGGACCGCACTATATAGTCAGCGGGAAGAAACCTATTGTATAAGCCCCGACTTGCTGAATAAGAGGATACCTATGTTTGTTGTTTCGCTCACCTATAAAAAGCCTATTGCCGAAGTGGAGTTACATTTAGCCGCGCACATTGCCTACCTTGAGCAGTATTATGCCGCAGGGACTTTTGTCGCCTCAGGTCGCAAAGTGCCACGTACCGGCGGCGTCATCCTTGCTAAGGCTGAGAGTCGCGCGGCGCTAGAGGCTATTTTGCAGCAAGATCCTTTCTGCATTGCCGATGTTGCCGAGTTTGAAGTGATAGAGTTTGTGCCGACAAAAACCGCGCCCGGATTAGAGTCGTTAATTGAAGTGATTTAATGACCTTTTAAGGCTGTCGTAAAGACTGATATCGACAGGTTTGATTTCATCGCTAGATTTCGTAGCTTGAGCGTAAGGTGCCTAGCGGCTTAGATTGGTACGATTGAATCCGTTGAACTATAACAGTGGGGCTCGATAAGTGGGATTTGATGGATCAAATTTGGACTGAATTACAACAGGCTCAGGTTTTTAAAACCTTTTCAGATATTGGCGACCCCGCTCATTTCTACCACGCCAATGGTTTTCCATTAGGCGTTTATGCGCCCTTATTGGCCAAGTTGAAGCAAGCGTTCAGCCTTAATGCACTCGAGTTAAGGCCGACATGGCCTGATGCAGGTATGCCGCCTAAGCGCCGAGATTGGCAGCTTTATGCCGATGATTTGATCTTGCATATTGAGCGGCATTGCAGTGCGCCGATTATCGGAATTGGCCATTCAATGGGAGCATCCAGCACCATTCTTGCCGCCAATAAAAGACCTGATTTGTTTAAAGCACTGATACTAATTGAACCTGCAATGGTATCGCTCCCTATCGCTTGGTTGGCTAAGTTAATGCCTAAATCGTTAATGAATCTGACCGCGCCCGCAAAAAACACCTTAAAGAAGCGCGATGTGTGGGAAACCCGGGAGCAATATATCGAATATTGCAAAATGAGTAAGCTATACAAACGCTTTGATGATGAGGCTTTTATCGCCTTAGCTCAATTTGGGATTCATCAAAACAATGATGGCCAATTCATGTTGAAGTTTCCTAAACGATGGGAAGCGCATAACTACACTCAACCGCCGAATGTATTATCGATATTGAAGCAGATAAAGCTTCCCTGCGTCGCCATCCGAGGGAAACCGTCAGTGTTCTTTTCTGAAGCGACCTGGCAGCGCTGGCAACAGCTCACGCCGGATACAGTATTTTTAGAAGATAAGCGATATGGACATCTGCTGCCGTTAGAAAATCCATCTGCATGCTTTAGCCTTATACATCAAGGGCTCAGTGAACATAATAGTAAACGGGTGAAGTGAGTTTGAGATGCACTAAGAATGAAAGGGCACTCAGAAAACGGCTTAGGTTAAGAGCGCACTGACGCTAGCCGAAACGTGAGCGCTAGATTTCAAGCTAATGATTATTCAAATGATCAGCATGAGCGGTATCTGACCTTATATCCAACAGTGCTATCGAGAGAGCTATGCTAAGGGAGTCGGGCCCTCGTTGGAACGGGCCAAAGCCTGCAATTTAGCGCTCTTTTGGTGAATTTATCCGATATTCTGCGACCTAGTTTGTTATTATGCCGTTTTCCTTCTTGAAACCTTACGCAGGTTTCCGCTGCGCGAGTCCCGCTTTTTATGTCTATTCAAACGCTGTTATCGACGGCTCTGGCGAAACGCCATGATTTTTTACAACAAGCAGAACAGGATCAAACCGATTGTTTTCGGGTGTTCCATGGCACAGTCGAAGGCGTGAGTGGCTTGAATGTCGACCGTTACGGCGATACTTGGCTAGTGCAGAGTTTTCATCAGACCTTAACCGACGAAGAGTTGAGCGATATTAGCGCCGTTTTGCTGCAACAGACCGATTTGCCGATTGTGTATAACGACCGCTCATTAGGCAATTCCCGCGTATTGAACGCGTTATCACCGGCACTGACAGAGATCGCGAGTTCTGAGCGAGTCATGCAGGAAAATGGTATTAAGTTCAGCACTAAACTGCGCCACGAAGGACAAGATCCGCTGTTATTCCTCGATATGCGCATTGGTCGTGAATATGTGCGGGCAAACAGCCAAGATAAAACCGTGCTGAATTTATTTTCTTACACCTGCGGCATTGGTACAGCGGCAGCCATCGGCGGCGCGACTCGGGTGATGAACGTCGATTTTTCTTCCTTTGCTTTAGCGACGGGCAAAGCGAATGCGGCGTTAAATCAGGTGTCCAATGTGTGTGAGTTTGTGCAGAGTGATGCGTTTCCGGCATTGCGCCAATTGGCTGGTTTAAGTGTGGGAGGGCGCCGTAATCAAAAATTACCGAGCTACCCAAAATTGCCGCAAACCCAGTTTGATCTCGTGTTCCTCGATCCACCGCGTTATGCCAAGAGTGCTTTCGGTATTGTCGATTTGATCAATGATTATCAAGGTTTATTTAAGCCTGCATTAATGGCGACTAAAGTCGGCGGCACTATCGTTTGCTGCAACAATGTGGCGAAAGTTGAGCGCCAAGCATGGTTTGACAGTTTAGTACGCTGCGTTGAAAAACAAGGTCGTACAGTCACAGCGCACACTTGGCTTGATCCCCATGAAGATTTCCCTTCGTTCGATGACAATCATCCACTTAAAATTGTCGCGCTGACCTTAAGTTAACGGCATAGCGATACGAACGGCATAGTGATACCAACAAACAGGGCACCCGATTAGGTGCCCTTTTTATTGTCCATTTATTTGCTGCTATATGGGTTGCAAGTGGAAGGCGATCGCGATGCGGTTCCAGCCATTAATGGCAATGATTAAGCTGGTGAGGTCGACAATTTCTTTCTCGGAATAATGCTCAGTAAGCGCCGCATATTGACTGTCATGCACGGGTGCAGTAGCAACTTGGGTTAAGATTTCTGTCCAGAGCAGCGCTGCACGTTCCCGTTCATTAAAGATTCCATCGACCTCATGCCAAGCGGCAAGTAAATCTAAACGCAGCTGTTCTTCACCGTCGCTTCTGGCTTCTTCTGCGTGCATTCGCTGACAAAACGCGCAGCCATTGAGTTGCGATGCTCTGAGCTTGACTAAATGCACCAGTAATGGCGCAAAGTGGGAGTCGCCGGCTGCTTTGTCTAAGCTTAACAGTGCGTTGGCGAGTGCGGGTTGTAGCTGATAAATTTGCTGGCGTGGTATACGTTCTGACATAAAAGCCTCCTATAAGCTGAGGCTTCAATCTAAGCGGTTAGCGCGACGTAGGATTGGAGATTTGCGACATTTTACGCTTTTTGTATTGTCCTGGCGTTTGCTGTGTCACTCGCACAAAGTGTTGATGTAGATGGGCTTGATCGTAAAATCCGCAATCGAATGCAACTTGCACTAGGCTGAGGTTAGGTGATTGACTGAGTAGGTTACGGGCGACTTTGACTCTGTTTAACTGCAGTAACTGCGCTGGCGACAATCCGGTTTCTTGTTTAAATCTTCGTTCAAACTGACGACGACTTAGGGGCAGTTGTCCGTAGAAATCCTCTAAACTGGCTTGGGTTTGAATAAGCTTTGGCAAACTCGCCTGCACTAAGCCAATCCTCGCGCATTCATGCCGAGATAAGGCCGCAGTAAATTGCCGCTGGTTGAGTTGCAATAGCCAATGCTCAAGTAATGCGATGCGTCGGGCTGGTTGATTGGTTTGCGCCAGTTGTGATAGCAGTTGATCCAATCCTGTTAGCTGCAATTGCGTCGCATCAATAGCCGTCACTGATGTTGTAGACTTAATATCTTGCAGTTCAATGCCGAGTAAATGAAACGCGCCGCCGGGGTGAAAGCGAACTATCAGCAGCTCGATTCCTGGCAAAAAGGCGTGGGAATGTCGGCTTTGACCGCAATGAAACAACACTTTGGGTTCATCGCTGCTTATCGTTTGAGTTAGCGATTGTGTTGGCGTTGGGAAATAGAAATGCAGGCTAGTGCCGCCGTCCGGATAAAATGTCTGCTCAATGTTCTGCGGTAAATCGGTCGCTACGCGCAAATGAAAGTAGCGCTGCACCCAAGGGCGAAGTGGCGCTAAGGGTTTAAAATGCGTAAAGCCTAAGTGTGCGAGTTCGGTCTCGAAACGCTTAAAGCTGCGCATTTCTAATAAATCGGCCGTGTACCGCAAGATAAGCACCATAAGCAAGTAAAGGAAGGTCAGATTAATCTAACTGAGGCATTTTTGCACCTGTGTTGATTGTACGCATTTGCCTTGGGCTGGATTGAACAGTCTGTGGTGTTGGCGAGTTAGCGAGGGGATTAAAGCCTGTGTATTCGGTTCATACCGATTTGTTGACCTAATGGGCACGAACTGAATTTACGCCAACATCAACTAAGGTGCCTCGACTCTGGTTAACTTTTACATTTTGTATTGGGGTAAACAGGTGCTATCTGG